>DASPSY010000001.1:0-88504 GCA_035623685.1 Gaiellaceae bacterium
ATCCCGACAGCCTCGTCCGCATCTACTCGACCAGCGGCACGACGGGGATTCCCAGCTACATCCCGCTCACCGCCTCCGACCTCGAGAACTGGGTGATCGGCTCCGCCCGCAGCTACGGCGCGTCGGGAATCGCGGGCGAACGCGTCGTCTCGACGTACAACGCAGGCCCGTTCGTCGCCGGCGCGGCGCTCGCGGCCTTCGACCGCATCGCTCTCTGTCACGTCCCGTTCGGGACCGGCAACACGGCGCGCCTGATGCTGGCCGTCGAGCAGCTGCGCCCCGACGCCGCGGTGTTCACGCCGTCGTACGCAGCGCATCTCGTCGAGTGGGCGGCGGACCACGGTGCCGACCTCCGAGCATCGAGCGTGCGGCGCGTGCTCGTCGCCGGCGAGCCTGGCGGCGGCGAGCCCGCGTTCCGCGCGATGCTCGAGGAAGGCTGGGGCGCGCGCGTGACCGAGGCGATGGGCATCGGCGACATCGGCCCCTCGCTCTGGGGCGAGTGCGAGGAGCAGGACGGCATGCACCTCGGTGCGCGCGACTACGTCCACGCCGAGCTGATCGAGCCCTCGACCGGAGCTCCGATCGAGCTCGACGACGGCGCTGCCGGAGAGCTCGTGCTCACCCATCTCCAGCATCGCGCGGCGCCGCTGCTGCGGTTCAGGACACGCGACCATGTGATCGTGCGGACGAGCCCGTGCCCGTGCGGGAGGACCGGCCCGCGCATCCGCTGCATCGGGCGGACGGACGACATGCTGATCGTGCGCGGCGTCAACGTCTTCCCCTCGGCCGTGCGAGAGGTCGTCACCGGATTCGCACCCGAAGTCAGCGGCCACATCCTCGTGCGGCCGCAGTCGCCCGGCGTGAAGCAGGAGCCGCCGCTGCCCGTGTCCGTCGAGCTCGCGCCGGGCCGGGAAGCAGTAGCCGGCCTGGAGGATGCGATCCGGGAGCGACTGCGCAGCGTGCTCGTCGTGCAGACGCGGGTCGAGCTCGTGCCCTGGGGCAGCCTCGAGCGGAGCGAGTACAAGTCGAAGCTCGTGGAGCGCTAGCGATGGACTTCAGCCTCCAGCTCCTGCCGGAGCAGCCGCTGGCGGAGCTGATCGAGGTGATCCGGGTCGCGGACGAGCTGGGCTTTCGCGCGTGCTATAGCGCCGACGAGACCTACCACAAGGACATGTGGATCCTGTTCGCGGCAGCGGCGCCGGGCACGCGCGCGATCCGCTTCGGGCCGGAGGTGAGCGGCGTCATCCTCAAGGAGCCGACGCTGCTCGCCCAGCAGGCCGCGACCCTCGACGAGCTCACGGGCGGCCGCGTAGAGATCGTGTTCTCGATCGGCAACTTCGCGCTCCTCGAGCAGTACGGGATCGAGTGGCGCGGGACGAAGCCGCTCGCACGGCTTCGGGAGGCGCACCATGTGATGCGCTGCTTCCTCGCGGAGGGGAGCATCGACTACGAGGGCGACTACTACAGGTACGCGGGGCTGTTCACCGCGGCCAGGCCCGTGCAGGAACGGCTGCCGTTGAAGATCGGCGCGATGAAGGGGCCGGGCTCGTTCCGGCTCGCAGGCGAGATCGCGGACGGCATGCACGTCGCCTGCGCCCACTCCCGGGAGGCGCTCGCCTTCGCCGCGGAGAACGTGCGTCGAGGCGCGGAGCGCGCGGGACGGTCGCTCGACGCCGGGTTCGACCTGTGCGCGTCGGTGCTCGGCGCGATCTCCCGGGACTCCTCGGCCGCGAAGGAAGCGGCCCGGATCGCCGCGGCCTTCTACCTCTCGTCGATGGCACCGGAGCTGGTCGAGCGGCACGGGATCGAGTACGCCGCCGTTGCACCGATCGTCGAGGCGTTCGTGCGCGGCGACGTCGAGGAGGCACTGCGACTGACGACCGCCGACGTCGGCGAGCGGCTCTCGATCGCCGGCACTCCCGATGAGTGGATCGAGCGGATCCGGGCCGACGTCGCACCCGAGGGGTACGGCCACATGGCCCTCGGACTGGTCGACCCGAGCCTGATCGAGTCCTGGTCGGGCACGCGGGTGGAGGGTGTCCCGGACCTCGGAGGCCAGCTCGAGCTCTTCGCCTCCGAGGTGATGCCGGCGCTACAGCATCCGTGAGAGACTCAGCCACGAGCGACGAGGGAGGGCCCAGATGGCCGCCAACACGATCAGCATCCTGAAGCCGAGCGTCAACAACCTGTCCACGCGCATCTTCGTCCGGGCCGCGGGGCTCGACTTCGAGGAGCTCGACGTCTGGGGCAAGAAGAGCACGCCCGAGTTCCTCGCCAAGGACCCGGCCGACCTGACGCCGCTGCTCGAGGAGGAGGGGCTCCCGCACGGATCGATGTGGGAGAGCTGCGCGATCATGCAGTACCTCTCCAACAAGCACGGCCTCGACGACCTCTACCCGACCGACCCGGGGCGGCGCGCGATGGTCGACAGCGCGATGTTCTATTTGATCGGCACGCTCTATCCGGTGCTCGCGCGCGCGACGTATCCCGCGCTCGGCTTCCCCCAGTACCCGGGAGAGGTCGGCTCGTCCGAGGCGGACGACGAGCTGAAGTCGCAGGCGCAGCAGGACGCCGAGGCTGCGGTCGCGAAGCCGCTCGAGGTGTACCACACGTTCTTCCTCGCGAACACGCCTTTCATCGGCGGCGACCATCCGTCCATCGCGGACATCCGTCTCGCCGCGTCGCTCGAGTTCCTGCGCGCGATCGACTACGAGTTCCCCGGCTGGTGCGAGGAGTACCTCGGTCGGATGGAGGATGCGCTCGGCGACGCCTACTCCGAGCCGGCGGGTGACGTTCGCGGCTACATCGCGCACGTGAAGCAGCCGGCCTGATCGGCGCCCACGCTCGCGCGATGTAGTGGCCGCTCGCTTCGTCGGCCGCGAGAACGTCGTCAAGCGGCTCGGTCCGCTCGAGGATCTCGAGGGCCGCACGATCTATGCGAACGGCGCGGCGACGATCGTTTGCGGCGAACAGACGATCCGCGTCGTGCCGCCGTTCGGGCTCGCGCACGAGGCCCAGTACGAGACGGTCGAGCTCGCGCCGCTGCTCGACGCGCTCGCGGAGGACCACGTGGTGGCGGTCTTGCTCGTCCGGCTCGGCGGCTTCGCGGTCGGCGTGTTCGACGGAGAGACGCGCGTGGCGTCGAAGGTCGGAGCACGTTTCGTCAAGGGCCGCCACAAGAAGGGCGGCTCGTCGTCGAACCGGTTCCGCAGACGGCGCGAGGAGCAGGCACGCGTCCTGATCGAGGCAGCGGCGGACGTCGCGGTCGACGTGCTCGAGCCGTGGCGCGGCCGCGCCGAGTTCACGGCGCTCGGCGGCGACCGTGCTGCCATTGCCAGCGTGCTCGAGGCCCAGCCGCAGCTCCGTTGGCTGAACGAGCGCGCGGTGGCGCGGTTCTTCACCGTCTCGAACCCGCGACAGGAGGTCCTCGAGCACATGCCGTACGACCTGTACGCGGCCGAGGTCGACGAGCGCTGATCGCCTCGGTCGCGTTAATCGAGCGCCGAGAGGCGCTGAATACACTGCGGACCGTGGACGCTCACGCACTCGACGTGCTCGAGTTCGACGCGATCCGCGACCGGCTTGCGGACGCGACGGAGACGCCGTGCGGCGCCGAGCTGGCGCGTGCGCTCGTCCCGTCGTCCGACCGCCGCGAGGTCGAGCGAGCGCAGGCGCTGACGAGCGAGGTCGTCGGCCTGCTGGACGAGAGCCTCGAGCCGTCGTTCGCCGGCGTCGAGGACGTTCGCCCTGCCGTGAAGCACGCTGCACGGGACGGCCAGCTCGCTCTTCGAGACCTGCGTCACGTTGCGGTTGCGATCGACGTCGCCCTGCAGGCGAAAGAGGCTCTTGGCGCGTCGCGCGACGCGGCGCCGCTGCTCGACGGTCTCGCCGGACCGGTCGATCCGAAGCTGACCGCAGTCTCGAAGGCGATCCACACGTGCGTCGAGGACGACGGCTCCGACCTGCGCGACAACGCATCGCCGCAGCTCCGCAAGCTGCGCTCGGAGCTGCGCAGGCGCCAGCAACGGGTGAGCGACGACCTCGCGAAGCTCGTCCGCCGCGGCGACCTGCACGACTTCCTCCAGGAGACGTTCATCACCGAGCGCGGCGGGCGTCCCGTGCTCGCGGTGAGGGTGAGCGCGCGCGGAAAAGTGCCGGGGATCGTGCACGACGCTTCCGGCTCAGGCCAGACGCTCTTCGTCGAGCCGCTCGCGATCGTGGAGCAGAACAACGAGCTGGCGGAGATCTCGAGCGCTGCGCGCGAAGAGGCCGAGCGTATCGTTCGCGAGCTGTCCGCACGAGTCGGCGAGGACGCCGACGCGATCGAGGCGCTCGTCGACGCGGCCGCGGCGATCGATCTCGCGCTCGCACGCGGGACGGTCTCGCATCGCTGGCGCGGAGCATCCGTGGAGATCTCGCACGCCGTCAGCCTGATCGGCGCGCGCCACCCCCTGCTCGATTCGTCGTCCGCGGTGCCGATCGACCTCGACCTCGAGTCGCTGCGCGCGCTTGTGCTGAGCGGGCCGAACACAGGCGGCAAGACGGTCGCGCTGAAGACGCTCGGACTCGCTGCGCTCCTTCACCAGGCGGGCCTGCGGCCGCCGGCTGATACTGCGGCGTTGCCCGTGTTCGACCTCGTGCTGGCCGACATCGGCGACGAGCAGTCGATCGAGATGAGCCTGTCGACCTTCTCCGCGCACGTGCGTAACCTCGTGGCGATCCTCCGCGCCGCGACGGGCCGGTCGCTCGTGCTGCTCGACGAGCTCGCCGCCGGCACCGATCCCGCCGAGGGGTCCGCGCTCGCGCAGGCTCTGCTCGCACAGCTCGTCGCACAGGCGCGTCTCACGGTCGTCGCCACGCACTACCCGGAGCTGAAGGAATGGGCGAGCGCGACGGAGGACGTCGCCAACGCGGCGACGGGCTTCGACCCGGACACGCACGCGCCGCTCTACACCGTCACGCTCGGCCGGCCCGGGACGTCGCAAGCGCTGCGGATCGCCGAGCGGCTCGGCCTCGACCCCGAGCTCGTCGCCGACGCGCGCGCGCGGGTCGCGCCCGAGCGGCTGCGAACCGCCGAGCTCCTCGCCGAGGCGGAGACGGCGGGGCGGGAGGCCGCCGAGGCGCGCGTCGCTGCGGAGGCAAATGCCGACGAGGCGGAGCGACTGGCGGAGCGTGCGCGCGAGCGCGAGTCGGAGCTCCAGGCGGAGATCGAGCGAGTGCGCGCCGACGCTGCGCGCGCCCGGCAGGCCGCGGTCGACGAGGCCGAGCGAGAGCTCGCCGAGGCGCGCGCGGAGCTGCGGGGACTGCGCGACGAGATTCGCGCCGCGCGGCGCAGCGAGCGCACGCGCCGTGCGACCCCCGATACGACACGGACGGCGGAGCGCGAGCGCGACCGCCGTCTCGGCGCGGCGGCCGAGCGGTCGGACCGTGCCGAGCGAGCGTTGCGCGAGCTCGACGCGGCCGTCGAGCCCGCTGACCCGCTCGCCGCCGGCGACGCCGTCGAGGCTCCCGACCTCGGCTTCCGCGGGACGATCGCCGCGATCGAGCGCGACGAGGCGGAGGTGATCGGGGTCGGCGGCCAGCGCGTCCGCGTCCCGCTCGCCCGTCTGCGGCCCGACCTGCTCGCGCCGGTGCGCGAGCCGGAAGAGCCGGCGGCCGCGATCGTGGCGGCGCCGACGCGCGCGGCCGCGACCGAGCTGGACGTCCGCGGCTTCCGCGCGCAGGAGGCGCGCGAGGCCGTGCGCTCGTTCGTGGACGACGCCTCGCTGGCCGGCGTCCCCTCGGTGCTGGTGATCCACGGTCGCGGCACAGGCGCGGTCCGCGCGGCGGTGCGGGAGGAGCTCGCGCATCACCAGCTCGTCGAGCGGCAGGAGTCGCAGTCGGCCGACGGCGCAACGGTCGCGCACCTCGTCTAGCCGCGTCCGAGCGATAGCCTGCGCGCGTGGCCACGTCAATCACGCGTGACGAGCTCCGCGCGCTGCAGCGTCCGCTCAAGGACCGCTACGACGAGGATCCCGGCGCGGCGCAGGTCACGCTGCGCGCCGACGGCTCGCTCGAGGACGGGATCTCCTGCTCGGTCGAGACCGGCCGCGCGCTCGTCGAGGCAGGGCTGCATCCCGGAACCGGCGGCGACGGGACGCTCGCGTGCTCGGGCGACATGCTGCTCCAGGCGCTCGTCGCCTGCGCCGGCGTGACGATGCGTGCCGTGGCGACGTCTCTGGGTCTGTCGGTCGGAGGTTCCGTCCACGCCGAGGGCGACCTCGACTGGCGCGGGACGATGGCGGTCGACAAGGAGACGCCGGTTGGCTTCACGGCGATCCGGCTCCGCTTCGAGCTCGAGAGCGACGCGAGCGACGAGGAGCTGGCGACCCTGCAGCGCCTGACCGAGCGCTACTGCGTCGTCTTCCAGACGCTCGCGTCCTCGCCCGAGCTGTCGTTCTCGCTCGCGCGAACCTGACCCGGCCGATCAGCGCGTGAATGTCGCTGCCTCGACTCGATGGCATTCAACGTCGGTCAGGTCGGTTCCGGTTGCGCCTACTGAGTAGGTGGCGCTTGCGCCCCAGACTGCGACGGCGTTTCCGTTCGGGGCGTTCGCGATCACCGGCACCTGGAAACAGAAGGTGTGGTCTACGTTGACCTCACCAAGGTCGCGGCCCTTGTTGAAGGACCCTCCCGTCGGGCGTCGCACAGCGTAGAGGTCCTCGCGAAAGTTTTGATCTTGTTCGGACAGGAGCGCGATTGTGTCGCCCCGCGCGTCCATCACAACCTGATCGATGCCAACGCTTTCATGGCCTTGAGCGACGAACACCGGCCGTTGCTTGCCAAATCTGTGTGCGCCCGCCCGTCGCGACATCGCGTACACACAACAGCCGTTGCTGGCCCTCCAGGTCACCACTGTGGCTCCGGTTTGCGCCATGGCCAGCAAGACCGTCCCGGCGGCGACGGGGGCCGGGCCGATCCTCTGCGGTCGACCGAAGCGCCCGTCAACCGATCCGATCGCGACGGCCGGAGCGCTGGTTGCGCCATCCCAAAAGGCGATGACCGCCTCACCGCGGGCGTTGACGGCAGGAGGTGGCGAGCCGGAGAGGGTCTCGTCGTCTGGTGAGATCTCCCTCGGCGCAGACCAGTCTCCTTGCGTCGAGCGCGAGTCAACCCACAGGCCACCCTCGGTCCCCTCGGACCCCTGCCAAACCGCGAGCGCCTGCCCTCTGGCGTTCATCACGAGGCTGAAGGCGTCGGGTTTGTCGGACAGGACCGTCGGCGTCGTCCAGGCGCCCACCTGCGAGCGAGCCACAACCTCAAGGCCGCCGCCGTTGTCGGTGAGGTCCACATTCCACCCGACCAGAGCGCGTCCCTGACCGTCGATCACGGCGATCGGCTCCGTATATGGGGCGACCACCTCGTCGCCCGGGGGCGAGATCGTTTGCGGTGCGCCCCACGGTTTTCCTGCCGGCCGGTATGCGGCACGCACTTTTGCGGTGGGACCGGTCTGATAGTCCAGCCCGGTGAACGCGGTCCAGGTCGCGACCGCATCGCCACGGGCATCGACCGCGACCGACGGCGAGCCGGACACGTCCTGGTCGAGGGTCTGCGGCTTCGTCCAGCCCTGCCCCGGAGTCCACTCCGCCTCCGAGATCGCGCTGGGGTTGTCCGACAGATACTCCCAGGCCGCGGTCGCATCGCCACGGCTATCGACCGCGACCGACGGCCCCCAGATCTCGTCGCGAAGGTTCGAGGGCTGATCAACCAACGTGGTCGCCGGCTGCCAGCCTCCCGCAACGCCGACCGTCGCCAATCCGCTCGGCGTCCTCGCCGCACCTCCACCGCGAACGACGACGACCGCAGCCCCCGCACACAGGAGCACGACGAGGATTCGTACTGCCTTCATTCCAGCAGGAGCGTAGTTCACCGGAGTTCAACCGAAGTCTGCGCGTGGCCGCTAATCGACCTCTAATCCCTGGAGCATCCTCTGGCTGCGCAGGCCGCTGACTCCGTCCCGCGCACTACCCTGAGTGCGATGGGGATGTTCTTCCACTCGTCCGACGCACCGGCCGAGCGCGCCGCGGACCCGGCCGTGCGTCGCGCGAACCTGCGCCGGATCGGCCGGCTGTTCGCACCGTACAAGCTCCGCCTCGGCGGAGTGCTGGCGCTGATCGTCGTGTCGGCCGCGCTCGGCGTCGTCCCCGCGTTCCTGCTGAAGCGCGCCCTCGAGGCGATCCAGGTGAACGACACGCGGGCGCTGTCGATCAACGCGGCGGGGATGATCGCGATCGCGATCACGACGGGCGCACTCGGCGTGATCCAGACACTGCTCTCCAACCAGGTCGGACAGCGCGTGATGCACGACCTCCGCGCCGCGGTCTTCCGCCACCTCCAGCGCCTGTCGCTCGCGTTCTTCACGCGCACGCGCACCGGGGAGGTGCAGTCGAGGATCCAGAACGACATCGGCGGCGTGCAGAGCGTCGTCACGAACACCGCAACGTCGATCGCGTCGAACGTAACGACGGTCGTCGCGACGATGGTCGGCATGATCCTGCTCAGCTGGCAGCTCGCGCTCTTCGCGTTCGCGCTGCTCCCCATCTTCGTCCTGCTCACGCGCCGCGTCGGCAACGAGCGTCGGCAGATCGCGAAGACGACGCAGGAGACGCTCGCCGACATCTCGAGCCAGGTGCAGGAGTCGCTCTCCGTCTCGGGGATCCTGCTCGGGAAGACGATGGGCCGGACGAGCGAGCTCGCCGACCGGTTCGAGCAGGACTCGCTGCGACTCGCCGACCTCGAGGTGCGCCAGCGAATGGCGGGCCGCTGGGTGATGGCGTCGATCCAGACGAGCTTCGCGGTCATGCCGGCCGCCGTCTACTGGTTCGGCGGCCTGGCGCTCGCACACGGGTCGACGGCTGTCTCGATCCCGATGCTCGTCTCGTTCACGACCCTGCAGACGCGACTGTTCTTCCCGGTCGGCTCGCTGCTCGGCGTCGGCCTCGACGTGCAGACCTCGCTCGCGCTCTTCGACCGGATCTTCGAGTACCTCGACCAGCCGATCGACATCGAGGAGAGGACCGACGCGCTCGCGGTCGGGGAGGCAGGCGACGTCGAGTTCGACCACGTGTGGTTCAAGTACGGCGACGAGTGGACGCTCCAGGACGTCTCGTTCGCCGTCGACGCGGGGACGACCACTGCGCTCGTCGGCGAGACCGGCTCCGGCAAGACGACGCTCGGCTACCTGACCGCGCGCCTCTACGACGTGACGCGCGGGAGCGTGAGCATCGACGGTGTGGACATCCGCGACCTGAGCTTCCAGGCGCTCTCCGACCTCGTCGGCGTCGTCTCGCAGGAGGCATACCTCTTCCATGCGTCCGTGCGCGAGAACCTGCGCTTCGCGCGGCCGGACGCGACCGACGAGGAGATCGAGCTCGCCGCAGAGGCTGCGCGCGTGCACGACGTGATCGCGGCGCTTCCCGAGGGCTACGACACCGTCGTCGGCGAGCGCGGGTATCGCTTCTCGGGCGGCGAGAAGCAGCGGATCGCGATCGCGCGCACGCTGCTGCGCAACCCGCCGATCCTCGTCCTCGACGAGGCGACGAGCTCGCTCGACACGGAGACCGAGCGGCTCGTGCAGGAGGCGCTCGACCGGCTCTCGGAGGGGAGGACGACGATCGCGATCGCACACCGGCTCTCGACCGTGCGCGACGCCGACCAGATCATCGTCCTCGACCACGGGCGCGTCGTCGAGAAGGGCACCCACGACGAGCTGATCGCCGCGGGCGGCCGCTACATGACCCTCGCCAGGCGCGACGCCGAGATCGAGGGAGACCGGCGCCGCCTGCTCCGCTCCGCCGGAAGCTGAGCCGATCGAATCCCGGTTGGACCCGGGTTAGACGGCGGTGTGACCCTCTCCTCGCTCGAGACCTCCCGGGAGGAGTGGGGAGTGGGTTCTCCTAGCTGACGGCGGGAGGACCCTTCCTCCCGGGCGGTCAGGTCGACAGCGCCGCGACGCCACCCGAGGTGACGAGGTTCGCGAGCTCGGTGCGCGAGCGGACGTCGAGCTTGCGATAGACGCGGCTCAGGTGCGTCTCGATCGTCTTGGGGCTGAGGAAGAGCGCAGCGCCTGCCTCGCGGTTGGTCGCGCCCTTCGCCACGACGAGCGCGACCTGCAGCTCCTGCGGCGTCAGCTGCTCGGCTTCGATCGGATCGCGGACGCTCGCCGCCACTCCCGTCGCGGCCAGCTCGCTCGCGGCACGCTCGATCCACGGCACGGCGCGCAGGCGCTCGAACACTTCGAGCGCGGCGAGGAGCGGCTCCCTCGCGTCGGCGCGGCGCCGGGCGCGACGGAGCCGCTCGCCGTAACAGAGCTGCGTCCGAGCGCGCGGGAACGGCGTGGTCTCGTCCCAGAGCGCGATTGCCTCGGCAAAGGCCGTGTCGATCTCGTCGTCCGGCACGAGCAGAACGCGACAGCGCGCGGCGGTCGCGAGCGCCCACTTCCGACCCGTCTGCTCCGCCTGTCGGGCGAGGAACTCGAGCTCCCGCTCCGCGTCCTTCGTGCGGCCGACGCGGACGTACGCCTCGATCAGCTCGGGCGCCCACTGGATCACGTTCGGTTCCTCGAGGCCGCGGTTGCGAACGTCCTGCGCGAGGCCCGAGAGCGCCGCGATCGCTTCTTCGGCCCGCCCGAGCCCGAGCTCGAGGAAGCCGAGGATCGAGGACGCGAGTGCCGCGATCGCGCCGACGGACGAGCATTCGAGCGCCCGCGCGACGTGCGCGCGACAGTCGTCGGCCCGGCCGAGAGCGGCCTCGACGCGTGAGAGCGAGATCAGCGCGAACGCGAGCAGCGTGCGCTGGTCGGTGTCCTCCGCGATCCGGACGGCCTCGGACGCGCCGGCATAGGCGGTCACCCACTGGCCGGTGCGGAAGTCGACGTTCGCAAGGCCCGCGAGCGCGTAGGGGAGCGCGCCCAGCGCGCTGTTTGCGCGCGCCGACGCGATCGTCTGCTGGAAGAGCGCTTCCGCCCCCTCGTATCGCTCGAGCCACGTCAGCACCTGGCCCGCCGGGCGCAGCAGGTGGTACGCGCGCGACCCGTGCTCCCCCTCGTCGAGCAGCTCCTGGTAGCGGACGAGCAGCGGCAGCGCATCGTCGGTCTCGCCGCGCAGGAGCAGCGCGAGCCCGAGCGTCGCGCCGGCGAGCACCTGGGTGAGCTCCTCCGCGCGTTCTGCCACGGCGCAGGCCCGGCGTGCCACCTCGAGGCCGTCGTTGATCTCGCCGGCCATGAACGACGCCCACGCGGCGTCGGCGAGCATTCGCGCCGCTTTCGACGGATCGATCGGCTCGACTGCCTCCGCTCCGTGGACGAGAACCGCGTACGCCTCGGCCGGCTCCCCGCGCCACATCTCGACCGTGCCGCGGAGGTGCTGGATCTCTGCGACGAGCTGCGCGTCGTCCGTACTCTCGAGCGCCCCGTCGAGCAGGCGTAGAGCGTGGTCGCCGCCTCCCGCGATCCGCGATTCGTCGGCGGCGCTCACGAGTCGGCGCGCACGCCGCTCACCGTCCGTCGTCAGCTCTGCTGCGCGCTCGAACGCGGCCGCAGCCTCCGCATGGCCGCCCCGCTTGCGCGATGCGAGCGCCGACGTCTCGAGTGCGTCTGCGACATCGTCCTCGCGCTCGGGCGCGGCCGCAGAGAGGTGCCATGCCCGCCGGTCGCGAGACGCCTCTTCGGCGAGCGCGCGGTGCGCTGCGCGGCGAGCGCCCGTTCCGGCCGCGTTGTAGACGGCCGAGCGGAGCAGCGGATGGCGGAAGTCGATCGTCTCGTCGTGCGACGTCACGAGTCTCGCCTGCTCGGCGGGGTCGAGATCCGCCACGTCGAGCCCGAGCTCGTGTAACGCGGGAGCGAGATCCGCGAGCCGGCCCGACTCGCTCGCGGCGAGCACGAGCAGTGCCTGCTGCGTCGACTCCGGAAGCTCGCCGACGCGATGTGCGAACAGGCGCTCGACGGTGGTCGCCGGCGGAAGGGAGCCTGCAAGCGGCTCGGCGCCGGTCAGCTGGTCGGCGCTGAGCAGCTCGGACAGCTCGAGCAGCGCGAGTGGATTGCCGGCCGTCTCCGCGACGAGCCGCTCGACGACCTGCGGCGCGATCTCCTGGGTGCGCTGCGCGAGCAGCTCGCGTGCTGCCTCTTCCTCGAGCCCCGAGAGCTGGAGCTCCTCGATCCCTGCGCGCTCGAGGACGGTGCCTTCGATTGCGGGCGACGCGAGCAGGAGCACGATCCCCTCTGTTCCGAGCCGGCGCGCGGTGAAGACGATCGCCTGCGCAGACGACGTGTCGAGCCAGTGCGCGTCGTCGACGATCCCGAGCAGCGGCCGTCGCTCGGCTGCCGAGTCGAGGAGGCTGAGCGTCGCTGCGCAGATCACGAACCGGTCGCCCGCGGCGGGTGGGCCGAGACCGAGCGCGCCCGACAAGGCAGCCGCCTGTGCCGAAGGGATCCTCGAGAGGTTGTCGAGCACGGGCCGGACGAAGTCTGCGAGCGACGCGAACGCGAGCTCGGACTCCGACTCCGCGCCGCGAGCACTCAGATGCGTCGTGCCGTCGACGCGCGACAGGGCATAGCGGAGCAGCGCGCTCTTGCCGATCCCCGGCTCGCCGGTGATCACGAGGGCGCCGCTCTGGCCGTCGGCGGCCGCGTCCAGGAGCGCGTCGATCCGCGCGCGCTCTCGCTCGCGACCGACGAGCCCGAGGTCGTTCTCTGCCGGCTGCCGCACTGCTGCTTGCGGACTGTAGGACGGTGCGCGCCGCTTGTCACGGCGCACGTCACCGAGGCGTAGGGAGTCCCCCGATTCGCTCGGGGGATTCGCCCGACGCGACCGGCCCTGCGCGAGACGTAGCGTCGAGAACGTGAACACGAACAGCGAGTAGCCAGACCCGAAGCGGCACTCCCGCGCCGCGAGCCGCATGCGCAACGGCTCGGCGAAGGGAGGTGAGGAAGATGTCGCAGAAGGCAAAGCGGCTGCTCGCAGCGGGACTCGCGACGATCTCGATCGCAGCGGCTCCGGCCACGAGCTTCGCGATCAGCGGCGGCACGAGCGGAACGCCAATCGCGTGCTCCGGTGGCAGCGGCGGCGGATGCGCGGGCTAGTCAGCCGACTGACGCGATCCGAGAGAGGAGAGCTCCTTCGGGGGCTCTCCTCGTTCCGTCAGACGACGGTCGAGGCGCTCAGCAGCGCCTGGGCACGACGGGTGGCGACGGTGTTGCCCTTCTCCTCGTAGAGAGCGATCGCCCTTCGCACTGCTGCCGCTGCTACCGCTCGACGGTCCGAGAGGCGCAGGACTTCCGCGAGGTCGAGTTGCACCTTCGCGCGCTGGTTGAGCGCGTCGGTCTGCTCGACGATCTCGAGTGACTCGCCGATGAGTTTTCGTGCGCGGTCATGGTCTCCGATGTGAGCCGCGAGCGACGCGGCGACCGCTCGCCACGACGACTGCGCGTCGAGGTCGTCGTCGCTCGCAAGGTCTTGCGAGAGACGGACCCACGTTACGGCCTCCTCGAAGAGCGATTCGTGGTAGAGCACGTCGGCCAGCTCCGCGGCTCGCGAGGCGAGGTGCGCAGGCTCGTCGAGCTGCTTGCACGCGGCGCAACTGTCGCGCAGCGCCTGCTCGGCGGCTTCAAGGCTCCCGGCGAGCACCTCGATGGCACCGAGTATCAGAGTCGACGTAACGAGAGCAACGAACATCTGCCCGAGATCCTCGAATGTCGTCCTGGCACTCTCGACGTGAGCGCGAGCATCGTCGAAGCGACCGTGCATCGCCTCGAGACCGCCGAGCCAGAGGGCGATGTTCGCCTCGCTGCCGCGATCACCCGCGTGGTCTCGCAGCAGGCGATCACAGTAGGCGATCCCCTCATCGACCGGTCGCGGGCCGTAGTAGAGGGCCGAGGTGAGCACGCCGAGAGTGGTCGAGGGCGACCAGCCTCCACGCCGGTAGCGGCCGGCCGCCTCCGCGGCGGCCTGCTCTTGCGCTGCGTACTCGCCGCGGAAGGTACCTCGCATCAGGCCGACCGACAGCCACGCGCGGCCGAGCGACCGGTCGTCGCCGATCGTCTCCAGCTCGGGAATCGCCGCATCCGCGATGGCGAGCAGATCGGTGACGGCGTGTCGATTGCCGAGCGCGTGCATGAGCGCGAGCTCGACCTGTCCGCGCAGTGCGATGCGACGGTCGTCGATCGTCTTTGCCTCGCGCACCGCTTTGTCGAAGCACTCCTCGGCCTGTCGAGGCTCGCCGCGCATGCGCAGCGCGAGTCCAAGCTCGCACATCAGCTCGCGCCGGGTCGCATCGCCCTCCGGCAGGAGCTCGACGGCGCGGCCGAGCAGGTTGACCGCCGCCGGCGCGTCGGCGCGCTTCCAGGCCCGGATGCCCGCGTCGCCGAGCCGCTGTCCCGCGCTGAGCGCGAGGCGGCGCGCTTCGTCGTCGATCGGCGCGAGCTCGATTCTGTAAGCGTAGGCCTGCTCGTAGTGGTAGCCGACGAGCTCGTCCGGTCCGTCGCGGCGGTCGAGTCCGACCGCCACCTGCTCGTGCAGCGTCGCGCGTTCGCGTTTCGGGATGCCGCGGTAGGCGACGTCGCGCACGAGCACATGGTGGAAGCGGAACCGCTCCTCTCCGAGCCGGTGCACGAGTCGCCGGCGCTCGAGGCTCGACAGGTGGGCGTGCGCGACGGGTCCGAGGTCGCCCAGCTCCGCGCGCGTGAAGCGGCGGCCGAGCATCGACGCGCGGCGCAGGACGTCCAGCTCGCGTGCGTCGAGGCGGTCGAGGCGTGTCCCGATCAGGGCCTCGAGCGACTGCGGCGCCCGGTCGACCGGCAGCTCGGGAGCGTCGGAGGCCAGGGCGAGCAGCTGCTCCGCGAACAGCGGGTTGCCGCCGGCCCGCTCGAGGATCCGCTCGTGCAGGTCGGGGGCCACCGGGCCCTCGGCCAGCTGCTCGACGAGCGCGGCGACCTGTTCCTGCGGTAGCGACTCGAGCTCGAGAAGGAATCCGGTCGAGGTCGGCCCGCCCCAGCCGGGCCGCGCGTCGAGGAGGTCGGGCCGGGCCAGGCAGACGGCGAGCACCGGCGCTTCGGTCCACTCGCCGAGGTACTCGACGAGGTCGAGCAGCGTCGGCTCGGCCCAGTGCACGTCGTCGAGCACGACGACGAGGGGCCGTTTGCGCGCGAGCGACTCGAAGAGGCGGCGGACCGCCCAGAACGTCTCGCCCGGTGACGACGGGCCTTCCGCGGCGCCGACGAGCTCGGCGATCCGCTCCGCGACGCGCGCTGAGTCGTCCCCGTCGAGCAGCGGCTCGATTGCCTCGGCCGTCGTCTCGGGTGCCGCCCTCCTGACGATCTCCGCGATCGGGAGGTAGGTCGCGCCCGCGCCGTACGAGACGCAGCGGCCGAAGAGGACCCGGGCCTCGTCCCCGAGGGACGCGCGCAGCTCGCGTGCGAGCCGAGTCTTGCCGATCCCCGCCTCGCCGATCACGGTGACGACCCGGCACCGTCCCTCTTTACGCGCGCGCTGGAACGCCGCGCGTAGCCGGCGCAGCTCTTGCTTGCGGCCGACGAACGAGGCGTGGAGCTGACGCGGCACCGCGGACGTCTCGTCGATCATCCCGTCGAGCCGGTACGCCTGCAGTCCGTCGCCGAGGTCGAGCGGAGTCGCGCGGACGGCGTGCTGCGCGAGGCGCCACGCGTCGGCGCCGAGGACGACCTCGTTCGCGCCCGCACGCTTCTCGAGGTGCGAGGCGACGTTGACCGCGGCACCCGTCACGCGCGAGCCCGGCCCCGCTGCCGCGATCACCTCGCCGCTGTTGACGGCGATGCGCACGGCGAGTTTCTCGTCGGCGGCGACGTCGAGAGTCGTCACCGCTGCGCGGACGTCGAGGGCTGCCCGTACCGCGCGCAGCACGTCGTCCTCGTGCAGCGTCGGCACGCCGAAGAGGGCGAGCACCGCGTCGCCGATGAACTTCTCGACCGTGCCGCCGTGCGCCTCGATCGCCTTGCGGGCGGCGTCGTAGAACGACGACAGCACGTCCTGGTACACCTCCGGGTCGAGCGCGGTCGCGAGTCTCGTCGAGTCGACGAGGTCGCAGAAGAGCACGGTGACGGTCCGCCGCGAGTCGCGTGCCTCCCGGCGCGCGCGCTCGGTCGCGAGCAGCGTCGAGTCCTGCTGCAGGATCCGCTGCTCGAGCGCACGGAGCTCCTCGCTCGGCTCGAGGCCGAGCTCGTCGCGCAGCATTGCGCGCGCGTCCTGGTACGCCTGCAGTGCATCCGCCTGCCGGTCTGCGCGGTAGAGCGCGGTCATGAGCTGGCGGCGGAGACGCTCGCGCAACGGATGCTGCGCGACGAGCGACTCCAGCTCGTCCACCAGCTCGGCACCTGCGCCGAGCTCGAGTCCGGCGTCGACTCGCTCCTCGGTGGCCGCGAGGTGCGCGTCCTCGAGCCGGGCGATCTCGCCCTGCGCGAACTCCTCGAAGGCGAGATCCTCCAGCGCCGGCCCGCGCCACAGCGCTAGGGCGCCACGCAACAGCTCGACCCGCTCGGCCGGCGACGCAGTCCGCGCCTCTTCGACCATCCGCTCGAAGCGCGTCAGGTCGTAGCGCTCCGGATCGACGCTTAGCTCGTAGCCTGCAGGCCCGAGCCGGATCCGGTCCGGGCCGATCGCCTTGCGCAGGCGCGAGACGTAGTTCTGGAGCGAGGCGGCCGCCGTCCGCGGCGGATCGCCGGCCCAGAGCGCGTCGATGATGCGGTCGGACGAGACGGGCTCGTTCGCGTGCAGCAGCAGATAGGCGAGCAGGGCGCGAGTCAGTCGCCGATCGAGCGGTACCGGCCGGTCGTCGTCCACGACCTCCAGCGGGCCGAGGATCCGGAACTCCATGTGACGTTTGTAGCACTGTCGGTCACGGCCGGATAGGCCACTGGATTAGCTGACGGTTAGGCGGGCGCGGGAGTCTGCAGGTCGAGATGGATCAAGACGCTTCCGACCGGCTCGTACATGCCCGGCTGATTGACGAAGCGCGGCGGTACCTGTCCGTCGTCGACGCGTTCCGAACAGAGGGCTGCGACCCCTGCTGGAACCCGGAGCGCGAGCCCGACGAACCTCAACCGCGGCGCCCCGACCTCGGCGTGATAGCGTCACGTTTCCCGCCGTTCGATACATAGGTACTTCCGAGGCATTTTCACTACGAGGAGGAAGCCGGTCGTGACGTCCGAGATCACCCGTGCAACGCTGCTCAACCGCGGCGCCCGCACCGCAACGGCGTTTGCAATCGGAGGGACGGCGCTCGGCACGCTCGCGGGCAGCGCGCAGGCGCAGACGCCATCAGACAACGACCTTGCGTATCTACGCATGGTCATTGCCTCGGAGCTGCTGGCGATCGACTTCTACACGAAGGCCATCGCGCTCAGACGGTTTCCGCCCGCTGCCGACTCACGCCTGCGGGAGGCGCTCGAGAACGAGCAGTCGCACTACAGGACCCTCGCGGCCGCGATGGTCGACGCAGGCCAGGTTCCTGCGGTCGCGGGAGACATCAACTTCCTCTACCCCCGCGGCGGGTTCGCCTCGCGCACCTCGATCGCGCGGCTCGGGACCCGGCTCGAGGCGATGTTCGTCGGCTCGACGCTCGGCGCAGCCGAGGGCATCGAATCCGACGCGCTGCGGCTCCAGGTCGCCCAGATCGCCGCGAGCGAGGCGCGGCACCTGGCGATGTTCTCCGTGCTCGAGGGACGGGGCGTGATCGGACCGGCGTTCCCGCCGGCGCTGTCGATCGACCAGGCCACGACCGCGTTGTCCCTGTTCGAGAGCTAGACCGGGAAGGACGTGCGATGCCGAAGGAGCTCTACACAGCAAGCGAGGCGGCCAAGGCGCTCGGAATCAGCATCGACACGCTTCGCCGCTGGGACCGCGACGGGCGCATCAAGACGGAGCGGGACCACGCGAACCGACGCATCATCCGGTCGACCGAGATCGAACGTTTGCGCGGGGACTCCGGTGGCGCGCAGCTCAGCGCGCGCAACCGATTCAAGGGGACCGTCACCGACGTGAAGATCGACGGCCTGATCGCCCAGGTGGAGATGGTCGTGAGCGATCCCGTACGACTCGTCGCGATCGTGACGCGCGACGCCGTCGACGAGATCGGCATCAAGCCCGGCATGGCGACGACGGCGATCGTCAAATCCACATCCGTGATGATCCAGAGCTAGCGAAGGGAGCACACACCTGTGAAGCCCGCGTTCCGACGACTGTCATCTGCAACGGCTCTGCTCGCGCTCGTGGCAGCGCTGCTCGTCGGCGGCGCCGCCGGCTCGAGCCAGTCCCAGATCACGGTGTTCGCAGCCGCGTCGCTGACCAACGTCTTCCCGCAGATCGATTCGTCGCCGAAGTACTCCTTCGCCGGCTCGAACGCGCTCGCTGCGCAGATCACGCAGGGCGCGCCCGCCGACGTGTTCGCCTCGGCGAACATGACGCTGCCGCTGCAGCTCGCGTCCAAGGGCCTCTGCTCGAAGCCGGTCGTGTTCACGCGGAACACGCTGGTCCTGATCGTGCCGACGTCGAATCCCGCGAACATCAAGAGCGTCTACGACCTGCGGAAGCCGGGGATCAAACTCGTGATCGCCGCTCCGGGCGTCCCGGTCGGCACCTACACGCTCCAGATCCTCAAGAACATGAATCTCACGAGCGTGCTCTCGAACGTGGTCAGCCGCGAGACCGACGTGCGCGAGGTGCTGGCGAAGGTCGCGCTCGGCGAGGCGGACGCGGGCTTCGTCTATTCGACGGACGCCCGGACCGTGCCCGGGAAGGTCAAGGTGCTCAAGTTGCCGGCGTGGGCGCAGCCCAAGGTCCAGTACGGGATCTGCGTCGTCACTGCGAGCAACGACAAGGCTGACGCCCAGGCATTCGTCAACAAGGTGATGAGCAAGGCGGGCCAGGCGAAGCTGCTGGCCGCGGGCTTCCTCCCGCGCGTCAAGCCAAAGGTCTCGATCCGACCGACGCCGAAGAAGAAGAAGTAGGCGGGGCGGACCGTGCGCCGCGCACTGCTCGCAGTCGCGTTCTTCGCAGCCGCTGTCGTGTCGTTCGGCTTCCTGCTGCTGCCGATGATCGCGATCTTCTTCCACACGCCTCCCGGCAACCTGCTCTCACAGCTGTCGAACCCCGTGGTCAAGGACGCCCTCGTCGTCAGCTTCAAGACGAGCGCGATCGCGCAGGCGCTGATCATCGTCTTCGGGACGCCGACCGCCTATCTGCTGGCAAGCCGGCGGTTCACGGGGAGGACGGCGCTCGTCACGCTCGTCGAGCTCCCGCTCGTGCTGCCGCCGGCCGTCGCAGGTCTCGGCCTCCTCGTCGCGTTCGGGCGGAACGGCCTGCTCGGCTCGACCCTGACGGCGATGGGAATCTCGATTCCGTTCACGCAGACGGCGGTTGTCCTCGCAGTGGCGTTCGTCGCCAGCCCGCTCTACGTGCGGCAGGCGATCGCGGCCTTCGAGGCGGTCGACCCGAACGTCGTCGCCGCGTCACGGACGCTCGGCGCCGGCTCGACACGGACGTTCGCACGCATCATCCTTCCACTCGCCCGCGGCGGCCTCGCCGCGGGCTTCGCGCTCGCGCTGGCACGGGGGCTCGGGGAGTTCGGCGCAACGATCATGTTCGCCGGCAGTCTGCAGGGCGTGACCCAGACGCTGCCGCTCGCGATCTACTCGGAGTTCGACGTGAACTTCAACGCCGCACTCGCGATGGGCGGGCTGCTGATCGTCATCAGCGCGGCGTTGCTCCTCACCCTCAAACTGAGCGTCCTATGGCAGGGCTCGCGGCGGAGTTCACGCTACCGCTCCGGTCTTTTGAGCTGGAGCTGACGCTCGACGTTGACCGGACGGTCGCGCTCGTCGGGCCGTCGGGTGCGGGGAAGAGCTCCGTGCTCAGGTCGATCGCCGGGCTCGTGCGCCCGCGTACGGGGCGCATCGCGCTGGGCGACGACGTCTGGTTCGACAGCACGCAGCGAATCGACCGCAAGCCGGACGAGCGGCGCGTCGGCCTCCTGTTCCAGGACTACGCGCTCTTCCCGCACATGAGCGTGCGGCGGAACATCGAGTACGCGGGCCGTCACCGCGCGGATGCGTACCTCGAACGCTTCCGGATCGCGCAGCTCGCGGATGCACGACCCGGCGAGCTCTCCGGTGGCGAGCGCCAGCGCGTCGGGCTTGCGCGCGCGCTCGCCCGCGACCCCGCCGTGCTGCTCCTCGACGAGCCGCTCTCCGCGCTCGACGCGCACACGAAGGCGGGCGTGCGCGCCGAGCTGCGACAGCTCCTGCGAGAGCTCGCGATGCCGACCGTGCTTGTCACGCACGACTTCGAGGACGCCGCTGCGCTCGCCGACCTCGTCGGCGTGCTCGTCGACGGAAAGCTGCGCCAGGTCGCGCCGCCGCACGACCTCGTCTCGCGGCCGCGCGACGCCTTCGTCGCCTTGTTCACGGGCGCGAACCTCCTCCACGGAAACGCGCGTCCGTTCGGCGACGACCTCACCGGCGTGAAGCTCGAGAGCGGCGAGACCGTGTACTCCACCGACCTCGCCGAAGGCTCCGTCGGGGTGGTCGTCTATCCGTGGGACGTCTCCGTCGCGCGACTGCAGCACGAGGACTCGGCGATGAACACGATCCGCGGCGAGATCACGTCGGTCGTCGAGATCGGCAATCGCGTCCGCGTCTCGATCGGCCCGATCACCGCCGACGTCACCGTCGCCTCCGTCGAGCGCCTCGAGCTCGCGCGCGGCGGTCAGGCCTTCGCTACGTTCAAGGCGACCGCGACGCGCCTCGTCCAGCTGGCGTAGGCGCGAGGCCCGCCGTCGGCGCGTGTGCCGCGATCCGAAGCTGCGCGGCCGCGAGTAGCGCAAGCAGGGCCGTCGTTCCGAGCGTGATCGCGGATCCGGCCGTCGAGAAGCCGGACGCGGCGATCCACCATACGAGTCCCGCCGCGGCGGTGACGAGGTTCGCGAGCGCAAGGGCGCGCAGCAGCGGGCCGGGCACCCGCGCCTCGGCCAGGCGCCAGAGCACGACGCCGATGAGGAGGAGGACGCAACCGGTCGCGGCGATCACCGCTCGTCCGACCGGGGTGGGGAAGTCGCCGGCGTCCAGCAGGCCGGTCGCTCCGCCGACGACGAGCACGAGGCCGAGGAGTGCTTCGAAGACGCCGTCCGTCCGGATGATCCGCTTGCCCATTGCCGTCCCCGTCGTGAGCTAGTTTATGAAACGACTGTATCACTAACTCGAGGAGACGTCGATGGCCCGGCCCGCAGAACCCGATCGCCGTGCGAGGACGCTGTCCAAGGCGGCCGACTACGTGCTCGAGCACGGGCTCGCCGGCCTCAGCCTGCGGCCGCTCGCGGCCGCGCTCGGGACGAGCACGCGCATGCTCCTCTACGACTTCGGCAGCAAGGACGCGCTGGTCGACGAGATCCTCGCCGAGATCCGGCGCCGAGAGGAGGGCCTGCTGGTGGAACTCCAGGCCGATGCCGGCGAGGATCCCGCGACGATGCTCGACGCGGTGTGGCGCTGGGCGTCGGCCGAGCGGCGGGCGCCGTTCATGCGCCTGTTCTTCGCAACCTACGTCGACGCGATCGCGCACCCGGAGTCGCACACCGAGGGCGGCAGGCCGATGGTCGGCGACTGGGTGCGCTTCCTCGGCTCGAAGTCGCGACCGCGTTCACTCGACGCGGCGACGGCGACGTTGTGCGTCGCCGTCGTCCGCGGACTGCTGCTCGACAGGCTCACGGCGACCGACCCGGAGCGCACCGACGCGGCACTCCGGCGGTTCGCGGAGCTGCTCGACCCGGACGCGCCGGCGTCCGGATCGAGCGCTCCTCTCCCCTAACCGTTGTCGTCGTTCGCAGCCGCCATTGCCGCGGCCTGATCCGGCGTGAGCCGGATGACCTGCTCACAGCCGCGGATCGTGACCGGATCGTGCTGGATCACGTACGCGACGTCGTAGCCCGGTCCGCAGACGAGGACGTCACGCTGGTTGTCGTTCGCGAGCGCGTGGAGCACGTCGTTGCCCGTTCCGCCGTACTCGACGTCGGCGCCGGGGCCGGCCCACATCACGTCGTTCCCGGCGCCGCCGTACAGGATGTCGTTGCCCGGACCGCCGCGGACGACGTCGTTGCCCTGTCCGGCATACACGACATCGTTGCCGTCGTGCGCGCGGATGATGTCGTTCCCCGCCTTCGCGTAGATCAGATCCGACCCTGCCGTGCCGTTGATGTTGTCCGGACCGTTCGTGCCGTGGATCACGTCCAACGCGGCCGCGGACGCCGTCCCGGCGACGACGAGCAGCGCCGCCACGATCAGGAGCACCACTTTCCCCTTCATGCTGCAACCCCCTCCAAGTGGACAGAACCGTCCTGCCCGTTATCTCTCGCGGCTGTGTTGACGAGTTCAGCGCGTCGTAAAGCCGCGGTAAGAGGTGCGTAAGAATCTTCGGCTACGCGTGCGCTATTCGAAGCGAAGCGCGCCGAGCTCCAGCAGCTCGCGCACAACGCGCTGCGTGCGCCTGCGCAGCCGTGTCGACTCTCGTTCCGACAAGCGCCGCTTGCGTGCGACGGAGTCGACGACGTCGCCGACCCTTCTGCTGCCGTCGAGCGCGGCCACGACGTCGAGCACGTCGGGCGCGGTCTCGACGAGCGAATGCGTTCCCTCGTCGAGCTGGATCTCGGCGGCGAAGACGCGGTTGCGCCCGTCTCTTCGTCGAAGATCCTGCGCGAGCTTCAGCGATGCAGCCAGCGACACACGCCGGTCGAGCAGCTCGCGCTTCCTCCCGAGACCTGCGAGCCGCTCGCGCGCGTCGAACGCGCGCAGGATCTGGTCGCCGGCATCCTCGAGCTCGTCGGCGTCGACCCAGTCGACGCGGATCGAGTGCGGCGCGGGGCGCCGGTGGAGCACGACCGCGCCCTCGCCGATCCAGTGCGCTCCGATCGCCGTCAAATACTCCGTCCACGCATCGAGGGCATCGCCGAGCTGCACCGAGTCGTCGACGAGGTGGTCGTTCCACGTCGCCGCGTGTTCCAGGGCGTCCGACTCCCAGATCGGCAGGATCCAGCCGTCGCAGTCGAGCGGCTCGAGCCACTCGAGCGGCCGCTCGACGGACGAGTCCTCGTCAGGGGCGATCCAGCTCACGAGGAGCGTGGCGAAGCCGTCGTCGGCGAGGTGCGCGGCCGCGGTGCCCACGAGCTGCTGCGAGAGCTCGTCTCCGCCGAGCCCGCCGTCGCGGTAGGCCCAGCGGTGCTCGGGAGAGACGACGTACGGCGCGTTGCAGGTGATCAGGTCGAACGTCTCGTCGGCGACGGGCTCGAACAGGCTTCCGCTGCGGCACTCGATGTTCGACAACCCGTTGAGCGCCGCGTTGAGCTCCGTGTACGCAAGCGCGCGCGGATTGACGTCCGTCGCGACGACCTCGCGCGCGTGCGCTGCAGCGAGCAGCGCCTGGACGCCGCTGCCCGTGCCGACGTCGAGCGCCCTCGAGACCCGTCGCCGCGGCGTCAGCGAGTCGCACAGCTGAGAGGTCGGCGTGTAGCCGGCGACGTAGTCGGGAGCGCCATGTCCGTCCTCGTCGAGGTCGTTGTCCGCTGCGACGAGGAGCTCGCCGATCGGCAGGAGACGTGCGCGCGGAACGACCGCCTTGCCGTCGACATCTGCGAGCGCCGTCGCCGCAAGCGCGTCGACTCCACGCGGACCGAGTGCCGCGATCGCGTCGTCGACCGGCAACGGCAACTGGAGGAAGAGGAGTCGCACGACGGAGTCGAGCTTCGACCGCGACAGCCGCCGCGCGGAGATGGGAACGTCGCCAGCGCGTGAGGAGTACGCCTCGTCGCCGAGCAGCTCCGTGATCGCCTCCTCGGAGTAGCCGACGTCCCGGAGCGCCTTGCCGAGGGTGCGTGCCGCGCCCGTGTCTGCGATCGGATGTCGAGCCATAGTGCGCGGCTCAGGCGCGGTCGTACTCGTCGTGGCGGCGGAACCAGTTGAGGGGAGCGTCGGGCGTACGCGCTTCGTTTCGTCCTCGGGGCGCGCGGTCGAGCCACTGATACATGCCCCAGAGCGCGTCCAGCCCGCGTGCGTACGCCGAGTAGGTGTGGTAGACGACGCCGTCCTCGAGCGCGAAGGCGCTCAGCCCCGGGCGCTCGCGTGTGTATGTCGCCCAGTCCGTGCCCGTCGTCGCGGCCCACGCGGCGAACGACGCGCTCACGTCAGCGGGCGGCGACCACACAGGTGCCTCACGGAAGTTGTACTCGAGTGTGCCGGAACGCACCTGCTCCTCCGACTGCGAGACGTCGAAGTCGAAGTTGAAGTCGCTGTCGAACGACGACGCCCAGGGGAAGCTCCAGCCCATGCGCTGCCTGTACGCACGCAGCTTCTCGATCGGCGCGCGCGATACGGCCCAGAGCATCACGTCGTGGTTCGCGAGGTGGATCGCGACGCCGTTGAAGCCGTCCGCGATTGCCGAGCAGGCGAGACAGCCCGCGCTGTAGTCGGGACCGAACATGAAGTGGTACACGAGCAGCTGCGAGCGCCCGCGGAAGAGATCGGCGAGCGACGTGTCTCCCTCGTCGGTCTCGAACCTGTAGTCCTTGTCGACCGGCACCCACGGCAGCTCTTGCCGCTGCCGAGCGAGCTCGTCGCTGCGCCGAGTGAGCTCCTTCTCGGCCGCGAGCAGCTCGAGCCGCGCCGCGAGCCACTCCTCACGCGTTCCCGTCCGCTGTTGCGTCATCGGCTGCTCTCCTCCCGTCACGTCGGTGTGGCGCCGTCCCCTCCTCTATGGGCCGACCGACACGATGCGCGCCCGCCACGAGCCCTTGGGCGCGTCGACCTCGACCTCGTCGCCCACCTTCGCGCCGAGCAGCGCTCGACCGAGCGGCGACTCCGGTGAGACGCCGCCGACGCTCGAGATCTCGACGTCGAGCTGCTCTCCATGCTCGTCGACGATCTCCACCTTCGAGCCGATGCCGACGGTCCCACGGTCCTTCGGCTCCTGCTCGTCGACGACGACGGCGCGGTCGAGCCGGTCGCGGATCATGCGGATGCGTCGCTCGAGCAGGCCCTGCTCGTTCTTCGCGGCGTGGTACTCGTAGTTCTCGGAGAGGTCGCCGAAACTGCGGGCGGTTGCGATCGCCTCGACGATCTCGGCACGCTTCGGCCCCTCCAGCTCGGCGAGCTCCGTCTCGAGCTGCTCCTTCTGGGCGGGCGTGAGCAACTCGGGCTTCTCGGTCGCCACCGGGCAGAGAGTAGCCGCAAGGTTCGCGGGCGGCGAGCAGGCATGATGTGACGGTGGGACCTTCGCCCAGCTCGAACGGCGATGGTGACGGGGCGAGGCGTTTCACGGATCGCCGCGTCGTCGTCACGGGTCTCGGCGCTGTCACGCCGCTCGGCGCCGACGTCGAGACGACGTGGCAGCGCCTGATCGCGGGAGAGAGTGCCGGCTCCCTGATCACGGCCTTCTCGCCGGAGGGTCACACCGTCCGCATCGCCTGCGAGGCGGACGGCTTCGAGCCGGAGCAGTGGATCGAGCGGCGGAGGCTGCGCCGCCTCGACCGCTTCGCGCAGTTCGCCGTCGCCGCCGCGCGGATGGCGGAATCCGATGCGGCTCTCGACGTCACCGTCGAGCCCGAGCGGATCGGAGCGGCGATCGCAACCGCGCAGGGAGGCGTCGAGTCGCTGGCCGAGTGCTGTCGCGAGCTGGCCGAAGACGGACGCATCCATCCCACGCTCGTCACGGCGTTCATGCCGAACATGGCGGCGGGCTGGGTGTCGATGGAGCTCGGCCTGCGCGGTCCCCTGGGCTCGCCCTGCACCGCGTGCGCTGCGTCTGCGATGGCCGTGGGCGAGGGGTACGACGCGATCAGGCTCGGTCGTGCCGACGTGATGTTCTGCGGCGGCAGCGAGGCCGGGATCACGCCGCTGGCGATGGCGGGTTTCGCGGCGATGCGCGCGCTCTCACGCCGCAACGACGATCCCGCGAAGGCGAGCCGGCCATTCGACGCGGGAAGAGACGGCTTCGTCATGGGCGAGGGTGCGGCGGTGCTGACGCTCGAGGAGCTCGAGCACGCACGCGCCCGCGGCGCGAAGGTGTATGCCGAGGTTGCCGGGTACGGCTTGACCTCGGACTCCTTCCACATGACCGAGCCGGACCCCGAGGGACACGGACAGGCGCGCGCGATCACGTCCGCGCTGCGCGACGCAGGTGCTGGACCCGGCGACGTCGACTACGTCAACGCGCACGCGAGCTCGACGGAGCTCGGCGACGCGACCGAGACGACGGCGCTCAAGGTCGCGCTTGGGGAGGAGAACGCGCGCTCGACAGCGGTCTCGTCGACGAAGGGAGCGATGGGTCACTGCCTCGGCGCCGCCGGCGCGATCGAGACTGCCGTCACCGTGCTCGCGCTGCGCGACAACATCGCGCCGCCGACGATCAACTACGAGGCGCCCGACCCGTTGTGCGACCTCGACTACGTCCCGAACGAGGCCCGCGAGCAGCGGATCGACGTCGCGCTGACGAACAGCTTCGGCTTCGGCGGGCACAACGCGGTGATCGTTCTTCGCCGCTGCGACGACTGACGGCTGCCGCGCCGCCGGTCGACGTGTCCACCGATCGAGTGATCCCATCCGGGTTTGAGCCTGCGCGCCCGGCCGCCGATATCCGGCACATGGCCCGTTTCGCAGCACTTGCAGCCTGGTCGTCTCCCGCAGCGGTCGCTGCGCCTCCGCGTGATCGCATGACGCCCGCCCGTCGCGTCGCGCAGCCGCCGAAGCCGGCACCACGGCCCCGTCTGCGCGGGGCGCTGCTCTTCCTCTCGTCCGCCCGCTCTTAGCGACCGCGCGACGCGGCCTGCGTCAGGCGGTGAGGTCGGCCGCCATCTCCTCGAAGGCCGCGACGAAAGCGTCGCAGTCCTCGTGCGTGTGGACGACCGAAAGCGTCCACTCCTCCTCGCGGCCCGGGGTCATGAAGACGCCGCGGTTCATGTTGTAGAGCCACGCGAGCTCGGCGAGCTCCGCGTCCTGGTTCTCCTTGTACGTCTCGTAGTCGACGATCCGTACGGGGGAGAAGGTGACGCAGCCCTTCGCACCGATCCCTACCGAGTAGCCCGCCAGGCCGTAGCGGTCGAGGATCGCCTGGCAGCCGGCGAGCAGGCGCTCCTCCAGCGCGTCGAGGTGCGCGTACGCCTCGGGGGTCAACACCTC
Source organism: Gaiellaceae bacterium (assembly GCA_035623685.1). Classification (GTDB taxonomy): domain Bacteria; phylum Actinomycetota; class Thermoleophilia; order Gaiellales; family Gaiellaceae; genus 3-1-20CM-4-69-9. Next base: position 27,218 of record DASPSY010000001.1, read on the forward strand.
GAACAGGCTCGCGCGGGCCGCGGCCATCGCCAGCGGATTGCCGTTGTACGTGCCGACCTGGTAGACGGAACCGTCCTCCACGACCTCGAAGACCTCTTCGGTGCCGCCGATCGCGCCGGTCGGAAGACCGCCGCCGAGCGTCTTCGCGAGCGTGACCATGTCCGGTGTGACGCCGAACCGCTCCGTCGCACCGCCGGCGGCGACGCAGAGACCCGTCTTCACCTCGTCGAAGATCAGGATCACGCCGAGCCGTCGCGTCAACTCGCGCACCGCCTCGAGGTAGCCGGGCTCGGGGAGCACCACCCCGAGGTTCATCATCGCCGGCTCCATGATCACGCACGCGGGCGGCCGTCCCTCGTCGAACAGGTCGGCGATCCGGCGTTCCATCACGGCCGCGTCGTTGAACGGCACCGGGATGGTCATGTCGGCGACGGATTGAGGAATGCCCGCGCCGTACGGGATCGAGGCGTAGCGTTCGCGGTCGCCGATCTTGTCGTAGGGCGTCCCGATCGAGACCATCACGTAGTCGTGGTGGCCGTGGTACGAGCCGAAGATCTTCATGATCGTGTCGCGGCCGGTCCGGGCACGCGCGATCCGGATCGCGTCCATCGTCGCCTCGGAGCCCGAGTTGACGAAGCGCCAGCGATTGAGGCCCCAGCGCCGCTTGAGCTCCTCCGCGACGACGATCGCATCCTCGGTCGGCGCCGCGAAGTGCGTCCCGAGCGCCATCCGCGCGCGCACGGCCTCGACGATTGCCGGATGCGCGTGGCCCTGCACCATCGAGCCGTAGGCGTTGTGGAAGTCGACCATCTTGTTGCCGTCGACGTCCCAGACGTACGCGCCCTCGCCGTGCGAGAGGTAGATCGGCCACGGGTCGCGGTCCTGGTACGACGAGGCGACGCCGCCCGCGAGCGTCTGTCGGGCTCGTTCGAAGAGCGCGCTCGACCCGGGCGTGCGCTCGTCGAGCCGCCGCTGCTCGCGCTCGGTCAGCTCCGCGATCCGTGCGCGGTCCAGCTCGGCGGTCGTCGGCGTGCTCACTCTGCGTTCCATTCTCGCCTTTCGCGCGAAGTCGCGGAGCGGGCAATGGAATGATGCGGAGATGGCGGCGGAGACACCTCGCGATCTTCGCGCGCTGTTCGACCCGCGTTCAGTCGCCGTAGTGGGCGCGTCGAGGGATCCCGCGAAGTGGGGTCACTGGCTCGCCGAAGGCGCGCTTCGCGGCGAGCGGCGACGCTCCGTCTACCTCGTCAACCGCGCCGGCGGCGAGGTGCTCGGACGCCCTGCGTACCGCTCGCTCGCGGAGCTGCCCGAGTCGCCCGAGCTCGTCGTCCTCGCTGTCCCTGCGTCCGCGTTCGAGTCGACCGTCGACACGGCGCTCGGGCTCGGCGCGCGTGCGCTGGTCGCGATCGCCGCCGGGCTGGGCGAGAGCGGGGAGGAGGGGCTTCGAATCGAGCGTCGCGTCGCCGATCGCGTTCGCGCGGCCGGGGCGGTGCTGCTCGGGCCTAACTGCCAGGGCGTCTACGACGGGCTCGCGGAGCTCGACCTCGGGTCGGAGAACTTCGTCCCGGGCCCGATCGGCCTCGTCTCGCAGAGCGGGAACCTCGCGCTCGAGGTCTCGCTGCTCGGCGCCGACGTGGGGCTCGGCATCTCCCGCTTCGCCTCGCTCGGCAACCAGGCCGACCTGGAGGTCGCCGACCTCGTCGAAGCGCTCGCCGCGCACGACGCGACGCGGCTGATCGCGGTCTACTGCGAGGACTTCCGAGACGGACGCGCGTTCGCTCGATCGGCACGCGCGGCGGTCGATGCTGAAAAGCCCGTCGTCCTGCTCGCCGGCGGTGCGAGCGTGGTTGGCAGGCGCGCCGCCCATTCGCACACCGGTGCGCTGGTCAGCGACTCGGCCGCGATCGACGCCGCCTGCCGCGCTGCGGGGATCCTGCGGGTCTCGAGCCCGAAGCGGCTGGTCGAGGTCGCGCAGCTCCTGCTCGCCGCCCGACGCCCGTGCGGCCGCAGACTCGCCGTCGTCGCAGACGGCGGCGGATCGGCGGTCGTGGCCGCCGATCTCGCCGCCGGAGTGGGGCTCGAGCTCCCTCGTCTGTCACCAGAGCTGTCGGCGAGCCTCGACGCGGTGATGCCGGAGACCGCGACGACGACGAATCCGGTCGACTTCGCCGGTGCAGGCGAGCAGGACCTGCGCGCGTACGAGCGCGTGCCTCGCCTCTTGCTCGAGTCGGGAGAGGTCGACGTCGTGATGCTCACCGGCTACATCGGCGGCTACGGGCTGCTCGCCGAGGAACTGAGCGCCGCGGAGACCGAGGCGGCGCGCGGGCTCGCGCGCGCGGCCGCCGACGCCGGCCGGCCTGCGGTCGTCCAGAGCATGCACTGGCAGGAGCCGCCGGCGGTCGCGCTGCGCGAGGCCGGCGTACCGGTCTTCCGCGACGTCGAGGCCGCGCTCACGGCGACGGCGCTCGTCGCGGAGCACGAGCTCCGGGCACGGCGGGAAGTGCCGTCGTCGCCCGCACCGGCGACACCGCTGAACGACGACGGCGGCTACTTCGAGGCCCGCGCGCTGCTCGCCGCGGGCGGTGTCGCGTTCCCGGAGGCGCGTCACGTGACCGGGGACGGAGAGGCGGTCGCCGCTGCAGCCGAGCTCGGCTATCCCGTCGCGCTCAAGGCGATGGGACTGCTGCACAAGTCGGATGCCGGCGGCGTCGTGCTCGGCATCGAGGACGAGGAACAGCTCTCGCGTGCGGTCGCCGAGCTGGACGAGCGCCTGTCGCCCGACGGCTATTCGCTCGAGCGACTCGTCTCCGCGCCCGCATCGGTCGAGCTGATCGTCGGCTGCAAGCAGGATCCCCGCTTCGGCCCGATCCTGCTCGTCGGCCTCGGTGGAATCCTCGCCGAGGTGATGCGCGACACCGCCGTCGCGCTTGCGCCGGCGGAGGCGGAAGAGGTGGAGGAGCTGCTACTCGGCCTCGCGGGGGCGTCGCTGCTGACGGGCATCCGCGGCCGGCCGCCGCTCGACGTGCGTGCGGCCGCCTCGGCAGCGTCCGCCGTCTCGCGGGTCGCGGCGGAGCATCCCGAGCTCGCCGAGCTCGAGATCAACCCGCTGATCGTCACGCCAACCGGGGCGATCGGGCTCGACGCGCGGCTCGTCTACTCCCAGCCGAGGTAGGGCGCGGCGCCGCGCTTGAGGAGACCGCCGGCGACGATCAGCCGCTGGATCTCGCTCGTGCCCTCCCAAATGCGGTCGACACGCAACTCGCGGAAGTGCCGGGCCGCGGGGCTCTCGACCATATAGCCGCGTCCGCCGAGGATCTGCAACGCGCGGTCGGCGACGCGGCCGGCCATCTCGGAGGCGTACAGCTTCGCCATCGACACTTTGCCGTGGACGATCTTTCGGTTCGAGAGCGAGTCGAATGCGTGCGCCGCGTGGTAGGTGAGCAGGCGCGCCGCGAGCAGCTCGGTCAGCGAATCAGCGAGCTGGAACGACACGCCCTGGTAGTCGGCGATCGGCGAGCCGAATGCCTCGCGTTCCTTCGCCCAGTCGGCGGCGACGTCGAGCAGCCGTTGCGCCGCACCGCAGCAGCGAGCCGCGATGAAGATGCGCTCGACGAGGATCCACTCCTTCGCGCCTGCGTCGCCGCTCGCCGGGATGCGATTGGCGTCGGGCACGCGGCAGTCGGTGAAGACGAGCTCAGGGTGATGGTCGAGGTACGGGTCGTGCAGGAAGCGTGGCGTCCGTGCGATCTCGAGGCCAGGCGCGTCCGGCTCGACGATGAAGAGCGTCTGCTCGCCCTCCGCCACTGCCGCGACGACGTAGAAGCCCGGACGACCCTCGCTCGTGACGAACCACTTCTCGCCGTTCAGCTTCCAGTCGTCGCCGTCGCGCTCCGCCCTCGCGCGGATGCCGGATAGGTCCGAGCCCGCACCCGGCTCCGTCAGCGCCCATGCCTCGCGGTACTCGCCACGGATGATCGGCGCGACGAAGCGCTCCGCCTGATCCGGCGTGGCGATCTCGAGTAGCTCGCGCGGACCGCGGTCGACGACGGCGAAGCCGAGCCCGTTCGTCGCCTTGCCGGACTCCTCCTCGAGTGCGACCTGCCCCACCATCGACAAGCCGATGCCGCCGTGCGCCTCGGGCATGTTCAGCATCGCGAAGCCGGCCTCGCGCGCCTTGCGCCGCAGCGCGTCGACCTCTGCTTCGTCGATCGACCCAGTCGCGGCGATCCGCTGCTCGAGCGGGTAGACCTCGTCCTCGACGAAGCGGGCGACGCGTTCCTTCAGCTCGCGGACGTCGGCGGGGAGCTCGGGGACGATCAGGGCAGCCTCCTTCGGTTTGACCGTACGGTCAGGTTGACGGAGGCGGAGCCTACGCCAAGACGCGTCGGGCGGCGAGCGTGCCCTCGAGGACGGCCTCCTCGAGCGACCGCGGTGCGCGGCAGTCACCGGCCTCCTCGAACGACGCTCCGGCGGCCGCGAGCTCCGCCGCGAGTCCGTCCTCCGGGACACGTCCGAGCGAGAGCACGAGCACGTCTGCCTCGAAGGTCGTTTCGCGCTCCGGTGCGAAGGCGTTCCGGAACCGAACCGCTCCGCCCGACGCGCCGGTCAGCTCGAGGTGGTGCCCGATCGTGACCTCTGCGCGGTAGAGACGCTGGAGGTAGAGGTTGCGCCGGTACTGGTGCAGGCCTTCGGCGACCGCGACGGAGGCGACCGCGAGCGTCACGTTGTTCCCGGCCGCGGCGAGCACCTCGGCCGCGTCGAGCGCGCCTGGGTCGCCGCCCCAGTCGGCGACGACGACCCGCAGTCCAGCGGGCATGTCGCGGGCCAGCACCGTCCAGGCGTCGTGCACCTCGACGCCCTCGAGTTCGAGGTCCGGGTCGACGTAGGGACGGGCGCCCGTGGCGACGACGACGCCGTCGGACTCCTCTGCGAGCACGTCACCGGCGCTCGCGGATGCGCCGAGCCGCAGCTCGACGCCGGCCGCAGCGAGCTGCCGTCGCGCGGTCCCGACCAGCGCCGCGGCGATGCCCGCGTTCCCGGGCGCTGCGCCGGCGAGGGCGATCTGCCCGCCGATCCGCTGCGACCGCTCGAGAACGACGACGTCGTGCCCAGCAGCTCCGGCCTCGACCGCGGCGGCGAGACCGGCCGGGCCGGCGCCGACGACGACGAGCCGGCGCCTGGACCGGGCGGGTCCGCGCGGCTCGATCTGACGCTCGCGGCCGGTACGAGGATTGACCGTGCACGCGATCGGCGTACCCGCGTGGTAGTGGGCGATGCAGGCGTTGCACGCGATGCACGGCACGATCTCGTCCAAGCGTCCGTCCCTGGCCTTCGCCGGCAGCTCCGGATCGGCGATCAGGGCGCGCGTCATGCCGACCGCGTCCGCGACACCCGCGGCGAGGAGCCGGTCGGCAGCCGCGACGTCGACGATTCGCGACGTCGCGATCAACGCATGCGCGCGATCGATCGCCGCCGCGGGCTCGGCGATCGCGTTCTCGCCGGTCGTACCCGGAGGGACGATCCCGACCGAGCCGAGGTACGTCGACGAGTCGCCGAGCGCGACCGAGACGTAGTCGACGTCCTCGCCGGACAGCAGCCGCGCCATCCCCGCGCCGGACGACGAGTCGGCCGACAGGCGGACGCCGACGCAGAGGTCCGACGCCGCGGCGCGGACTGCGCGCACAACGGCGAGCAGGAAGCGCCCGCCGTCGCGCCATTCGTCCTCCCGCCGGTTCAGTGACGGGTCGAAGAACTCCTCGATCAGGTACCGGTGCGCGGCCGAGATCTCGACACCGTCGAGCCCACCTGCCGCGGCGATCTCGGCCGCCTGGGCGTAGCCGGCGACGATCTCGTCGATCTCGCCGGAGCGCATTGCGCGTGGCTCGACGCGGAACCGCTGGCTCGGGACCGGGGACGGGGCGAGCGCGGGGGAGCGCGGTGCCGACGCGATCTGCTCGCGGCCGCCGTGGAAGAGCTGGACGAAGAGCCGCGTGCCGGTCGGCCTGACGGCTTCGACCACGCGCCGGTAGCCGCGGACGAGCTCCGGCAGGTAGCCGCCGAGCGTGTGCGGCGTCAGCAGGCCCGACGGGTGGACCGCGGTCGCCTCGAGCACGATCAGGCCGGCACCCCCACGAGCGCGTGCCTCGTGGTAGGCGACGAAGTCGTCGCTCGGGAGGTGGTCGTGGACGAGCGTCGTCTGGTGCGCGGTCGAGACGATCCGGTTCTCCAGCTCGACGGGGCCGAGCGTGAGCGGGCTGAACAGGTGCTCGAGCGTGGACGCCACCGTCAGCGCGTTCGCTCGAGCGCCGCCCGCTCCTCGGGACGGAGAGGCCGCGAGCGGCCCGTCTCGGGGTCGCGCGCGACGAGCACGGCCTCCGCCTCGGCCGCGAGCTCGCCGCCGCCGGTCTGGATCTCCTCGCGCGTGGTCAGGCTCGAGGTGCCGATCCGGTCGAGGCTGCAGCGCACGAGCACGGTGTCGTCCTCGAGGCGGAGCTCGCGCCGGAAGTCGATCGCGACCCGCGCGAGCACGAAGTCCCACACGCCCTTGCCGTCGGAGAGCACGTCGTCGAGCCACTCGTCCCGGCACTCCTCGAGGTAGGTGAGATAGACGGCGTTGTTGACGTGCTGGAACGCGTCCACGTCCTGCCAGCGGATCTCCAGCGTCTTCTCGTGCACGCGGCGATCCTAGTGAGGTCGGTAGCCCCTTGACTTGGTAGTCAGGGCACAGATTCAATCCGGGCCAGTTCGTCATGGCGCACCCCAAGGATCGATCAGGACTGACTCGTCGCCAGGTGCTCCGTGGCGCGGCCGGATCGGCGATCGGTCTCAGTGCTGCGGGACTGCTCGCGGGGTGCGAGAACACGACCACGCCGCTCGGCGTCGGCGGCGGCCCGACGAGCGCCGCGTCGAAGCTCGTCGTCCAGAAGCCGCTCGGCCCCGGCGGACTTCCCCTGCCCCGTCCGGACAACGCCGTCACGTGGGCGATCACGCCGGAGAACGAGCCGATCAAGGACGGCAAGCCGGTCGAGCGCGGCCCCCTACGCGCCTACAACTACGCGAACTACATCGATCCGGCAACCGTCAAGAAGTTCGAGGACCAGTACCACACGTCGGTCCAGATCGCGACGTACAACTCGGCGGACGAGGCGATTGCGAAGCTCGCCGCCGGCGCCGTCGCATTCGACGTGATCATCGGCCTGGCCGGCTCGAACATCGTCGACCTGATCGCACACAAGCTCCTACAGCCGCTGAACCACAGCTACCTGCCGAACCTTTCGAAGAACATCTGGCCCGACCTGCAGGATCCGTTCTACGACCGCGGCGACCGTTACACGGTCCCGTACACCGTCTGGAGCGACGGGATCGGCTGGCGCAACGACAAGGTCTCGGAGGACATCCCGTCGATGCCGGTTCCGTGGGACATCTTCTGGCACTCGCAGCAGTACCGCGGTCTCGTCGGCCTGCTCGACGACAAGCGCGACGCGCTCGCGATGCCGATGCAGCGTGACGCGATGCGCACCGGCATCCGTCCCGACCTCAACACCGAGGACAAGACGATCATCGACAACGCGGAGCACGAGCTCTCGCAGCTCACGTCCATCTGCAACATCAAGGTGACGATCACGGACTTCCAGACGCTGCCGGAGGGAAAGACCGTGCTGCACCACTCCTGGTCTGGGGACCTCCTCGCCGGCGCGTTCTACTACATGCCGAAGGGTGTGAAGCCCAGCGTGCTCTCGTACTGGGGCCCGAAGGCGAACGGCGTCGTCCAGAACGACTTCTTCTGCATCGGGCGGACGGCGAAGAGCCCGGTGCTCGCGCACGCGTTCCTCAACTTCTTCCTCGACGAGACCAATGCGTACAACAACTTCATCAACTACAACGGCTACGCACCGCCGCAGAACGGGATCGACGCCGAGGCGCTGATCAAGCGCGGGCTGATCCCGAAGACGCTGACGGAGGCGCTCGTGCGACCCGATCAGTTCGCGGCGAACCAGGAGTTGCTCCAGCTCAGCGTCGAGGGAGAGCGCCTCTGGGACGACGCGTGGTCGAGGTTCAAGGCGGGCTAGGGTTGGGATCACGCTGGACGTGGCGGGCGCTGGCGCTTCCCGGCGTCGCGTGGCTGACGGTCTTCTTCCTGATCGCGTTCTACGCCGTCCTCTGCGTCGCCCTCGGGAACCAGGACAGCCTCTCGCAGCCGGTGCCGTTCTGGAACCCGCTCGACTGGAACGTCGGCTATTTCCTCTCGGTCCTGCACGACATCTTCCACAACGGCCCGTTCCTGACCGTGTTCATCAGGACGATCGTGTTCGTCGTGATCGCGATGGCGCTCTGCCTCGTCGTCGGCTACCCGGTCGCGTACTTCGCGGCGAGGCACGCCGGGCGATGGAAGGGGCTCGTGCTCGTGCTCCTGATCGTCCCCTTCTGGATCAACTACTTGATGCGGATGCTGGCGTGGATCAACCTCCTCTCGCCCGGAGGCTGGGGGACGCGGATCCTCCACGGTCTCGGGATCGAATGGATCTTCCTCCACCTCGGACTGCTCTCGAACCCGGGCGGGTGGCTGGACGGCCAGCAGTCGACGGTGATCCTCGCACTCGTCTACGGCTACATCCCGTTCCTGATCCTGCCGCTGTTCGCTGCGCTCGACCGCATCGACCAACGGCAGATCGAGGCGGCGCGCGACCTCGGCGCGAGCTCGTTCAGCGCGTTCCTGCGCGTGACGCTGCCGCTGTCCGTCCCCGGCATCCTCGCGGGAGTCGTTCTCGTCGCCCTGCCGATGTTCGGCGACTACTACACGCCCGATCTCGTCTCGGCCTCGACGAAGACGAACATGATCGGCAACCAGATCGACGAGTTCACGCGCCAGGGCTCCGAGAAGGTCTCGGGAGCGGTGCTCACGATCCTGCTCTCGCTCCTCCTACTCGTGTTGATGGCCTACTACCTGCGCACCACGCGCCGGGCCGGACAGGAAGCCGGGGCTGAGGGATGAGCGTGTTCAGGAAGGCGTTCTACTGGCTCCGGAACCCGTGGGGGAAGCCGCGCTGGCTGGCGATCATCACGATCCTCTACATCCTCTGGTCGATCGTGCCGGTGGCGATCGCGATTCTCTTCGCCTTCAACCACGGCCGGTCGCGGACGACGTGGCAAGGCTTCTCGTTCGAGTGGTTCACCGGCCCGACCGGCAGCGTGCTCCACGATCCCGACCTGCAGGGCGCGCTCAAGCACACGCTCTTCCTCGCCGTGATCTGCGTCCTCCTCTCCGTCCCGCTCGGCGTGACGCTCGCACTCGGTCTGCAACGGTGGCGCGGTCCCGGCAGCGGAACGATCAACACGGTGATGCTCCTCCCGCTGGTGACGCCGGAGATCGTCATGGGCGTCGCGCTGTTGATCCTGTTCCTCGACGTCTTCCCGGGCTTCGGGCTCGGCACGCGCGCGCAGGCGATCGGCCAGGTGACGTTCACGCTCTCGTACGTCGTCGTCATGGTCCGCGGCCGGCTCGTCTCGATCGGGCCGGAGTACGAGGAGGCCGCCGCCGACCTCGGCGCTCCGCCGCGTGATCAGCTCAGGCGCGTGCTCCTCCCGCTGCTGATGCCGGCGATCATCGCGAGCGCGGCGGTGGCATTCGCGCTCTCGATCGACGACTTCGTCGTCACGCAGTACCTCTCCGGCGACGCGAGCACGACCACCGTCTCGATGCTCCTCTACGCCTCGGCCCGAGGCGCTCCGACGCCGGCGCTCAACGCGCTCGCGACCGTGTCGCTCGTGATCACGTTCGCGACTCTCGGACTCGCGTTCTTCCTCTACAGGAAGATCGCAGGCGGCTCCGGTTCCGACACCGCTCAGGTCGCGGCGATGGAGGTCTGAAGGGATGCTCGGCGAGATCCGGATCGCACAGCTGACGAAGGCGTTCGGCGAGGTCGTCGCGGTCGACAACATCGACCTCGACATGCCGCCGGGCGAGTTCTTCACGATGCTCGGCCCGTCCGGTTGCGGCAAGACGACGACACTGCGGATGATCGCCGGCTTCGAGCGTCCGACGAGCGGTCAGATCCTCCTCGACGGGAGCGACGTCGCGCAGGTTCCGCCGCACAAGCGCAGCGTGAACACCGTGTTCCAGAGCTACGCGCTCTTCCCGCACCTCGACGTTGCCGGGAACGTCGCATTCGGGCTCAAGTATCGGAAGCTCACGAAGGAGGAGCGACGCCGACAGGTCGCGGAGGTGCTCGAGCTCGTCCAGCTCACGGGCTTCGAGCACCGCAAGCCGTCGCAGCTCTCCGGCGGCCAGCAACAGCGCGTCGCCCTCGCCCGCGCGCTCATCCTCACGCCGCGCGTGCTGCTGCTCGACGAGCCGCTCGGCGCGCTCGACGCACGGCTCCGCAAGGACCTCCAGGTCGAGCTGAAGGCGCTCCAGCGTGACATCGGCGTCACCTTCGTCTTCGTCACGCACGACCAGGAGGAGGCGCTGACGATGAGCGACCGGCTCGCCGTCATGCGTAACGGGCACGTCGAGCAGGCGGGATCGCCGCGCGACGTGTACGAGCAGCCGAAGACGACGTTCGTCGCGGACTTCCTCGGCGTCTCGAACCTGCTCGAGGTCGAGTCGATCGGACCGGACGGCAACGGCTGCGCGCTGCGTCTCGGCGAGCGCATGTTCCGCGCGGAGCAGGGTGACACGACGGCTCGCGGACAGCTGAAGGCGATGATCAGACCCGAGCGGATCGTCGTCGAGAAGCACAAGGACGGCGCCGACGGCGACAACCGGCTGCCTGGGATGGTGGAGCACGCAGTCTTCCTCGGCGGCTCCTACGAGGTGCACGTCCGGATCGTCGGCGGCGAGATCCTCAAGGTGACCGTGGCGAACGAGGGCAGCTCGCTCAAGTTCGGGCTCGACCAGGGAACGCCCGTGACACTGCACCTGCCGCCCGACGCGCTGCGCGTGCTCGAGCCGGATCCCGAGCCGCCACCCGAGCCGAGCGAAGAGGACGCGGAGGCGGAGCCGGCGGCCGTCTAGCTCGTCGGCGCGACGAGCTCGAGGGCGATCGTGCCGGTCATGAGCTCGCGTGCCTGCTCTCGGTCGAGCAGGCCGAGATAGAGCATCGAGTCGAGTCCGTCCCCCGCCGCTGCGAGACGCCAGGCGGTCGTCGTCGGGTCGACGGAGGCCGGGACGGAGCCGTCCTTCCTGCCCGCGTCGACCAACTCGGCGAGCCAGTCGAGCCAGGCGCGGTACGACGCGTCGACCAGCGGCCGCAGGGTGTCGTCGTAGCGGAGGCTGCTCCAGACCTCGTTCCAGAGCGCGCGCTGGTGACTGAACGGCTGCTTCGGGTCGATGCTTCGCAGCAGGACTCGTTCGAGCTTCTCCGCGCCCGATCCGAGCTCGGCGATCTCCTCGGTCAGTGCGCGCTCCCACTGCTGCTCCGACCAGGCGAAGGCGCTGCGCATCAGCTCCTTGCGCGTCGAGAAGTAGTAGTGGACAAGCGCCTTGGACACGCCCGCCTCCTCGGCCACGCTCGCCATCCGCAGGCCGTGAGCGCCCTCGCGCGTCACCACCCGGCACGCCGCCTCGAGGATCGAGGCGACCCGGTCGGTGGCCGGCGTGACCGTCGTCATGAGCGCATCTTGACCCACTGCCGAGCGCCACGATATCCTGACTGACCGGACAGTCAGTTAGTGACAGACGTGTCGATCGACCGTGGAGGCGATGATGGCGACGTTGGACGATCTCGGGACGAGGGAGCTGCCGTCGCTCGAGCATCCGCTCGAGGCCGGGTGGACGCTGCCAGCGGCGTGGTACACCGAGCCCGCGGTCCTTGCGCTCGAGCACCAGCGCATCTTCGCGTCGACGTGGCAGTACGCCGGGCCGGCGGCCCAGGTCGAGGAGGCCGGCAGCTACTTCTCCTCGGTCGCGGGTCACATCCCCGTGGTCGTGACGCGTGACGGCGACGGCGAGCTCAGGGGCTTCGTCAACGTCTGCCGCCATCGCGGACACCTGGTCGCGCAGGGCTCGGGCTGCCGCGCGACGCTGCAGTGCCCGTACCACGCGTGGACGTACGGCCTCGACGGAACCCTCGTTCGTGCGCCCCGCTCGGAGCGCGAGCCGGGGTTCGACCCCGCCGGCCTGTCGCTCCTGCCGGTGTCCGTCGAGACATGGGGTCCGTTCGTGTTCGTCAATCCCGACGCCCGCGCCGCACCGCTGAGCGACACGCTCGGCCCGGTCCCGGGTCACGTCGCAACGAGTGGCGTGGATCTGGCGGAGCTTCGCTACCACTCGCATTTCGAGTGGGAGCAGGACGTCAACTGGAAGGTCGCGCTCGAGAACTACCTCGAGTGCTACCACTGCCCCGTCGCGCACCCGGGGTTCAGCAAGGTGATCGACGTCGACCCCGACTCGTACACGCTCGCGCCCGACCGTTGGACATCGAGCCAGCTCGCTCCCGTCCGCAGTCGCGCGCTCGACGGACGCAGCGGCGGCGCATACGACCCGCGTGGCGACGTCACCCAGTCGCAGTACCACTTCGTCTGGCCGAACACCACGATCAACATCACGCCGGGGCCGCAGAACCTCTCGATCGAGCGCTGGGTTCCGCTCGGCGTGCGCAAGACCGTCGAGGTGACGGACTACTTCTTCGGCCCGGACGTCGCGGAGGAGCGAATCCAGGAGGTCGTCGCCTTCGACACGCAGGTCGCGACCGAGGACGTCGCGCTCACCGAGTCGGTGCAGAAGGGACTCGACTCTGGAACGGTCACGCAGGGCAGGTTGATGGGCGAGAGCGAGCAGTTGATCGCCGCGTTCCAGCGCAACGTGCACGAGGCCGTGCTCAACGGCTCTCGCTAGCGTCTCCGCCGCGTGTGATCAGTCGCGCGCCGCGGCCGTGCGTGACGAAGCTGACGGTCCAGCGCAGGATGACGATCAGCCTGTTCTGAAAGCCGATCAGGTAGAAGAGGTGGACGAGCAGCCACGTCAGCCATGCGACGAGGCCGCTCAGGTGCAGACCCTTGACGTCCGCAACCGCGCGTAGCCGGCCGATGGTGGCGAGGTTGCCCTTGTCGGCGTAGCGGAAGGGCTTCGTCCGCCCGCCGTCCGCTCGACGACGCAGGACCCGCGCGACGTAGCGACCCTGCTGCATGGCGACCGGCGCGAGTCCGGGCAGCGTCTGCGCGACGCCGGTCGCATCACGGACGCGGACCATGTCGCCGATCGCGAACGCCTCCGGATGCCCAGGAAGGCTCAGGTCCGGCTCGACGGTGACTCGGCCGGCCCGGTCGACGTCTCCGCCTGCCGCAACGGACAGAACGGTGGCGAGCGGCGATGCCTCGACGCCCGCCGCCCAGATCGCCGTCCGCGCAGGCTCCGAGCGGGACGTTCCGTCCGACGTGGCGATCGAGACCGACTCCGCCGTCACGTCCACCACCGTCTGCTCGAGGAACACGGTGACGCCGAGCTGCCGCAGCGATCGGGCTGCCTTGCGCGAGAGCGAGCGCGGGAACGCCGTCAGCAGCCCTTCGGTGGTCTCGACCAGCAGCACCCTCGCCGCACGCGGGTCGATCGAGCGGAAGTCCTTGCGGAGCGTGTCGCGCGCGAGCTCCCCGATCTGGCCGGCCATCTCGACACCCGTCGGGCCGCCGCCTACGACCACGAAGGTGAGCCATGCCCGTCGCCGTTCCTCGTCGGGCTCGACCTCGGCTGCCTCGAAGGCACCGAGGATGCGGCTACGGATGTCGAGCGCGCCCTCGAGCGACTTCAGCTCCGGCGCGAACGTGCGCCAGTCGTCGTGTCCGAAATACGAATAGCGCGAGCCCGCGGACACGACCAGCGCGTCGTAGGGGAGCTGGCCCGCGTCTCCTGTCGGTTGATGCTGCACCGTGACGGTGCGCGCGTCGAGATCGACGCCGGTCACCAAGCCGAGGACGACGCGGACGTTCTGCTGCCGCTTGAAGATCGCGCGCAGAGGTGTCGCGATCTCAGCAGCCGAGAGCGCGCCGGTCGCGACCTGGTAGACGAGCGGCTGGAAGAGGTGGAAGTTCTGACGGTCGACGAGCGTGATCTCGACGGCCGCGCGACGCAGGTGCTTGACGCACTGGAGACCCCCGAAACCACCACCGACGACGACGACCCGCACGCGCCGCGTCGTACCTCGATCAGCCGGTCACGATCGTCGTCTTCCAGCCGCGCAGGTCGGCCGGACAGGCGAAGCCCGGTGTCTCGTGGTTCGTCACGAGCCGACCGCCCCGGATGATCGCGCAGTAGGCGACGATGTGCGGCTCGCCGAAGTCGACGTTGCAGCGGACGACTCGTACTCCCTGGAAGGTGCGCTTGGTCGTGACGCACGCGACCCAGCGGTAATGGAGATCCTCCGTTCGCAGCCGCGAGATCAACGCGGCCTTGACCGTGGGCGGCGTCGTCGGGGTGACGACGCTTCTCGTCGTGCCACCCCGGCTGACCGCCACGACGCCGATCGTCGCGGCGACCCCGAGGACGATGGCGCCGACGAGCAGGAGCAGGCGGTCCTTCACGGAGTCAGCACCACCTTCGTCGCCTCGCGGCTGTCGAACAACCGGTACGCCTCGGCCGCGTCGCCGAGCGGCATGCGGTGGGAGATGATCTGCGCGGGGTCGAGCGTCCCCGCAGCGATCGACTCGAGGAGGCCCCAACGGTCGCGTGCGCAATCGCCGATCGTGAATCGCATGGTCAGCTCGTGCTCGAACATCAGGCCGTTGTCCAGATCGTAGTCGGGCTCGAAGTGCGCGCCGACGACGGACACGGTGCCGCGGCCCCGGGCGAGCCGGAGCGCGAGGTCGAGCGCGCCCGGCGAGCCGGCGGCCTCGATCACGACGTCCGCGCCCAGTCCGTCGGTGGCCTGCGAGACCGCGTCGGCCGCCTCGTCGGGTGCGAGCGCACGTGCGCCGAGCTGCTCGGCGAGGCGGCGGCGCTCCGGCACGCCGTCGACGGCGAGCAGCGTGCCCGCGAGCCCGTCCGCACAGAGGATCGCCATCAGGCCAACCGGGCCGCAGCCGACGACGACGACCGTGTCGCCCTCTGCGACGCCACCACGGGTGACGGCGCCGTACCCGGTCGGCAGGTTGTCGGCGAGGAAGATGGCGCTCTCGTCGTCCACCTCCTCCGGCAGCCGGAGCAGGCAGCGTTCTGCGTGCGGGACCCGTACGTACTCGGCTTGACCGCCTTCGAGCCGCGGATACACACCCGAGTAGCCGAACAGCGAGCGGCCGAGGCACTGCGACGCGCGCCCTGCGCGGCAGTGCGCGCACGTGCCGTCGGAGATCGTGCTCGTGCAGGCCACGCGGTCACCGACCTGGAAACTCGCGACCGCGGGGCCTGCCTCGACCACGACGCCGGCGAACTCGTGACCCATCGTGGTTCCGAGCTCGAAGCCCGGCGTCATCCCGTGGAACGGGAACAGGTCGGCGCCGCAGATCGCGGTCGCGCGCACCTGGACGACCGCGTCGGTGTCGGCCTCGACACGGGCGTCCGCGACGTGCTCGACCTGCACGTCGCCGACGCAGGCGAGGACGACCGCTCTCATGCGGGCTGCTCGATCTCCACGAGGTACCCGTCCGGGTCGACGCAGAAGAACCGCATTCCTCCCCAGGGCGGCGAGAACGGCTCCGCGAGGAACCGCACGCCGTCGGCTGCGAGCTCGCGGTGCACGGCGGCGGCGTCGTCGACCTCCAGGACGAGCACGACGTTCGCCTCGGAGGGGTCGCGCGGAGCGGTCATCGTCACGCCCGGCCGGTCGTCGGCCGGATGGCCCTGCTCGGCGAGCGAGAGACGCGCTCCGCCGGCGACGAGCGTTGCGTACGGCGGATCGTCGTACGTCGCCTCGACCTCGAGGCCGAGCCGGTCGCGGTAGAACGAGAGCGACGCCTGGAAGTCCGAGACGGCGAGGATCGCCCCGCCGCGCTTCGTGGGGACGCGCGCCATCAGTTGTGCGTGTGCCCGCCATCTGCGACGAGCATCTGGCCCGTGATCCACCCCGCCTCTTCCGATGCGAGGAAGGCGACGGCCGGCGCGATGTCGACCGCAAAGGCCCGCCGCGGGATGCACTGGAGCATCTGGACGAAGTCGAACGCCTCGGCGTGCTTGCCTGCGAGGACTCCTTCGGTCTCGGTAAGTCCCGGCGCGACGGAGTTCACGGTGATTCCGTGCGGGCCGAGCTCACGGGCGAGAGCGCGTGTGAAGGCGAAGACGCCTCCTTTCGACGCCACGTAGTGGGCGAGGTTCGGCGTGCCGGCGAGAACGACGTTCGAGGCGATGTTGACGATGCGGCCGTAGCCGTTCTCGCGCATCGCCTTCTGTGCGTAGTGGTTGGTCAGGAACGTGCCGTCGAGGTTGACGGACATGATGCGGCGCCACTCCGCGAAGTCGATCTCGTCCCAGGGCGTGAACGGCACGATCGCGGCGGAGTTGACGAGCACGTCGAGCTTGCCGTGCTCGGCGACGGTCTCGTCGACGAGCCGCTTGACCTCCTCCTCGTTCGAGACATCGACCTGCTTGGTAGCGCCTTGCTGGATGTCGGCGCCAACCACCGTTGCGCCTTCCTCCGCGAGCTTGTCGGCGCTCGCCTTGCCGATGCCCTGCGCCGCGCCGGTGACGATCGCGACTCGATCCTGCAGCTTCATCGATCCCTCCTAGCCTTCGTAGAAGTCCGGTGCGTGCTTGTACGTCTTCCACGCGTCCATGTCGTGGGAGAAGAAGATGTCGGCGTCGTGCTCCGCCGCGACCTCCTTCACGCGCGCGATCGAGGCGACGCCCGCGACCGGGTCGTAGTGGAAGCCCGGTTGGACGCCCTTCTCCAGCGCCTCCTGCGTGTAGACGACGTCGAACGCGAACACCATCGGACGGCCGGAGCTCGGCGTGACGAGCAGCGAGTAGTGCCCGATCGTGTGGCCCGGCGTCTCGAACAGCCAGAGCCCCTTCGCCAGCTCCACGTCGCCGGTGATCGTGCGGAACGTCGCGCCCTCGTGGTCCCACGTCGTGTCCGAGTAGCCGAACCGCTCGAACGGCTGGCAGTTCCGTGCTTCTTCGAGCTCGCGCTCGTGCACGACGACGGTCGCGTCGGGCAGGTGCTTGTTCCCGCCGACGTGGTCGAAGTGCAGGTGCGAGTTGACGAGTGTCGCGACGTCCTTCGGCTCGAAGCCGCACAGCTTCAGCTGCGCGGGGATCGTCTGCTCGGGGGTTTGCTCGGGGAGCTCGAAGGGGAGCACTGCGTTCGTGTGCTCGAAGTCGAAGCCGGTGTCGAAGACGAACAGCCCGTCGTCGTGCTCGATCAGGAGACCGAAGGACGGGATCCGCACGGGTGTGCCGCCGCCGATGTTCCACATCAGCTGCGCGTGGTCGATGACGATCGAGCCGTTGTCGAGGAGGGAGATCTTCATCGCCGGCCTCCTACGAGAGCGCCTTGCGAACGGCGACGAGCTTCCGCGCGCGCTCGGCCCGGAGCTCGTCGATCCGCTCCGGCGTGTACTGGTAGAGACCCTCGCCTGTCTTCATCCCGAGCTTCCCGGCTGCGGTCCGGTCGGTGATGGTCTTCGACACTTCGCCGGCGTTCGACAGGTCCTTGTTCAGGTAGCTGCCGACGGCCTGGTAGATGTCGAGGCCCGCCATGTCGAGCAGCTCCATCGGGCCGATCACGGCGAGCTTGTAGCCGATTCCCCAGCGGACGCAGCGGTCCATGCCGTCGGCGTCGATGATCCCGCGGTCGACGAGGTCGACGGCCTCGCGCATGATCGCGTACAGGATCCGGTTCTCGACGAAGCCGGGTACCTCGCTCTCGATCACCGCCTCGTAGCCGACGCGCTCGACGAGCGCGATCGCGGCGTCGATCGTGCCTTGGCTCGTCCGCTCGCCCGGGATCACCTCGATCATCGGAATCAGGTGCGGTGGGTTCGACCAGTGGGTTCCGATCACGCGCTCCGGGTGCTCGCACGCCTCGGCGATCTTCGTGATCGGGATCCCCGACGTGTTCGAGGCGAGGATCGTGTCCGCGGCGGCGTGCTGCTCGAGCGCGCGGAAGACGTCGTGCTTCAGCTCGAGCTTCTCCGGGACCGCCTCGACGACGAACTCGACGTCGTCGAGCGCATCCTTCAGGTCGACCGTGTACCGGATCGACCCGCCCTCGACGCGCGGTGTCTCGAGCTTGTCCAGGACGGAATCGGCGAGGCCAACGCCTGCCTTCGACCGCTCGAGCGCTTCCTCGCTGACGTCCTGCAGCGCGACGGCGATTCCCGCCCGGGCCAGGACTGCGCCCATGCCCGGGCCCATCGTGCCGGTACCGATCACCGCCGCGCGCCGCACCGCCTGAGATCCCGCGGACGCGTCGTGCGCGGTCGGCTGCTTCACCGTGGCCATGTGCCCTCCTCCTTCAGTGTCTGGATCCGCCGCCAGACGCGCTCGGGCGTGAGCGGCAGCTCGTTCATTGGGACGCCTGCATCCGCCAGCGCGTTGACGACGGCCGCAGGGATCGCGGCCAGAGCTCCTTCACCGCACCCCTTGGCGCCGTACGGACCGGGCCCGTCCTCGTTCTCGACGATCACGCACGTCATCTCGTCCGGGAGGTCCTCGAAGCTCGGGACGCGGTACTCGAGCAGCGAGTCGTTCAGCAGGAGGCCGTCCTCGAACACCATCTCCTCGAACAGCGCGTTGCCGAGCCCTTGCAAGGTCGCCCCCTCGTCCTGTCGCTCCACCAGCTGGGGGTTGATCGCGCGCCCCACGTCCGCTGCGGTCGCGGTCCTGCGCACGTGCACCATGCCCGTCTCCGGCTCGAGCTCGACCTCCGCCGCGCCGACGCACACCTCCCAGAAGACCGGCCCCTCGGCGTACGAGCCCGAGCCGGTCGGCGCGACCTCGCCACGTCCGATCAGCTCCCCGCCTGCGAGGCCGAAGTGCTGCCTGAACAGGTCCGGGTACGTCGCGGCGTCGAGCCCGGCGTGTCCCGCGATCCCCTCGAGCTGCTCGCGGACGTGTATCGCCGCGCGCTGCACGGCGAGGCCTGCGATCGTGGTCGAG
Source organism: Gaiellaceae bacterium (assembly GCA_035623685.1). Lineage (GTDB taxonomy): Bacteria > Actinomycetota > Thermoleophilia > Gaiellales > Gaiellaceae > 3-1-20CM-4-69-9. The sequence continues at coordinate 46,242 of DASPSY010000001.1, forward strand.
CGGCTCGCGCCGGTCGACCGGTCGTACGGCGTGAACCGTGTGTCCGCGCCGCGCACGGTCACGCGCTCTACGTCGACGCCGAGCTCCTCTGCGGCGATCTGCGCAAAGGCGGTGCGCGGTCCCTGGCCGACCTCCGTCGTCCCGACCAGCACGGTCACCTGGCCGTCGGCCTCCAGCCTCACGATCGCCGTCGAGACGGGATGCGCGCCGGCGGCGAGCAGCCCGACCGAGACACCGCGTCCGACGTGCTCGCGTTTCGGCTCGCCCCAGCCGATCACTGCGGCGACCTGCTCGACGTCGCCGACGAGGTCGGCATCGAGCGGCTTGCCACCGGCGCGGAGCTCCTCGCCCGGCCGGCACAGGTTCTCGCGGCGCACATCGAGCGGGTCGAGACCCGCGCGGCGTGCGAGCTCGTCGATCTGGGACTCGCCGATCCACTGAAGGTGGGTCGCGCCGAAGGCGCGGTAGGAACCGGCGGGGCTCGTGTTCGTATAGACGCAGCGCGCGTCGACGCGGTACGCGTCCCAGCGGTACGGCCCGGGAGCGGCGTCGCCGCCCGTGGCGGTGACGCGCGGGCCGTTGTCGGCGTACGCGCCGGTGTCGAACCAGCAGTCCACCTCGCGTGCGAGCAGGCGACCGTCGCCCGTCATCGCCGTCCGCATCCGGCAGTTCATCCCGTGTCGACGGGTCGTCACCATCGACTCGTCGACGGTGTTCTGAATGCGAACCGGCCGACGTGCCTTCCGCGCGAGCGCGACCGTCAACGGCTCCATCTTCGTGTACGACTTCGAGCCGAAGCCACCGCCGAGGTACGGGACGATCAGCCGCACGTTCGCGAGCGGGACGGCGAAGAGATCCGCGAGCTCCGCGCGTACGAGGAACGGGTGCTGGCAGGTCGACCAGACGGTGAGCTCGTCGCGCTCGACGTGTGCGACTACCGTGTGCGTCTCCATCGCGTACTGGTAGACGGCGGGAAACGTGTACTCGCCCTCGACGACGAGCTCGGCGCGGGCGAAGTGGGATTCGGGCTCGCCGCGCCCGATCGCGTACCGGTAGCAGACGTTGCCGTCGCGGGGCGGCAGCTCGCCGAGCCCGTGGAAGAGCCCGGGACGCACCGGTCCCTCGTGGAGCAGGGTTGCATCCGGCGCGATCGCGTCGTCGACCGTCCCGACGACGGGCAGCTCCTCGTACTCGACCTCGATCGCGTTCACCGCCGCCGTCGCGGTCGCCTCGTCCTCTGCGGCGACAGCCGCGACCGGCTCGCCGGCGAAGCGCACCCGATCGAGCGCGACGATCGGGCGATCCTTGATCGCGTGGCCCCAGTACGGGTCGAGGTCCGCGGTGTCCGCACCGGTGAGCACGCAGGCGACGCCCGGCATCTCCTCGGCCGCGCGTGTGTCGATCGAGACCACGCGCGCGTGCGCCAGCGGCGAGCGCAACACCTTCCCTTGCAGCATGCGCCGCAGGACGAGGTCGCCGACGAACTGCGCCTGCCCGCGCAGCTTCTCGCCGGCGTCTCGCCGTGCGACCGGACGGCCGACGTGCGCGAGGCGTGGACGCTCGACGACGGTCACGCCACGACTCCGGCGAGCTCCGCCACTGCTTCGACGATGCCGCGATAGCCCGTGCAGCGGCAGATGTTGCCGGCGAGGCAGCGCCGGATCTCGCCGACGTTCGTCAGCTCGTCCCCGTCGAGGAGTGACTTGATCGTCAAGAGCATCCCGCCCGTGCAGAAGCCGCACTGCAGCGCGGCGTGGTCGACGAACGCGCGCTCGAAACGCTCGAACTCGGGGAGGTCTGCGAAGCCCTCGATCGTGAGCACGTCGCGACCGTCGACGTCCGCGACGATCGTGCAGCACGAGCTGACGGGCAGGCCGTCCACGAGCACGGTGCACGTGCCACACACTTGGACCTCGCACGAGCGCTTCGCCCCCGTCAGCCCGTGGTCCTCGCGCAAGTAGTCGAGCAGGAGGCGCTCAGGTGCGACTTCGTCGCGAATCTCCTTGCCGTTCAGCCGCAGCTCGACGGTCACGCGCGCGCCAGCTCGTCGTCGTTGCGGCGGAGCCTGCGGAGCCACGCCTGCCAGTACTCCTCGACAAGCCGGTCGTGGTACTTGGCCGGGTACACGGCGCCCGCAACGGCCGGATCGATCGGTTGCAGCGGGCCGAGCGTCGTCGCGATCGTCTGCAGCCGGACCGAGCGCTCGAGCGTCGCGGCGGCGAGCACGGCCCACGGGACGTCCTTGCCGACCGCGAGCACGCCGTGATTGCGCAGCAGGACAGCGGTGTGGTCGCCGAGCGCGCGCGCGACGGCACGGCCCTGCTCGGCGTCGACGATCAGGTCGACGGTGTCCTCGAAGATCGGGACGCCGTCGACGAACAGTATCGAGTCGTGCGTGAGCAGCTCGAGCTTCGCCTGGCTCGCCGCGAGCGCTGTCGCGTACGGCGGGTGTCCGTGCACGACCGAGCCGACGTCGGGCCGTGCGCGATATGCCTCGGTGTGGAGGACGACCTCGATGTGCATCTCCGGCGACGACAGCGCATCCGCGTCGTGCAGGTCGAACGAGATCACGTCGTCGGGCTCGACCTCGTCGAGCGCGACGCCCTTGCGCTTGATGTAGATCGTGCTCGACTCCGGTACGCGTGCGCTGACGTGGCCGAGCGTCAGGTCCGCGTAGCCCTCGAGGGCGAGGATCCGGCACGCCGAGGCGACCTGCTCGCGCAGCGACTGAGCCGTTGCGATCACTACCGGCGCTCGGTGGGCGGGTAGTCCGGATGGGGAAAGCCGAAGACCATCACCACGTCGTCCGCGCCGGTATTCACGACGGCGTGCCACGTAGCCGCCGGGATGTGCAGCGCGTCGCCGGTCTCGAACGGCACGATGCGGTCGTCGAGCCGCAACTCGCCGCTGCCGCTGACGACGTACGCGACCTCCTCGGTCTGGTGCTTCACCGGCGTCAGCTCCGTCCCCGGCGTGAACACCGAGTAGCCGAGCGAGGAGGCGTTTCCGTCGCTTCGCTTGTCCGTGACGAGCATGCGGCTCCAGCTTCCCTGCGGCAGCTCGATCGGATCGACGTCCCCGAGGTTGACGACCGTCACCTCGCTCACAGCGCCCACTCTCCGTCGCGGAGGATCCACGTGCCGTCGTCGACGATCTGCAGGCTCGCGTTGAGGATCACGCCGTCCAGGTGCAGCGTGCTCACGTTCTGTCCACCCGGATAGGCGTTGTGGTTGTCTCCGAGCGCGAAGTGGACGGTACCGAGCCGTCCCTTCTCGGACGGGGAGCCGAACGGCGAGCGCTCGCTCGTGCCGAACGCGAACTCGCCGATCACGTCGGCGCCGTCGACGCCCTCGAGCACCTCCTTCAGCCGCCCTGCCTCCGCGCCGCCCTCGATCTTCGTGCAGCGTCCGTGCTCGAGCGTCCACGTGATCGGCGACTCGACCTGGCCGGGCAGCCCGATCCCGAGCATGACGCCGTCGACGACGATCGTGCCGTTCGTCTGGTCCTCGACCGCGGCGAACGCGACCTCGGCCCACAGCGGGACCGGGCCCATCATCTGGCCGCGATGCTTGATCGGCGTCACCTCGAGCGCGGGCCGGCCCTCGATCGACACGGTGACGTCCGTTCCGTTCGCGGCCGTCACGCGACAGAGCTTCTTGCCCTCGAGGGCCGCGATCGCGCGCCGGGCGCGGTCGGTCGCCTCCTCGATCATCTCGCGGGTCAGCTCCCACTCGCCCATGCCTTCCTCGACCGACGCGATCTTCCCGTTGGCCGCGCAGGTCTCGCGGACCGCGTTGACGTGCGCGAAGCGGTTCGCCCACTCGAGGTTGGTCAGGATGATTACCTCGTCGGAGCTCGTCATCGCCTCGTGGAGATTGCGCGGCGGCGCCATCGGGAACCGCGTGTCCGCGCGGCCGCGAGCGACCTGCGCTTCGTTGTTCATGATCACGGGCCACGCTCCGCGCTCCAGGCAGACGCGCATGATCGCGTCGGCTTGCTCGCGGTGCTCGTCGTCGCAGATGATCGTCACGACGTCGTCGGCCTCCACCGACATGCAGACGTCGACGACCAGCTCGGCGTCCTTCTGCAGGGTGTCGACAGCGGTTGCCATCAGCGTCACCTCACTCGCTCGGCGGTGAATGCGGGCAGGATCTCCTTCGCGAAGCGCTCGACCTGCCCGAACTGGTCGATCGCCCCGAAACGGCAGACGAAGTGGTCGACGCCGCGGTCGGCGAACTCGCGCAGCCAGTCGCCGATCTGCTCGGGCGTTCCGACCGGCCCCCAGTTCGAGAGGTCCATCGCCTTCGACAGCTCGGGGTAGTACTTGGAGATGTAGTCGTCGAACGCCCGACGCGCGTCCTCCTCCGAGTCGCCGATGTTCATCGTCACCTGGTAGGAGATCGTGTAGCGGTCGAAGTCCTCCTCGTAGCGCTCCGCGGCGGCACGCAGGTAGCCGAGCTGCTCGGTCAGTTCGTCGGGATGCTGCGCGCGGCAGCACGTCATCCAGCCGTCGCCGTACTGGATCACGCGTCGGCAGGCGCGCTCCATCCGCTTGCGCATCTCGTCGCTCGGGGCGTCGCCCACGAGCCGGGGATTCGAGACGACCCAGATCGGCGGCGGCGTCTGCAGCGGCCCGAGCGGCGCCATCTCCGTACCGGAGTGGAAGGAGACGCCGTCGTAGTCGAAGTGCTTGCCGTGGAACGTCACCTCGCCCTCGGTCCAGAGCGTCCGCAGCACGTGGAGGCCTTCCTCCCAGATCGAGCCGGCCTTCAGGTAGTCGAGCCCGAGCGCCGCAAACTCACGGCGCACGCCTTCCTCGGGATTGCCCTTGCAGGCGCCGAGGATCGTCCTGCCGCCGGAGATGACGTCGAGCGTGGCCCATTCGAGCGCGAGATAGAGCGGATTGCGCGTCGACGTCACGAGGCACGCCGTTCCGAGCCGGGCGCGTGACGTGCGCTGGGAGATCGCCGACAGCAGCGACAGCGGCTCGTAGCGGGGTTTCGAGAACAGACTGTCTCCGACCCAGACGGAGTCGAAGCCCGACTCCTCGACGACGGTCGAGAGGTCGAGGAGCGCCTGGAGGTCGTAGTCGGGCGCGATCAGCGGCTCCCGGTTGTTGAGGTTGACTCCGAACTCGAGGGTCTTGTGGCTCATCCAGCCACCTTTCCGCCGAACGACGCCTCGGCGTCGCGCAGCTCGTCGGCCGACATGGCTTGCAGGCGAATCTGAGGTACGCGGATGTGGTCGGACATCAGGGCGGCCGCGCGGTCCGCGTCGCCGCTCCGGACTGCGCGCAAGATGGCGCGGTGCTCCGTGACCGACCGGCGCAGGTCGCCGCGCAGCACGAGCGACCGTCGCCAGTAGCGCTGCATCTGCCCGACCAGGCGGTCGTAGATCTCCTGCAGCTTGTCGTTTCCGGCGGCGGCGACGAACGTAGCGTGGAACTCGGCGTTCGCCTCGAAGAACTCGGTGACGCGGCCTGACTCCGCATGATCGGCCATCGTGTCAGTGAGCGTACGCAGGTCGTCGAGCGTGTCGCCGTCGAGCTGCGGGACTGCGAGCCTGATCGCGAGCGCCTCGAGCGCCTCACGCACCTGGTACGCCTCGAGGAACTCCTCGGACGACAGCGAGTGGACGACGGCGCCGCGCCGCGGCCGGAGCGTGACGAGCCCTTCGGCCGCGAGCCTGCCGAGCGCCTCGCGCACCGGGCCCCGGCTGACACCGAGCCGCTGCGAGAGTGCGAGCTCCTGCAGATCCGTTCCCGGGGGAAGCCTGTTCGAGAGGATCTCGTCGCGCAGGTATGCGTGCGCTCTCTGAGAGAGCGTCAGGTTCTCGAGCTCCGGACGGAAGCCGTCCTGCTCGCTCTGGACCGTTGCCTCGGGTGCCATTGCGTCGTTCCCGCGAAAGCGGTAGGGTCGCTGCGCGCGCCGATTGTTGACAGTTACCAGCCGACCCTAACAGCCGATGAACGAGGCGATCAACTACGGGCAGGCTCACCCCCGTCGGCCAGGTAGGGTCATGGCGTCTCGTGCTTCGACGGCCACCTGCGGCGCGATGCCCAGAGGCCGAGTGCGCGGCTCGGGAAGCCATCCCGAATTGAGAGGAGAGGAGGAGCTCCATCGATGCATAGGCGTCTTCCAGTAGCGGCGCTCGCCGTGCTGGCGGCAGTCGCCGTCGCGGTCGCAGCAGGAGCTGCGATTGCGGCGACGGCGTCCAGCAAGGCGACGGTGAAACAGGTCGCGATCGCGACCCCGGCCAAGCCGAACGACTACGGCTGGAATCAACAGGGATACAACGCCGCGAAGGCGGCTGCGGCATCCGTTGGTGCGAAGTTCGTCGCGCAGACGAACATCGGCTACGACAAGACGGAGACCGTCCTCCGGCAGCTCGCGCAGGGCGGGGCTAGCTTCATCATCGCGCACGCGAGCGGCTTCGACCCGATCGCCGTCCGCATCGGGGAGCAGTACAAGGTCCCGATCATGACGTACGACTACCCGACCAATCTGAAGAAGGGGTACGTCTCCAACATCACGACGTCGAGCCAGCAGGGGGCGTACTTGGCCGGCATTCTCGCCGCGAAGATGTCGAAGACGAAGCACGTCGGCGTGGTCATCTCGGCGACCGACCCGAACTGGTACAAGATGAGCGGCGGCTTCGTCGCTGGCGTTCGCAGCGTCAGCCCGAAGATGAAGATCTCCTTCGCGACGATCAGTCCGACCGGCTACGACGACTCGGCCGGCGGCAAGCGTGTCGTCACGCAGGTGATCGCCACTGGGGCCGACGTCATCTTCGGGATGGGCGACGACGCGTCGTTCGGTTACCTGCAGGGCATCGAGACGGCCAAGGCCGGCCACAAGGTCTGGTACATCGGTGACATCGGGAACATGGGGCCGATCGACAAGCACCACGTGCTGCTCTCGTCGGTGATGTGGTTCTACACCAAGACGTACGAGCAGGCGATCTCGGACATCAAGGCCGGCACGTACGGCACGCACGGCTACAACCTGACGCTTGCGAACGGCGGGATCGGGTTGCTCAAGACGAAGTACATCCCGGCGTCGGTCTGGTCGCAGATCCAGAAGGCGCAGGCGAAGATCAAGAGCGGCACGCTGAAGGTGCCGCTGACGACGAAGGCCAGTCAGGTCCAGGCGCTGATCAACAAGAAGTAGCCGCGGCTCGAGCTGCGGTTCCGAAATCGGCGGCGGTCGCTCCGGTGGCCGCCGCCGAGGTACGAAAGGGCTTCAGACGGACTCCAGGCGGACAGCGGCCACACCGGCAGGTGCTCCTTCCGGGGGCCGGAACGGTGCGCCGGCCGTCGAGCTCGTGGGCATGACGAAGCGCTTCCCAGGCGTGCTCGCGAACGACGAGGTCTCGCTGTCGATGTACGCGGGCGAGGTGCACTGCCTGCTCGGCGAGAACGGCGCCGGCAAGTCGACCCTGATCAGCATCCTCTCGGGGATGCTCCGCCCCGACGCGGGCGAGATCCGCGTCGACGGCCGCCCCGTGCGGATCGACTCGCCGCGCGCGGCGCTGGAGCTCGGCGTCGGCACCGTGTACCAGCACTCGACGCTCGTGCCCGCGCTCACCGTGCTCGAGAACCTACTGCTCGGCGACGCGCGCGGCCTCAGGCTGAACACACGACCTGCGCGCGAGCGTCTCGCGGAGTTCGCGAGCACGCTCGGCATCGAGATCGACGCCGATGCACCGGCCGGCGAGCTCGCGCTCGGGCGCCAGCAGCAGGTCGAGATCATCAAAGCGCTCTGGCGCGGCTCGCGCGTGCTCGTGCTCGACGAGCCGACGTCGATGCTCACGCCGCAGGGAGTCGCCGAGCTCCAGGGCGTCCTGCGTCGCCTCAAGGAGACGGGCATCGCGGTCATCTTCATCACGCACAAGCTGCACGAGGCGCTCGCCGTTGCAGACCGGATCACGATCCTCCGATCCGGCCGCGTGGTCGGCTCGCTCGAGCACGTGCGGCTCGAGCAGAGCTCGGCCGAGGAGCTCCAGGCGGAGATCGTCCGCATGATGTTCGGCGAGGAGGGACGAACCGCCACGGACGTCGCCGAGCTGCGCACCGATCTCAGCGCGGAGGAGGGATACGGGGCGGCGCACGCCGAACACGCCGACACCCTGCTCGAGCTGGTCGGCGTGTCGGCGCGGCCGATCGGCGGCTCTGATCCGGGCATCACGGATATCTCGCTGGTGGTGCACGAGGGGGAGATCATCGGCGTCGCCGGCATGGACGGAAACGGGCAACGCGCGCTCGCCGAGGCGATCGCCGGCGAGCGGTCGACGTCTGCCGGCGACGTTCGGTTGTACGACGCGCCCGTCGGGAAGCTCGACGTCGCCGCCCGTCAGAAGCTCGGTCTTCGCTACGTCACGGACGATCGGCTCGGCGAGGGCGTCGTCACGAGTCTCCCCGTCAGCGTCAACCTCTTCCTGAAGCGCATCGGCCAGCGTCCGTTCTGGAAGCACGGCCGGATCGACCGCACGGCGATCGACCGCGAGGCCCAGTCGCTCGTCACCTCGTTCGACGTCCGCACCCCGAGCGTGGCGACGCGCGCAGGAACGCTCTCGGGCGGGAACGTCCAGAAGGTCGTGCTCGCACGCGAGCTCTCGAACGACCCGAAGGTCGTCGTCTTCCACAAGCCGACGTACGGGCTCGACCTGCGCACGACGCGTGTTGTCCGCGACATCATCCGCGACCTCGCCGCCGGCGGCGCCGCGGCGCTCGTGATCTCGACCGACCTCGACGAGCTGCTCGAGCTCTGCTCGCGCATTCTCGTCCTCTCGCGCGGCAGGCTCGTGGGCGAGGTCGAGAACGGTCCGCATGCCAGCGAGCGCGTCGGCGAGTTGATGATCGGCGCGGACGAGGAAGCGGCATGACCGACGTCACGACCGAGGCGCCGGTCCCCGGCGCGAGGATCCCGGCGGAGCGGGGTACGTCGACGCGCCTCGCCGCGAACGTGCTCGACGTCTTCGTCCGCTCGATCGTCCCGGTGCTGCTCGCGCTCGTCGCCGGCGCGATCCTCCTGCTCGCGCTCGGACGCAACCCGCTCACCTTCTACGGCGACATCTGGAAGGGCGGCATCGAGCTCGGCGCCTGGCAGGACAGCCTGATGCGCGCGGCGCCGCTGCTCCTGATCGCGATCGGGTTGACGGTCGTTTTCCGCGCCAACATCTGGAACCTCGGCTACGACGGGCAGTTCCTGCTCGGCGCGGCGCTCATCTCCGGGCTCGGGCCGTGGATCGTCACGCGGGAGCCTCTGTGGTTCGCGCTGACGGTGCTCTTCCTCGTCGCCGGTGCCGCGGGCGCCGCGTGGACGATCGTCCCTGCGGCCTTAAAGGCGTACTACGGGACGAACGAGATCATCACGACGCTGATGATGTCCTTCATCGGCGTCGGCGTCGCGAACATCCTGATCAAGGGACCGTTCCAGGACCCGACCGTCAACATCCCCGAGACGCGCGTGCTGCCGCTCGACAAGATGCTTCCCTCGATCCCGGGAACGCGTGTCCACGTCGGCGTGCTCGTCGCCTTCGCCGCTGTGATCGTCGTCCACTTCGTGCTGACGCGGACGTCGTTCGGGCTGCGCCTGCAGGTGCTCGGCGCCAATCCGCGTGCCGCCCGCCACATGGGTGTGAAGCTCCCTCGCGTCATCGTCATGAGCTTCCTCGTCAGCGGCTTCCTGATCGGCATGGCGGCCGCCGCGGACATCCTCGGCATCTGGGGCTACGTACGCTCGAACTGGAACCCGGCGTACGGCGACACGGTCATCCCGTTCGTCTTCCTCGCACGGCTGAACGTGCTGGCGCTCGTCCCATATGTCCTCTTCTACGCAGTGCTGTCGACCGGCGGCGACCTCGCGACCGAGCATGCGAACCTCACCACAGACTTTTTGCTGGTGCTCGTCGCCCTGATCCTGATCTTCATGACCCTGATCGAATACTTCGGGCGGCGCCGCGCGCTCGGCACGAGTTACCTCACGCCGGGCCTACGCCAGTCGCTGCGCGTCCCGTGGCGGACGACCTCCAAGGCGGCGGCCGAATGAGCGAGGTGCTCACTCGCACGTTCATGACGGCGCTCGTCTCGGGAGGGATCCTCGCCGGCGTGCCGCTGATGTTCACTGCGCTCGGCGAGACGATCTCGGAGCGTGCCGGCGTCCTCAACATCGGGCTGGAGGGGATGATGCTCGTCGGCGCCTACGTCGGCTTCGTGGGTGCCTACTACGGCCACACCGTCTACATCGGCTTTCTCACCGGCCTCCTCGGCGGCGCGATCGCCTCACTGTTCATGGTCGTCCTCTGTGTGCGCCTCGGCCTGGACCAGATCGTGATCGGCATCGCGATCACCCTCGCAGGCGAAGGGATAACGAGCGTCTTACAGGGAGCGCAGTTCGGCACGACGTACCCTCGACTCGGCGCGCCGCCGACCGTGGCGATCCCGCTGCTCTCGAGGATCCCGGTGATCGGGCCGAGCCTCTTCGACCAGCCGCTGATCGTCTACCTCGGCTTCACGCTCGTCGGTGTGGTGGCGTGGATCTTCCGCCGGACGAACATCGGGCTCAACCTCCGCGCAGCCGGCGAGAAGCCGGAGGCGCTCGACGCCGCAGGCGTGAGCGTGGTCGCGACGCGCAGCTGGGCGGCGCTCGTCACGGGCTGTTGCGCAGGAGTCGGCGGCGCCTACCTGTCGATCGTCGGCGCCGGCACGTTCACGCCATTCATGACGCAGGGACAGGGGTTCATGGCGATCGTGATCGCGATGCTCGCGCGCGGCAAGCCGCTGTGGGTCGTGTTCGGGTCGTTCCTGTTCGGGATCTGCCTCTCGATCGCGACCGCGCTCCAGCTCGCAGGTATCGACGTGTCGGTCGACGTCGTGAACATGCTGCCGTTCATCGCGATCATCGTCGCGCTGATGGTGTTCGCGCGCCGCTCGTACCTGCCGCCCGCGCTCGCGTTGCCGTACGTGCGTGGTGCGCGCTAGATGCTGATCGAGACGAGCTTCGCGATCTCGTCCGCTCCCGAACGGGCGTACACGTTCCTGCTCGACGTCGAGCGCGTCGCCCCCTGCGTGCCCGGCGGCGAGCTCGGAACGCAGAACGAGGACGGCTCGTACCCGGCGACCGTCACCGTCAAGCTCGGTCCGATGCGGATGGTGTACACGGGCACACTGCGCATCGCCGAGCACGACGATGCCGCCCGTCGCGCCGTCCTGTCGGCGAAGGCGCGCGAGGCGGGAGGCCACGGCGCGGTCGACGCGACGATGACGATGAACGTCCTCCCCGACGGCGCGGGGTCGCACGTCGAGGTCGTCACCGACCTTAGCCTCACGGGCCGCGCCGCGCGCATGGGCCGCGGCATCGTCGAGGACGTCGCGCGCCGGCTCGTGGCGGACATGGCATCGTGTCTCGAGCGGAAGCTCGACGACGAGCACGCCGGCACGAGTGGAGAGCACGAGCACGAGCACGAGCCCGCGCGGGCAGCCGCGTCTCCTCGTCCCGTCTCGGGCTTCACCTTGCTCGTGCGCGCCTTCGTCGGCCGTCTGCGCAGAATCACAGCGAAAGGAGAGACATGAGAGACCCCGACTTCACCCTCAGCGCAGGACCCGTGCCGTCCTCGGCGCGCACGCTCGCGGCGCTCGGCTCGCCGATCACCTACCACTACGACCCGGCCTTCATCGACTGCTTCCGCCGCACCGAGCGCAAGGTTGGTCAGATCCTGCAGACGGAGAACGACGTGCTCCTCATGCAGGGAGAGGCGGTGCTCGGGCTCGAGGCCGCGGCACGGGCCCTCGTGCAGCCCGGGACGCCCGTGCTGAACCTCGTCTCCGGCATCTTCGGAAAGGGGATGGGCTACTGGCTCCGCGACTTCGGCGCCGACCTGCACGAGCTCGAGGTCTCCTACGACGACGCGGTCGACGCAGCGGAGGTCGAACGCTTCCTCGGCGGCCACCCCGAGATCGAGGTGCTCGCCGTCGTCCACTGCGAGACGCCGTCAGGGACGCTGGACCCGGTCAACGAGATCGGACCGGTCGCGAAGGCGCACGGCGTGATCACGCTCGTCGACTGCGTCTCGTCGGTCGGAGGAATGCCGTTCAAGGCGGACGAGTGGGGTCTCGACGTGTGCGTCCTCGGCCCGCAGAAGTGCCTCGGCGGCCCGCCGGGGATGTCGCTGATGAGCGTCAGCGACGCCGCGTGGGAGCGCATTCGCGCGAATCCCAACGCGCCGCGTGCATCGTTCCTCTCCATGCTCGACTGGAAGGAGCAGTGGCTCGGCGACGGCAAGTTCCCGTTCACTCCGTCGGTCTCCGACGTCCACGGCGTCGAGGCGGCGTGCGACGAGCTGCTGGAAGAGGGCATCGAAGAGTCGATCGCTCGGCACGAGCTGGCGGCGCGGGCGACCCGGGCGGGGGTTCGCGCGATGGGACTCACGCTGTGGCCCCGCAGCGACGAGATCTCCGCATCGTGCGTGACCGCGGTCGCCGTGCCGGACGGACTCAACGACGTCGAGGTGCGGGCGCACGTCCGTGAGCGCTACGGCGTGATGATCTCCGGCGGTCAGGGCGCGGGCAACCTCGTCCGCATCGGGCACATGGGCACGACTGCGCGCGGTCTGTACCCGATCGTGGGTCTCGCTGCGCTCGGACGCTCGCTCGCCGATCTCGGCGTGCAGGTCGAGACCGGCGACGGCATCGACGCCGCCCTCGAGGTGCTGGCGGCCGAGGGCGCGCCTGTCGGGTGACGCTGCCCCCGTTCAGGCTCCACCGGCCTCGATCGCTCGAGGAGGCCGGTGAGCTGCTCGACCGTCACGGCGACGACGCTGCCGTCTACTGCGGCGGCACCGAGCTGCTGCTCGTCCTCAAGCTCGGGCTCGCCGCGTACCCGCACCTCGTCGATCTGAAGCGCATCCCGGAGCTGCAGCTGCTCGAGCAGGCCGGCGGGACGGTGCGCATCGGCGCCGCGGTGACGCACCGGACCTTGGAGCGCTCCGACCTCGTGCGCGAGACGATCCCTGCACTCGCGGAGATGGAGAGAGGTGTCGCAAACCTGCGCGTGCGCAACGTCGGCACGCTCGGAGGAAACCTCTGCTTCTCGGATCCGCACTCCGACCCGGCCACGTTCCTGCTCGCGTCCGGTGCGGAGCTCGTCTGCCGCAAGGGAAGCGAGCGTCGGACGATCGGCATCGGCGAGTTCGTGCGCGGGCCGTACGAGACCGCGCTCGCTCCCGGCGAGCTGCTGACGGAGATCAGGGTTCCCGCGCCCCTGCCGAACACCGCGATCGCGCACATGAAGTTCTCGACGCACGAGCGGCCCGCTCTGACGGTGACGAGCCTCGTCCGCGTCGAGGACGGGACGCTGGCCGAGGTGCGGATCGCCGTCGGCTCCGTCTCCACGGCACCGACACGCGTGCCGGAGGCGGAGAGCATCCTCGCCGGCCGCCGCGTCGACGACCGGGAATGCGTCCGCGAGGCGGGCGAGGTCGCAGGCGATGCCGTCGAGCCGTTCGCAGACGCGAACGGCTCGGTCGAGTACAAGCGAAACCTCGTTCGCGTCTTCGTCGAGCGCTGCTGCGCCGAGGCGATCGCCAGGCTCGAGACGGGCATCGTGTAGATTCCGAGCGGGCTGCGGCAGCCGAAGGAGGACGGATGCCGCGCCGCAGGGATCTCGAGCACACGCAGGACACCGATGCGACCTCGTCGCTCGCGCTCGCCTGTCCGCGCAGCCGTCGACCGTCACGTGAGCGAAGGGGAGGCGAACGATGGACGCGAACTGGAACACGCAGGGTGACGCCGTCTTTCGCGGCGGGGGAGTCAAGGGCCTGGGACTCGCGGGCGCGCTGCTCGGCTTCTACGAGCACCGTGACAAGCCGATCAAGGAATGGGTCAACGTCGCGGGTGCGAGCGCCGGCGCGATCATCGCCTCGTACCTCGCGTGCGGCCACGACGCGCCCGACATGGTCGAATTGCTCAAGGACACGAAGTTCGGCCAGTTCCAGGACTTTCCGTTCGGCGGAGAGATCCTCGGCGGCGGTCTCAACCTGATCGGCCGCCGTCACGGGCTCGCGCACGGGACGGTGTTCCGCAACTGGCTGAGCAAGGAGCTGAAGCAGCAGACGTTCGCCGCGACGAAGTCCGGTGACCGGTATCGCCTGAAGCTGATCGCGGTCGACGTGACGAACCGGGCACTGCTCGTGCTCCCGGACGATCTGCCGCGCTATCGCCGGCCCGGTGAGTCGGCGCCGATCGATCCCGATGCGTTCGAGATCGCCGACGCAGCACGGATGAGCATGTCGATCCCGTACTTCTTCGAGCCGATCGAGCTCGCGCGCGACCGCGTGCGCATCACGCATCAAGGGAACGGCGGCTACGCGGTCGACGACGTCGTCGACCGGCTCGACGTGCAGCAGACGAACGAGCGCCTGCGCGAACAGAGCCGCCAGGAGGTGGCCTTCGCGGAGATCAAGGACGAGAGTCTGCTCATGTCCTCGATCATCGACGGCGGCACGTTGTCGAACTTCCCCGTGTGGCTCTTCGACGTCGACCCGAACGTGGCCGGCGATCCCGACCAGCCCGACGTGAAAGGGCCGCAGCGGATGACGTTCGGGTTCACGCTTACGGGTGGCCGCGGTGTCGGAGCCGGCTTCAACGAAGCGGTGAAGCACCTGCCATGGCTCTTTCGCTTCGGCTTCGACATCTTCCACACCGCGCAGGAGGCCTGGGACGCGCGCTTCGTCTCCCACTCGACGCGTGTGCGCACGGTGACCGTCGACGCGGGCACCGTCGGGACCACGGACTTCAACCTGAGCGTGCAGCTCCAGGAGATGCTCGTCGAGAACGGCCGTCAGGCGGCGATCGAGTTCCTCGACGCGTTCGATCCCGAGCAGTACGTCAACACGTACCACGCGAGGCCGCCGGCGGCCGCACCGGTGGCCGCGCACGCGTGAGGACGCGCCGACTCGTCAGCTCAGGCGCTCGACGATCATCGCCATGCCCTGACCGCCGCCGACACACATGGTCTCGAGTCCGACGGTGCCATCGAGTGTCTCGAGGTCGTTGAGCAGCGTGCACATGATCCGCGCGCCGGTCATCCCGTAGGGGTGGCCGAGCGCGATCGCCCCTCCGTGCGGGTTGAGCTTCTCGCCGAACGGATCGATCCCGAGCTCGCGACAGACGGGCAGCACCTGCGCGGCGAAGGCCTCGTTGAGCTCGACGACGTCGACGTCGTCGATCGTCATCCCGGCCGAGGTGAGCACGTTCCGGACCGCGTCGATCGGGCCGACTCCCATGATCTCCGGCTCGACGCCCGAGACCGCGGAGGCGACGATGCGGGCCTTCGGCTGGATTCCGAGCTCGCGCGCGCGACTCTCTGCGAGGACCACGACCGCCGCTCCGCCGTCGTTGAACGGGCACGAGTTGCCTGCGGTCACCTTGCCGTCGGGCCTGAACGCGGGCTCGAGCGCCGCGAGCTTCTCGAGCGTCGACTCCCGGCGCGGGCCGTCGTCGCTCGCGACGCCGTCCCACGCGGTGATCTCGCGTGCGAAGAAGCCCGAGTCCTGCGCGGCGACCGCGCGCTCCTGCGACCGTTGCGCGAAGCGGTCCATGTCCTCCCGCGAGACGCCCCAGCGCTCGGCGACGTTCTCCGCCGTCAAGCCCATCGGGATGTAGACGTTCGCGATCGGCGCGTCGTCCCCGAACAGCTTCGGGTGCAGCTCCTCCAGGTCCTTCGGGTAGCCGTCGACCTGCGTGATCGACTCCACCCCCGCGGCCACGAACGCGACGCCCTCGCCCGCGCGGATCGCGTGGAACGCCATGCGGATCGTCTGCAGGCTCGAGGCGCAGAAGCGGTTCACGGTCGCGCCGGGCACGGTCTCGGGGAGACCCGCGAGCAGCGCGGCGCGCCTGCCGAGGTTCATTCCCTGACGCTCCTGCGGGAACCCGCAGCCGACGAGCACGTCGACCACGTGGGCGCGATCGAGTTGCGGGACCTGTCGAAGGGCGGCGTCGATCGCGAACGCGACGAGGTCGTCGGGCCGCGCGTCGACGAGCGATCCTTTCTTCGCGCGGCCGATCGGCGTCCGCGCCGCGGCGACGATCACCGCGTCAGCCAGGGGGCGCTCCCGCCGCGAGGTAGACGACCTCGCCGACCACCGCCGGCTTCTCCTTGCCTTCGATCTCGATCTCGACGCCGACGAAGAAGAGGACACTCGGACCTCGCGGCTCAGCGCGCAAGAGCTTGGCCTTCAGCCGCACGCGTGACCCGGAGGGAACGGGGGACGTGAAGCGGATCTTCTCGATCCCGTAGTTCAGTCCCATGGCGCTGTCGGACACCGTCAGCACCTCGCTCACGAGCAGCGGCAAGAGCGACAGGGTCAGGTAGCCGTGCGCGACCGTCGTCCCGAACGGTCCGTCCTTCGCACGCTCGGGATCGACGTGGATCCACTGGTGGTCGCCCGTCGCCTCTGCGAAGAGGTCGATCTTGGACTGGTCGAGCGTGTGCCACGAGCTCGTCCCGAGCTCGCGCTCACCTGCACTCTCGAGCTCGGCGAGCGTGAGGGTCGTCGTCATCGGCTCGCCTCGCTCACAGCGTGCGCATCGACTGCCCGCCGGCCTGCTGCATGCTCTCGAGCATGCCGGCCGGCGCGACACCGTCTGGGAACCGAGCCAGCAGCTCGCCGAGCAGCGCGTCGGGGTCCCAACCGTCCTCGTCGAGGAAGAGCTCTCCGGACTCCCAGCCGCGCAGCGCGTTGACCGAGCCTCCATAGACGAAGAACACCTGTCCCGTGATGTGCTGAGCCTCGTCTGCGCAGAGCGCGACGACGATCGGCGAGTTGCTCTCCGGTGCGATCGGGTCGAAACCCTCGCCCGTACCCGGCAGCACGCCGAACGCAGCCTCGGTCATGCGCGTTCGCGCGTTCGGTGCGAGACAGTTGACGGTGACGCCGTAACGGCCGAGCTCTTGCGCGGCGATCACCGTGAACGCAGCGATGCCTGCCTTCGCCGCGCCGTAGTTCGCCTGGCCGACGTTCCCGAACACGCCGGAAGGGCTCGACGTGTTGATCACGCGCGCGCGGACGTCTTCGCCTGCCTTCGACCGCTCGCGCCAGGACGCGGCCGCGTGGTGAGTCGTCGCGAAGTGTCCCTTCAGGTGCACGGCGAGGACGGCGTCCCACTCGTCCTCCTCCATGTTCACGATCATCCGGTCCCTGAGGATCCCCGCATTGTTGACGAGGATGTCCAGTCGCCCGAAGGACTCGATCGCCTGGTGGACGAGCCTCTTTGCTCCGGCGAAGTCGGCCACGTTCTCCGCATTCGTGATCGCCTCGCCGCCCGCGGTGCGAATCTCGTCGACGACGGTCTGGCCCGGGCTTGGGTCGCTCCCCTCGCCGGCCAGCGAGACGCCGAGATCGTTGACGACGACGCGGGCGCCCGCCCGCGCGAGGGCATGTGCGTGTGCGCGGCCGATGCCTCGGCCGGCGCCGGTCACGATCGCCACCTTTCCGCTCAGGTCGGGCATGCCCTCCTCTCGCCAGCGTGAGCCGCTGACATTACAGCTGTCGTGGCGCTCTCTTCGCACGGGAGGGATCGCATGAAAGTCCGCCTCCTGCTCACTAGGCTGCCCGCGATGGCGCTCCTCGAGCTACGCGACGTCGAAGCCCGTTACGGTCCGGTCAAGGCGCTGCACGGCGTATCGCTCAGCGTCGACGAGCATGAGATCGTGGCGGTGCTCGGAGCGAACGGCGCCGGGAAGACGACGACGTTGCGTGCGATCTCGAACACCGTTCGACGCAGCGGCGAGATCACGTTCGCCGGCAAGTCGCTCGCCCGTCGGGGCCCGGAGGCGATCGCGCGGCAGGGCATCGCGCACGTTCCGGAAGGCCGCGGCACCTTCGCCGACCTGACCGTCGGCGAGAACCTCCGGCTCGGCGCGTACACGCGTCGCGGCCCGCTGAAAGACGACCTCGATCGTGTCAAGACGTACTTCCCCTGGATCGAGGAACGCACCGGCCAGCAGGCGGGGACGCTCAGCGGCGGAGAGCAGCAGATGCTCGCCCTCGGCCGCGCGCTGATGCAGCGGCCGAGGCTTCTGCTCCTGGATGAACCGTCGCTCGGTCTTGCGCCGCTCGTCGTCACCGAGATCTTCCGGATCGTCGGCGAGCTGAACGATCGCGAAGGGATGACCGTCCTCGTCGTCGAGCAGAACGCGAACGTCGCGCTGCATGCCGCCGGAACGGCGTACGTCCTCGAGGCGGGCCAGGTCACGATCGCCGGCCCGAGCAGCGAGCTCCGCAAGAACGACTCGGTCCAACGCAGCTACCTGGGCTACTGAGCATGCGCCTCGGCTTCTCCATGGGCTACGCGCCGCCGGGAACGAACCCGCTCGAGCTGATCTCGCTCGCGCAGGAGGCGGAGCGGCTCGGCTATGACTCCGCGTGGGCGTCCGAGGCGTGGGGCACGGACGCGGTCACCGTCCTTTCCTGGCTCGCGGCGACGACGACCACGATCAAGATCGGCTCCGCGATCATGCAGATCCCCGGCCGAACGCCGGCCAACGCGGCAATGACGGCTGCGACGCTCGACCTGATGTCCGGCGGACGCTTCCTGCTCGGGCTCGGCACGTCCGGCCCTCAGGTCGTCGAGGGCTGGCACGGACAGCCGTGGGGGAAGCCGCTGACGCGGACGCGCGAGTACGTCGAGCTCGTGCGTGCGGCGCTCCGGCGGGAGACCGTCGAGCTCCACGGCTCGCAGTACGACATTCCGTACTGCGGGCCGGGATCGACCGGTCTCGGCAAGCCGCTGAGGCTGATGCTGCGACCGCTGCGTAGCGAGATCCCGATCTACTTGGCTGCGCTGAGCCCGAGGAACGTGCAGCTCGCGTTCGAGCTCGCCGACGGCTGGTTACCGATCTTCTTCTCTCCGGAGCGCGCGCGCTCGACGTTCGGCTACGTTCCGCGTGACGACTTCGACGTTGCGCCGTCGGCGTACGTCGTCGTCACTGACGACCTTGAGTCGGGACGCGAATTCCTACGCCCGATCCTCGCGCTGTACGTCGGCGGCATGGGCTCGCGCGGCGTGAACTTCTACAACGAGCTCGTCAGGCGGTACGGGTACGAGGCCGACGCCGACCGCATCCAGCGGTTGTACCTCGAGGGCAAGCAGCGTGCGGCGATCGCCGCCGTTCCCGACGCGCTGGTCGACGAGGTGGCTCTCGTCGGTACGCCCGAGCGGATCGCAGACCGTCTCGCTGCGTGGCGGGAGTCCGGCATCACCACGCTGCTCGTGTCGACACACGATCCGGTTGCCCTGCGGACGATGGCCGAGCTCGTGCTATGAGGGAGGCGTCGATGGATCCGATCCGCGAGCACGTCGAGCACGACGCAGTCGTCGAACTGATCCGGCGCGAGATCACGCCGGAGCTCTACGCCGAGATCCGCGAGCTCTGGAAGAAGCACTCGATCGCCGAGGACGAACGCGACCTGCCGAGCCTGATCGCGACGCTGACAGAGGACTGCGTGTACGAGCTCGATCAGGCCGGACGGCGGTGGGAGGGCCACGCAGGGGCGATGCGCTTCTACACGGAACTACTGACCGCGTTCCCCGACATCCGCTTCGACCTGACCGACATCGTCATCGGTCCCCAGGGCGTCTGCGAAGAGGCTCGGGTCACCGGGACGCACCGCGAGGAATGGATCGGGTACCCGGCGACCGGCGAGCCATTCTCGTGGCGCGTCCTGATCTTCTTCCCGTGGGATCCCGAGCGGCACCTCTTCGGCGGCGAGAAGATCTACGTCGACTGGGACGCCTTCAGACGTTCGGCATAGCGTGACGCGCACGGTCGACGACGTCCGCGAGATGGCGGACGGAATCGTGCGCGTCACGTGGGCGCTCCCCCTCGGGATCGACCATGTCCACTGCTACCTGTTGCGTCGACGCGACGGTTCTTGGATCGTCGTCGACGCAGGGCTCGGCCTCCCCGGTGCGGGCGAGCGCTGGCGCAGAGTGCTCACGGATCTCGGCGTGGACGTCGAGCGGATCGTCGTCACGCACTTCCATCCGGACCACGTCGGCGCGTGCGCGATCCTCGCGGAGGCGACGGGCGCCCCGGTGTTCCAGGGGCGGATCGACCATGCACAGAGCGAGCGCACGTGGGGCGCCGATCGGGATGCCGTGCAGCTCCCTGAGCACATGCGCCGGCACGGGATGCCGGAGGCGGAGGTCGAGGCGCTGCGTGCGGACACCGACGCACTGTTGCGGCTCGTCTTCCTCCCGACGGCCCCGCGGCCGCTCGACCCGGGCGACCGCGTCGACGGTTGGGAGGTCGTCCACCTGCCTGGGCACGCCGACGGGCACCTGTGCCTGTGGCGCGACGGCGTGATGATCGCGGGCGACGCGATTCTCGCCACGATCTCGCCGAACGTCGGCTGGTATCCCGACGGCCGGCCCGACCCACTCGCGGACTACCTCGCCTCGCTGCGGCGGATGGTCGAGCTCGCACCGACGGTGGCGTTCGCCGGCCACGGTGAGACGATCGACGACCCCGCAGGTCGCGCCCGTGAGCTGGTGGCGCACCATGGCGAGCGGCTCGAGCACGCTCGGGCGGCGCTCCGGCACGGTCCGCGCAGCTCGTACGAGGTGTCGCTCGAGCTCTTCCCGGGCGAGCTGCCGATCGCGTTGCGGCGTTTCGCGCTCGCCGAGTCGTGCGCGCACCTCGAGCACCTCGTCGCCGGCGGGTCGGTCGTGCGGTTGGCCGCGAACGAGACTGTTCTGTACGAGGCCGCAACGGCGGCCCGATAGCCTCTGCGCGATGGTCGACTCCCTCGCCGAACTGAAGGAACGGCTGAGCCGGGTCGGAGATCTCGACAAGGTCGGGCGTCTACTCTCGTGGGACCAGCAGACGATGATGCCCGCCGCGGGGGCCGCCATCCGTGCCGACCAACTCGGGACGCTGCGCCGGGTCAGCCACGAGCTGCTGACCTCCGACGAGACCGGCCGCCTCCTCGACGAGCTGCGCGGGCTCGAGGAGACGCTGCCGCCCGATTCCGACGACGCGTGCCTGATCCGCCTCGCCCGACGGGACTACGACAAGGCCGTTCGCGTGCCGGCCGCCCTTCGCGCCGAGATGACGAGCGCGGCGGCGCAGGCGCAGCCCGTCTGGGTGAAGGCGAGGGCGACATCGGACTTCTCCATGTTCCTGCCCGCGCTGGAGCGCAACGTGGAGCTCCGTCGCAGCTACATCGCCTGCTTCGACTCGGCCGACGAGCCCTACGACATCCTGCTCGACGACTTCGAGCCCGACACGACCACTGCCGACGTGCGCCGCATCTTCGACGAGCTCAAGCCCGAGCTCCTGTCGCTCGTTGCCGATCTGCGCGACCAGGAGGTGGACGACTCCTTTCTGCGCGGCGACTTCCCGGTCGACCGCCAGCGGGCGCTGGCGCACGAGGTCGTCGAGCTGTTCGGCATGCGTCCGGACACCTGGCGGCTCGACCCGACGGTGCACCCGTTCGCATCGGGTGCGGGGATCGACGACATCCGCATGACCACGAGCTACGACCCGACGGCGCTGAAGTCACTGTTCTCGACCATGCACGAGTACGGGCACGGTCTCTACAACCATCAGCTGCCGAGCGAGTTGGGGCGGCTCCCGACGGGCGGCCCGTGCTCCCTCGGGCTGCACGAGTCGCAGAGCCGGTTGTGGGAGAACCTCGTCGGCCGCAGCGTCCCGTTCTGGCGTTTCTTCCTCCCACGCGTGAAGGAGGCCTTCCCCGAGCAGCTCGGTGAGGTGGACTTCGACCGGTTCCTCGGCGGGATCAACCGCGTGCGTCCGTCGCTGATCAGGACGCGCGCGGACGAGGTGACGTACGGCCTGCACGTGATCCTCCGCTTCGAGCTCGAGCAGGACATCGTCAGCGAGCGGGTCGAGCTCGCTGAGCTGCCCGAGGCCTGGCGCGCGAAAATGGAGGAGTACCTCGGCGTCGAGGTGCTCGACGACGCACAAGGGGTGCTGCAGGACACCCACTGGGCGGTCGGTTTGATCGGATACTTCCCGACCTACCTGCTCGGCACGGTGATGTCCGTCCAGATCTGGGAGAAGGCGACCTCGGATCTGCCGTCGCTTGAGGACGAGATCGAGCAAGGTGAGTTCGGCCCCTTGCGCGAGTGGCTGGGCGCTCACGTCCACCGCTACGGACGCCGCTTCTCCCCGCAGGAGACACTGAAGCGGGCGACGGGCAGTACGATCGACGCTAAGCCCTACCTCGCCTACCTCCGCACCAAGTACGGGCTTGGGGTCGCGGACTAGTCCGGAATCACAGGTGGGGCCCGCTCGTTGTAACACCCCAGTGGCGGCCGACCGGCGCCCTCGGGGCGGTGGCCCGGTCGCTGCGAACCTCAACTGATTCGGAAGGAAGTGGCAAAGCTGACAAGCATGGAACTGGAACTGGGGACGTTCATCGAGCAGGCCGAGGAGCTCGGCGTGATCGACGAAAGTGCCCTCGAAGCATTCGTCCTGGAGCGTGAGCTCGACGACGACGACGCCGCCGACCTGCGCGCGGAGCTCGAGACCCGTGACGTGGAGGTTCTCGTGCGACCCGCCGCGGAGGAGCCGACGCACCTCGCGACGGCCGACGTGCTCGGCACGACGGACAGCCTGACTCTCTTCATGAACGCCGCCGGGCGCTACGAGCTCCTGACGGCAGCCGAGGAGGTCGCGCTGGCGAAGCGCGTCGAGCGCGGTGACGCGGCCGCGAAGGAGCAGATGATCAATGCCAACCTGCGGCTAGTCGTCTCGATCGCGAAGCGCTACCAGGGGCACGGGCTGCAGCTCGGCGACCTCATCCAGGAGGGCGTGATCGGGCTCAACCGCGCGGTGGAGAAGTTCGACTGGCGTCGTGGCTACAAGTTCTCGACGTACGCGACGTGGTGGATCCGTCAGGCGTGCCAGCGTGCCGTCTCGAACCAGTCGTCAACGATTCGCATCCCGACGCACGTGCACGAGCGCCGGGTCAAGCTCGCGCGTGCGCGCCAGAAGCTCGAGGCGGCCAACGGCGTTGCGCCGACAGCGAAGGAGCTCGCCAAGGCGACCGGTCTTCGGGTCAAGCACGTCGAAGAGGCGCTCGGCGCGGTCGAGGCGTCCGTGTCTCTGAACCAGTCGGTCGGCAGCGACGGCGACGGCGAACTCGGCGATCTCTTCTCTGATCCGTCCGCGATCGATCCGGTCGAAGAGGCCGTCGACGCACTCCGACGGCGGGAGGTGGACCATGCCCTCACGCGCCTGTCCGAGCGCGAGCGACGAGTGATCGAGCTCCGCTTCGGGTTTGGCGGAGAGTCATCGACGCTCGAGGAGATCGCGAAGACGCTCGGCATGAGCCGGGAGCGCGTCCGCCAGGTCGAGCAGAACGCGCTGACGAAGCTCAAGGGCGAGCTCGGCGAGCTCGTCTCGATCTCGAGCGACGACGTCGTGCGGGCGGCATGAGCTGGAAGGCTCACGCCGCCGCCGGCGGCGCCTAGCGGCCCCGCTTCCTCGCCAGGTTCTCTCGGCCGACGCGTTGTTGCTGGCGCCAGCGCCGCTTCAGCTCGTCGTGCAGCCGACGGTCCTTGCGGGCCGCGATCGCCAGCAGCTCCCGCTGCAGCTTGCGCCAGCTCCGGAGCCGGTCGAGCTCCAGCCGCCCGTCGTCCACTGCTGCGAGGACGTCGCAACCGGGCTCGTGCGTGTGGCTGCAGTCGCTGAAGCGGCAGTTCGTCGCCAACTCCTCGACGTCTCCGAACGCGCTCTCGAGATCGCCTTCCCAGAGCTGGAGCTCACGCAGCCCCGGCGTGTCGATCACGAGGGCGCCGTTCGGCAGCCGTACGAGCTCGCGGTGCGTCGTCGTGTGCCTGCCTGTGCCATCTGCTGCGAGCGCGGCCGTCCGCATCCGCTCCGTGCCGGCGAGCCTGTTCAGCAGCGATGACTTGCCGACGCCCGACGAGCCGAGCAGCACGGCGGTCCGAGCCGGCGAGAGGTGCGCGGTGAGATCGTCGACGCCGTCGCCGGTGAGGTTCGAGATGGAGTGGATCGGCGCGCCGACGGCGACGGACTGCGCCTCGAGCACGAGGCCGTTGACGTCCTCGTGGAGATCGCGCTTCGTCAGCACGACCACAGGCGATGCGCCGCTCTCCCACGCCGTCGTCAGGTAGCGCTCGAGTCGGCGCGGGCTGAAGTCGTCGTCGAGTCCGTTGAGCAGGAACGCGACGTCGACGTTCGCGGCGAGCGTCTGGGCGACGGACTCGTTGAGCGCCTCCTTGCGGGAGAAGGCGGAGCGCCGCGGCAGAACCGCGTGGATGACGGCCCGGTCGCGGTTTGGCGTGGGGCTCGCGGCGACCCAGTCGCCGACCGCCGGCAGGCCCGAGACGGGCGCGAGGTCGTAGCGAAGCCTGCCCGAGGCTTCGGCCCGCAGTTCGCCGAGCTCGGTCCAGACGACGTATGCGCCACGATGCTGCGCGGCGATCCGCCCGGCGATGAAGTTGTCGTCCTCGAGGAGCGCGAGCTCGGATGCCCAGCCTTCGTCCCAGCCCAGCTCCTCGAGGGAGGGTGCGTCGTGCAACGCGAGTCTCCTTGGCTCGAGGAACGAGAGAGCGCCGCCCACAGGGGCGGCACGAGCGCACGGACTCGCGGCGGTGTTCGGCTAGCCGTCGAGCCGCGCGGCTCTACGGGTGGAGGTGCATGCAATCGTCTTCACGTCGACCTCCTTCTGCCGGGGAACTGGCGGACGGTAGCACGTGACGGGGCTAGGCGGCGGGCGGCCGCAGCACGGCGACGGGATCCGTGACCTCGAGCCGCCGCTCTCGGAAGCGATACAAGGCACCTGGACGGCCGCCAGTGCGGCCCGACGGCCTGCGTCCACCCGTCGCCTCCAGCACGTCGCGCCGGACGAGCACGCGGTGGAGGTTGGTCGCCGAGACGTCGTGCCCGAGCGCGGCGGTGTAGATCGAACGCAGCTCCGACAAGAGGAATTCAGGCGGCGCGAGCGCGAAGCCGAGGTTCGTGTAGGAAAGCTTGGCGCGCAGCCGCTCGCGGCCGGCCTCGATGATCGTTCGGTGGTCGAACGCGATCGGCGGCAGCTGCGCGACGGAGTGCCACTCGCTGTCGTCCGGGATCGCAGGGTCGACGTCGACCGGGACGAGGCCGAGGTAGGCGGTGGCGAGCTGCCACTCGTCGGGAACCCGGTGGGGATCGCTCAGCGTCTGAAGCTGCTCGAGGTGCGTCAGCTCACGGACGTCGACCTTCGCCGCCAGATGGCGCCTGATCGACTGCTCGAGCGTCTCTCCGGGCTCGAGGTAGCCGCCGGGGAGCGCCCAGCGTCCGGCAAA
Organism: Gaiellaceae bacterium; assembly: GCA_035623685.1. Classification (GTDB taxonomy): domain Bacteria; phylum Actinomycetota; class Thermoleophilia; order Gaiellales; family Gaiellaceae; genus 3-1-20CM-4-69-9. The sequence goes on from DASPSY010000001.1 coordinate 71,584, forward strand.
CGGCTCGCGTCCGCGTTGCCAGAGCAGGACCTCCAGTCGCCCGGATCGGACCTGCAGGACGACCGCGACGGTGACCTGTGACGGAAGCGGATGCCTGGCTGCCGGCACTGTGCTAGGTTTTCGCCCCACAGTCGTAAACCTTAGACGAAAGGGTGGGACATAGTTCGCAGGGCGGCACTGCTCGCGATCGCCTCGCTGCTCCTCCTCGCCGGATGTGGAGGCTCGAGTACCACCAGCGCGAGTAGCTCTACCACCACGACGGCGTCGAGCACGGTCAAGATCGGGCTTGTGACCGACGTGGGCGGTCTCAACGACCGCGGTTTCAACCACCTCGCCTACGTCGGATTGCTGGCGGCCCACACGAAGCTCGGGGTCCAGTACCGCGTGGCGCTCTCCGCCTCGAGCGCGGAGTACGTGCCGAACCTGACGACGCTTGCGCGCCACGGCTACAACCTCGTGATCGGCGTCGGGTACACCGAGGCGCAGGCGATCGACACGGCAGCAATGCAGTTCCCCAAGACGAAGTTCGCGATCGTCGACGTCGACCAGACCACCGAGCCTCACAAGCCGCCCAACCTCCTCGGCCTGCTCTTCCGCGAGCAGGAGGTCGGCTACCTGGCCGGGTACCTCGCGGGACTCGAGGAGAAACGCGGCGGCGGCAAGAACGTCGTCGGCTCCGTCGGAGGACAGAAGCAGCCGCCGGTCGACCGGTACATCGCCGGCTTCCAGGCCGGTGCCAAGGCAGCCGATCCCGGTGTGACGACGCTGAACGACTACTCCCAGGATTTCAACGACCAGTCGAAGTGCAAGACGATCGCCCTCAACCAGATCCAATCTGGTGCCGGCGTGGTCTTCCAGGTCGCGGGCGGCTGCGGGCTCGGCGTGATCAAGGCCGCCGGCGAGCAGAACGTGTGGGCCATCGGCGTCGACGCGGACCAGGCGTACCTCGACCCGACCCACGTACTCACCAGCGCGACCAAGCGCGTCGACGTCGCGGTGTTCAAGGCGATCCAGTCAGTCGTGAACGGGACGTTCCACGGCGGGAACGCGGTCTACGGCTTGAAGGACGGCGGCGTGGGCCTCGGCACGATCAGCGCGCGCGTCCCGACTGCGGACGTCGCGAAGATCGACCTGATCCGTCAGGAAATCATCGACGGGAAGATCACGAACATCCCGACGACGGTGAAGTAGCGCTCACGGCCAGTTCGTCGAGCCCGGGTGCAGGTCGAGCGGGCCGTCGGGATAACAGTTCGACGACTGGTAGTCGGTCGGCTCGTTGCGGTATCCCTTCGCCCACACCCAGTGCTGGAGCTCCTCGGCCCGGTCGGCCGACATTCCGAGCTGCTCGGCGACGAAGGCCGTGGTCTGCATCGCGTAGCACTCGGTGACGCCTTCGTCCTCGTAGCCCTTGAGGTGGAACGATTCGTGCGCGAGTGTGTGCGCGGCCCATGCCGCCTGGAACTGCGTGTCGCCGCACGTGTGCGTGTCGAGGCACGAGAAGTCGATCCGCTTGAACTTCGCGAGCTCGTCGCATGTCTGCGGTGAGAGGTCGGTGTAGTTCGCAGGACGGCCTTCGTCGTCGAACTTCACCTGTCCCGCCTCGCCGCTGACGTTCACGAGCTTCGCGAAGAAGTTCGGGCAATGGACTCCGACCGGCCGGCCCGCGATCTCCGATGCGATCGCGGCGAGCGACCGCTGCTCGTGGACGCGGTGCTCGTGCTTCGTCCAACCGACAGCGACGAGGCCTGCGACGGCGGCGAGGACGACGAGCTTGCCGAGCGAGAAACGCACGCCCGTAGAGATCGGCAGCGGGAGAGGTCGGCTTGACGCGCCGCTAGCATCGACCCCGTGACCGACGAATCGGCGTTGACGCTCGCAGCTGCGACCGCGAGGCTGGAGGAGGTCGAGAGCATCTCCAACCTGATCGGGACGACCGCACGGACGCTGGTCGAGGTCGTCAACGCCGACGCGTGCACGATCTCTCGGGCGATCGGAGACCTCCTGATCGACCTGGCCGACTACAGCTCGAAGGGGCCGGTGCAGGCCGGACACGGCTACCTGATCTCCGACTATCCGTTGACCCGCGATGTGCTCGAGCAGCTCGAGCTGCGAACAGTGCGCGTCGACGACCCCGGTGCGGAGCCGAACGAGGTCGCGTTGCTGCGGCAGCTCGGCTTCGACGCGCTCGTGCTCGCGCCACTCGTCGTCGACGGTCTTGCCTGGGGGCTGGTCGAGGTCTACACGCTCGGGCGCGAGCCGTTCTCGGACGCCGAACTCGCGCGCGTGACGAGCATCATCGAGACCGCTCAGGCTAAGCTCGCGTCGCTGTCCCGCGCGTCGTAGTGGAGGTCACGGTCACGATCTGCGACGTCGGTCCGCGCGACGGACTGCAGAACGAGCCCGACGTGCTGGCCCCGAGCCTTCGCGCCGAGCTCGTCAACCGCATCGCTGCGGCGGGACTGCCACGAATCGAAGCAGCGAGCTTCGTTCGTGCGGAGGCGGTGCCGCAGATGGCGGGCGCAGAGAAGGTGGTCGCCGGCGTCGTCCGCCGGCCAGGCACGACGTACTCGGGCCTCGCGCTCAACGAGCGTGGCTACGACCGGCTCGTTGCGACCGGGCTCGACCGCGTCAACTTCACGCTCGCTGCGACGGACACGTTCAACCGGCGAAACGGCAGCCAGTCGCTCGCGGACGCGCGGGCGGCCGCGGCGCGCGTCGTCGAGCGGTCGGAGCTACCCGTGACCCTCACGATCTCCTGTGCCTTCGGCTGCCCGTTCGAGGGGCGCGTCGATCCCGGCGCCGTCGCCGAGCTCGTGGTCGGGTTCGCCACACGTGTCGAAGTCGTCCTGGCCGACACGATCGGCGTGGCCACGCCGACGCACGTCCGGTCGCTCGTGGAGAGAACGGGTGCGCGCGGCGTGCACCTGCACAACACCCGCAACACGGGCTACGCGAACGCGCTCGCAGCGCTCGAGGGCGGCGCATCGCTGCTCGACGCGTCGTGTGGGGGTCTCGGAGGCTGTCCGTACGCACCGCGTGCGACCGGCAACATCGCCACTGAGGATCTCGTCTATCTGCTCGAGGGCGAAAACCTTCGGACCGGCGTCGACCTCGATGCCCTGATCGGTGTCTCCGAGTGGCTCGAAGGAGTGCTCGGTCGCAGGCTGGAGGGCTACGTCTATCGGGCGGGGCCGTTCCCGAGTCGAACGACGCCGGACGAGGCGAGCTCGACGATCTCCTCCTCGGCGTAGCCGAGCTCGATCAGCACCTCATGCGTGTGCTCGCCGAGGCGTGGCGGTGGCCCGCGGTGGAGGACGCGCTCGCGGTCGACCGACACGGGCAGCGCGAGTGTCCGTTCCGGCACGGACTGCACGATCCCGATCGCCGACGTCTGGTCGTGGTCGGCCGCTGTTCCGACATCGTTCACGCGCGCCGCAGGCACGCCGGCGCTACCCAGGCGATCCAGCACGTCGTCCACCGGTAACTCCACGATTGCGGCCGACAGGAGCGCCGCCAGCTCCTTTCGCCATCTCAGCCGATCCGGGTTCGTCGCGAAGCGCGGGTCGTCGCGCAGCTCGTCGAGCTCGAGCGCGACGCAGAGCCGGTCGAAGAGCCCGTCGTTCGCGGCGGCGATCATCAGCTCGCCGTCCCGCGCGTGGAAGACCTCGTACGGCGCGATCAGCGGGAACGCCGTCCCGTGACGCCTCGGTACGTCGCCGCTCTTGAAGTAGCCGGTGACCTGATACGGGAGTAGGCCGAGCGCGGTCTCGAACAGCGACACGTCGACGGCGCGTCCGCCGCCGGCGACGAGCGCCGCGAGGATTCCGAGTGCCGCCCACATGCCCGTTCCCTGGTCGACCACCGACGCCCCGACGCGCACGGCAGGCCCGTCCTCCTCACCGGTGACGCTCATCAGCCCGGAGAACGCCTGCAGGAGGGGGTCGTAGCCAGGTCGGTCGTGCAGCGGGCCGGAACGGCCGAACGCGCCGATGTTGCAGGTGACGAGGCGCGGATTCCGCGCGCGGAGTTCGTCGTCGCCGAAGCCGAGTCGCTCCGCCGTTCCCGCGCGCAGCGACTGCACGAACACGTCGGCGGAGTCGACGAGGCGTAGCAGGACGTCGACGCCGCGCTTCAGGTCCAGCGCAAAGGATCGCTTCGACAGGTTCGCGCTGAAAAACATGACGCTGCCGTCTTCCCAGAACGACGGTCCCCACGCGCGCGCCTCGTCGCCGCGGTCGGGTCGCTCAACCTTGATCACGTCTGCACCGAGCGCCGCAAGGATCTCCGTGCAGTAGGGGCCGGCAAGCGAGCTCGTCACGTCGACGACCTTCACGTCCTTCAGCGGCTGGAACTCACCAGTCATGCGCGAGACGCTAGAAGAGCAGGCGCACGAGCCAGACGACGAACGCCGCGGCGAGCACGAGCAGCACGATCGTGAACGTGCCACGGACGATCCAGCCTGCCGGCGATCGTGGGCTGCGCTGCCGTAGCGCTTCGATCCCATCGCGCTCGAGCACCCCCTGCGGCGAGCTCACGCGGTTGAGCGAGCGCTCGAGCCGTTCCGCGACGAAGCTCTGGATCTGCTCCTCGAAGCGCTCTCCGAGCACGTCGGCGCGGCTCTTCGGAGCTGCGGGCTCCTCCGCGGTCTTGAGTGCCGGGAAGTGATCGCGCTGCCCATCCACGGAGACTTGGAACAGGTGCTCGTCACGGACGTCCTTGAGCGTCTGCGTCCCGAGGTCGATGACGTCCGTTCCCGGCGGGACGGCGTCGCCGAGCAGCGCGCGCGTCGCCTCCGAGAGGAGAATCTGGCCGCCGTGTCCCGCCGAGCAGATCCTCGACGCGCGCACGACGTCCAGTCCGAGATAGCCCTCGTCGCCGACAGCCGGCTCGCCGGTGTGCAGGCCCGTGCGCACGCGTACCTCGGCGGCTTGCGGCCAGTCGGCGTTCGCGAGGGCGCGCTGCACGTCGACCGCCGCGGCGACCGCTTCCCGCGCACGGGGGAACGAGTAGAAGAACGCGTCTCCCTGCGTGTCGATCTCGTGGCCGTCGTGCGCCGAAAATCCAGAACGGACGATCGACCGGAACTGGCGCAGGCATTCCTCGTAGTCGGTGCCGAGCTGCTGCATCAGCCTCGTCGAGCCCTCGATGTCGACGAAGACGAAGGTGACGGTGCCGGTCGGAATGGCCATGACTGGCCGATTGAATCATCCGTCTGCGGAAGCGTCACTCAGGCGCGATACCGTGCCGCGATGAACCGTCTCGGCAACGAGACCAGCCCGTACCTCCTCCAGCACGCCGAGAACCCCGTCGACTGGTACCCGTGGGGCGAGGAGGCGCGTGAGCGTGCGCGCGCGGAGGACAAGCCGATCCTCCTCTCCATCGGCTACGCCGCGTGCCACTGGTGTCATGTGATGGAGCGGGAGTCCTTCGAGGACCCGGCGACCGCTGCGGAGATGAACGAGCACTTCGTGTGCGTGAAGGTCGACCGCGAGGAGCGGCCGGATGTCGACGCCGTCTACATGGAGGCCGTGGTTGGCCTCACCGGTCAGGGCGGCTGGCCGCTGACGGTCTTCGTCACGCCCGACGGCGAGCCGTTCTACGGCGGCACGTACTACCCGCCCGAGCCGCGGCACGGGCTGCCGAGCTTCCGCCAGCTGCTGAGCGCAGTCGCGACCGCCTGGCGCGAACGTCGCGACCAGGTCGGGGCGCAGGCGGCGACGCTCGTCGAGCATCTCCAGGCCGCGGCGGTCACCGATCCGTCGAGCGCGCCGCTCACGGTTGGGGTGCTGGCCGATGGGGTCTCGGGCCTCGAGCGCACCTTCGATCCGCAATGGGGCGGGTTCGGGTCCGCTCCGAAGTTCCCGCCGGCGTCGATCCTCGAGTTCCTGCTGCGGCGTGGCGAGACGGTGATGACGGTCAGGACGTTCGATGCGATGGCGCTGGGCGGGATGTACGACCTCGTCGGCGGCGGCTTCCACCGCTACTCGGTGGACGGCCAGTGGCTCGTGCCGCACTTCGAGAAGATGCTGTACGACAACGCGCTGCTCGCGCCCGCGTACCTGCACGCTTGGCTCGTGCTCGGCAACCCTCGGTATCGCCAGGTCGCCGAGGAGACGCTCGACTACATGCTGCGCGAGCTCCGTCTGCCGGAGGGCGGGCTCGCCTCGGCGCAGGACGCGGACACGGACGGTGTCGAGGGCCTGACGTACACGTGGACCGAGGCGGATCCTGTGCCGCCGCTCCTGCTCCATCCGTTCGAGCACGACCGCTTCGTGTTGCGAGGGCAGCTCGATGCCGAGACGCGCGAGCGCTTGCTCGAGCTCCGGTTGGCGCGCCCGCAACCGTTGCGCGACGACAAGGTCGTCACCTCCTGGAACGGCCTCGCGCTCGCCGCACTCGCCGAGGGCGCGCGCAGGCTCGACCGCGGCGATCTGCTCGTCGCTGCGTGCGAGCTCGGCGAGTTCCTGCTCGGGCCATTGTCGACCGAGGACGGGCGCCTCCTTCGCACGTGGCGTGCCGGTCGTGCGCACACGACCGGCTTCCTCGAGGACTACGCCGACACGGCGAACGGCCTCTACGAATTGCACGTCGCTACCGGCGAGCTTCGCTGGCTCGAGGAGTCTCGTCGACTCGCGCTGCTCGCCGTGGAGCTCTTCGCCGACGAGGTCCGCGGCGGGTTCTTCCACACGCCTGTCGACGGTGAGCAGCTGGTCAATCGCAAGAAGGAGCTCGACGACCATGCCACTCCGTCGGGAAACTCGATGCTGTCTCTCGTGCTCTTGCGACTCGCGAGGATCTACGCGGAAGACGAGCTCGAGCGGCGCGCGGTCGGCGTCTTCCGTGTCGCCATGCCGTTGCTGGCGCGCGCTCCGTCGGCCTTCGGCCAGATGCTCTGCGCGCTCGATTTCCACTTCTCTCCGCCGCGTGAGCTCGCGATCGTCGGCCCGACGAGCAGCCCGATCGCGCGTGCGGCTCTCGCCGGGTTCGCTCCGAACGTCGTTGTCGCTGTCGGTCCGTCGGAGGAGGTCCCGCTGCTCGGCGGCAAGGACTTCGTCGACGGCGAGCCAGCCGTCTACCAGTGCGAGCAGTTCATGTGTCGGCTGCCGGTGACGGATCCGTCCGAGTTGCGGGCGCGCTAGGGACGAGCGCGCTCAGGGAACCGGGCAGCGCTCGGTACCGGTCGAGTCGAGCTGGTGTGCGGTCGGCGGCTGGGTCGCCAGCAGCTTCGACACCGTGACGGGACGGAGGCCGCGCCGCCTCGCTGCGCGGAAGAGCACACGCGCGACGCTCGCCGTCCAAGGATGCGGATCGTGGAGCAGGATGATCGCTCCGGGCCGAAGTCCCGCCAACGCGGCTCGGCGAACCGAGCGCGCCGAGGCACCGGGCAGCGAGTCGCCGCTGTCCTCGCTCCAGCGCACGTCGAGCAGTTCGAGTCCGCGTGCGATTCGATCGATAGCCGTCGTTGCCTCGCCGTACGGTGGCCGAAAGAGCCTCGGCACGCCCCCGCCGTCCTCACCGATCTCCGCTTGTGTCTCGACGAGTTGCGTGTCGACGCGGCCAAGCGAGAGTCTCGTCAGCGGAGGGTGCGTCCATGTGTGGTTGCCGAGCTCGCCGACGTGCGTCGACGCACGCGCCGCGTCCGGCCAGATCCGGATGCGGCTGCCGACGTCGAAGAAGGTCGCGCGGACATGTGCGCGCCGCAGAACGCGAACGAGGCGGAGCGTGTAGGGGCTCGGCCCGTCGTCGAAGGTGATCGCCAGGTCACGGCTGTATGTGCCCGCGCAGAAGACGGGCCGGGCCTGCTGGATCAGGCGCGGAATCGTCGGCAGCTGCGCGGGCGTCGGCAGCGCGACTGCGGCAGCGATGAGAACGGCCAGCACGGCTCAGGCGAGGAATGGCGAGGCGGACATCGTCGTTCAGGTTTCCCGATGCGGCTCGGGCTCCTTCTGCTGTACGTCGAGGACTTCCCAACGATGCTTGCGTTCTACCGGGACACGCTCGGCTTCGGCGTCACCGACGAGGACCCCGGCCCCGGGCACGAGCCCGGCGTCGACTGGGCCCAGCTCGAGCTGGAGGGCGGACGGCTGGAGCTGTTCGACCACGCGGTCTTCGGGCGTTCGCGCGAGTACCCAGAGCCGCGTCGAAACGCGGTCGTGATCACGTTTCAGGTCGAGGACGTCGAGGCGAAGGTCGCCGAGCTCCGGGCGAAGGGCGTCGACATCCCGCGCGTGCACGAGGCGGACTGGGGGAAGGCGGCGCACTTCTTCGATCCCGAGGGGAACGAGCTCCAAGTCTTCGAAGCCGCAAGCTAGTCAGCCGACGTCGCGGACGTCGGCGTCGCCGATCGCGGCGATCAGATCCTCCGTCGCGACGGGGAACACTGCGTTTGGCGTCCCCGCGGCGCACCAGACGACGTCGAACCGGCGCAGCGACTCGTCGACGATCGTGCGCAGGACACGATCGTGCCCAAGCGGCGGCACGCCGCCGATCGCGAAGCCGGTCGCCTCGCGGACGACATCCGGCGGGGCGAAGCTCACGCCGTCGCCGACACGGAGTCGGTCGGTGTCCACGCGCCGGTCGCCGGCGCAGAGCACGAGGAACGGCGATCCCGTGCCGTCGGTAAAGACAAGCGACTTGACGATCTGGCCGACGTCACCTGCGCCGACCGCCGCAGCCGCCTGTGCCGCCGTCTTCGTCGAGTCCGCCAGCTCGCGCACCTCGACGTCGAGCCCGCGCTCGCGCAGACGCTCCTCGAGCTTGGCCACGGTCGGATGCTGCGGCACGGAGGCCGTATGGTAGACCGGCGGTGGCACTCCTCGAAGTCGACAGCGTCACCAAACGATTCGGCGGCATCCATGCTCTGAACGCGGTGTCGTTCTCTGTCGAGGCCGGCGACGTCGTCGGGTTGATCGGTCCGAACGGCGCCGGCAAGACGACGGCGTTCAACGTGATCACCCGCCTGTCGCCGCCGGACGGAGGCGATGTCCGCTTCGCCGGAGACAGCCTGCTCACCACGGGCGCGAGCGGCGTCGTGCGCCGAGGGATCGCGCGCACCTTCCAGAACGTCGAGCTGTTCCGCGGGTTGACGGTCAGGGAGAACGTGCAGGTCGGTGCACACGCGCGCGCCGGCCGCCGTACCGCCGACGAGCTGCTCTCGTATGTCGGCGTCGGCCCGTTCGCGCACCGTCGTCCCAGTGCGCTCCCGTTCGGGACGCAGAAGCGCGTCGAGCTCGCGCGCGCGCTCGCCTCGGCGCCGCAGCTGCTCTTGCTGGACGAGCCGGCAGGCGGCCTCAACGCCGAGGAAGTACAAGAGCTCGCGGCCTTCATCCGTTGCATTCGCGCCGACTTCGAGCTGACGATCCTGCTCGTCGAGCACCACATGGGGCTCGTCATGGGCCTTGCCGACCGCGTCAGCGTCCTCGACCTCGGACGCAAGATCGCCGACGGCACGCCGGCCGAGGTGCAGTCGAACGCGGCCGTGATCGCCGCGTATCTGGGCACCGCGGCGTGATCGCAGCATCGGTGCCGATGCTCGCGTTCACGTGGTCCGAGCTCGCCCAGCAGGTCGTCGACGGCATCCGCGACGGCGGAATCTACGCGCTGCTTGCGCTCGCACTCGTGATCATCTACCGCTCGACGCGCGTGATCAACTTCGCGCAGGGGGAGATGGCGACGTTCACGACGTTCGTCGCCTGGTCGTTGATGAACCAGTGGGCACACCTCTCGTTCTGGGAGGCGTTCCCGCTCGTGCTCGTGATCGCGTTCGCCGGCGGTGTCGGGATCGAGCGGCTGCTCGTGCGCTGGGTGGAGGATGCCCCGCTGCTGACGGTGGTGATCCTCACCCTCGGGCTCGCACTGCTGCTGAACGGCTTGACGAGCGTGATCTGGGGCGGTGCGGAGAAGCAGTTCGAGGGCCCGTTCTCGACACAGACGGTCGACATCGCCGGTGCGCAGATCTCCGAGCAGGACATCGGCATCGTCGCCGTCGCCGTCGGCCTCGTCGTCGTTCTCGCGCTCTTCTTCCGGTTCACGAAGCTCGGTCTCGCGATGCGCGCGGCTGCCGTCAACCGGCAGTCGTCGCGGCTCGTCGGCGTCCGGGTCGGCTGGATGCTTGCCCTCGGCTGGGGCTTCGCCGCCGTGCTCGGCGCGGTGGCCGGGATGCTGATCGCGCCGATCGTGTTCCTCGACCCGAACATGATGCAGACCGTCCTGCTGTACGCGTTCGCGGCCGCCGTGCTCGGCGGCCTCGACAGTCCGGTCGGCGCCGTCGTCGGAGGGATCATCCTCGGCCTGACGATCACCCTGGTCGGGCGCTACGTCCCGTACGTCGACTCGACGCTCAAGCTGCCCGTCGCCCTGCTGTTGATCATCGTCGTCCTGCTGTTCAGGCCCGCGGGACTTTTCGGGCGCGTTTCCGTGAGGCGCGTGTGAAGGCGAAGCTCCTGCTCGAGGCGCTGTCGTTCGCCCTGCTCGTCGTGGCCGTCGTGTTCTTGCCGCACCACGTCAGCGATTTCCACTCGCGGGAGCTCGCGACGGTCGGCATGTACTTCATCGCGCTCGTCGGGCTCGGGATTCTGACCGGCTACAGCGGACAGATCTCGCTCGGACACGGCGCGTTCATGGCGATCGGCGGGTACACGACGGCGATCCTCGAGGTGAACCACGGTGTCCGCGACATCTGGACGATCCCGATCGCGGGCCTGGTCGCGGGCGCAGCAGGCCTGCTCGTCGGCATCCCCGCTCTTCGTCTGTCCGGTCCATACCTCGCGCTCGTCACCCTCGGGATCGCGATCGCGTTCCCGCAGCTACCGAAGAAGTACGGGCACTTCACGGGCGGCACGACCGGAGAGATCCTCAATCTGCCCAAGGCGCCGTTCGGTCTGCACACGACGCCGAACCACTGGCTCTACTACCTCACCTGGGCGATCGCGCTGATGCTCCTCGTCTGCGCGTGGGTGCTGCTGCGCACGAAGCCGGGGAGGACGTGGCAGGCCGTCCGCGACAGCGAGACCGCTGCCGCCGCGTCCGGCATCGGCGTCCCCGCGTACAAGACGCTGGCGTTCGGGATCTCGGCGTTCTACGCCGGGATCGCGGGCTCGCTGTTCGCGATCGCCACGAGCTTCGTCAACCCCGACACCTACCCGATCGTGCTCTCGATCTTCCTCGTCGTCGGCCTCGCGGTCGGCGGCGCGAGCTCGCTGGCCGGTCTGCTCGCGGGCGCGGCCTTCGTCTACTACCTCGACAACCACGCAGACGCGGTTGCCCGCTGGGCAGACCATCTGCCCTTCGTCTCCGTCAACCCACAGCAATCCGGCATCCCGAGCGTCGCCTTCGGCGCCGTGCTGATCCTGGTCGTCCTGCTGCTCCCCACGGGTGTCGGCGGCCTGCTCCATCGTCTTCTCCGTCCACTAACGAGTCGGCTGTACAGTCGGTCCTAGTCTGGGATGAGGAGACGGGTCGTCCTTGCGTGCCTCGTGATCGCGGCCGTCTGCGCCGCGGCCGCGGCCGCGCGCCCGCTCGCCAATCCCGGTGTCAGCTCGACGGAGATCGACCTCGGCAGCAGCGTCCCGCTCAGCGGCGAGGCCGCGGCGGCCGGCAGCGTGGCGCGGGGGGCCGACGCGTACTTCAAGTACGTCAACGCGCACGGCGGTGTCTTCGGCCGGAAGATCTCCTTCACGTATCTCGACGACGGCTATGACCCCGGCCGGGCCGTCACCAACACGATCCGACTGGTGCAGCAGAACCAGGTCTTTGCGATGTTCGCGCCACTCGGGACGGACAACAACCTCGCGATCCGGAAGTTTCTCAACCAGCAAGGCGTCCCGCAACTCTTCGTCAACTCGGGTGCGACCACGTTCGGGCGCGACTACAAGCAGTACCCGTGGACGATCGGCTACATCCCTCCGTATTCCGAAGAGGGGAAGATCTACGCGAAGTACATCCTCCAGCAGTTCAAGCGCCCCAAGATCGCCGTGCTCTACCAGAACGACGACTACGGCCAGGACCTCCTCAACGGCCTGCGCAAAGGTCTCGGGAAGAAGGCGAGCGCAATCGTGGCGAAGGTCGGCTACGACCCGACCACCACCGACGTCCAGCCGCTGATCACGCAGCTGAAGGCGTCGAAGGCGAACATCCTCTGCATCTTCGCGTTCGGCAAGTTCTCGCTCCAGGCGTTCTTCGGCGTGAGCAGCGCGGGCTGGCATCCGCAGATCTTCGTCAACGACGTCTCGGCCGCCTCGTCGCTGATGGTGATCCCGCCGAAGAGCGCGACGAAGGGGGCGATCTCGATCGTGTTCGGCAAAGATCCCGCCGCGCCGATCTGGGCGAACGACAAGGGGATCAAGCTGTTCCAGTCGATCCTCGCCAAGTACGGCAGCGGACTGACGCCCGGCGCGTCGAAGGACGGCTACTACACGGCGGGGATGGCCGAGGCGTTCACGATGGTCGACACGCTGCGCAAGGCCGGCAAGAGCCTGACGCGCGCCGGCGTCATGCGCGCGGCCACGCACCTGAACGAGAAGAACAATCCGTTCGTGCTGCCCGGCATCGTCGTCCACACGACGCCGACGTTCCGCTACCCGATCACGCAGGTCAAGCTCCAGCGATGGACGAACGGCGCCTGGCACCCGTTCGGGAAGCTCGTCTCGCAGCCTCCCGGCTAGGCGATCCGCGCTCGCCACGCTGAACGTAAGCTCCTCGGGTGGAGCATGCCGCCCTCGTGGACGCCCCGCTCGAGTCCCTCTGCGAGGAAGCGCGCCGTCTGCGCGACCAGGGCCACGGGACGCGGGTCACGTTCTCCCCGAAGGTGTTCGTCCCGCTGACGAAGCTCTGCCGGGACGTCTGCCACTACTGCACGTTCGCTCGGCCGCCACGTCGCGGCGAGCGCGCGTACCTGTCGCTCGACGAAGCGCTCGCGATCGCCCGGGCGGGAGCGGAGGCGGGCTGCACCGAAGTGCTGTTCACGCTCGGAGACAAGCCCGAACGGCGCTACCGCGCCGCGCGCGAGGAGCTCGCCACCATGGGTTGCGAGACGACGCTGGAGTACCTCCGACAGGTGGCGGAGACGGTCCTCGTCGAGACCGGCCTCCTGCCTCACCTCAACCCGGGCGTGCTCTCTCGCGAGGATCTCCGCGCCCTCCGGCCGGTCAGCGCCTCCATGGGGCTCATGCTCGAGAGCTCGTCGGAACGCCTCTCGGAGCGAGGTGGCCCGCACTTCGGCTCGCCGGACAAGCTGCCCACGGTTCGGCTCGCGACCCTCGCGGCCGCGGGCTCCGAGCGTGTCCCGTTCACGACGGGCGTCCTGATCGGGATCGGCGAGACGCGACGCGAGCGTCTCGAGTCGCTGCTCGCGATCCGCGATTCAGCGGAGCGCCACGGCCACGTCCAGGAGGTGATCGTCCAGAACTTCCGTGCGAAGCCCGGGACGCGCATGGCGCTCGCGCCCGAGCCGTCCATGGAAGAGCTGCTGTGGACGATCGCCGTCGCGCGGATCGTGCTCGGGCCGCACGCGCACGTCCAGGCTCCGCCGAACCTGTCGTACGACGAGTTCCCACGGCTGCTCGACGCAGGCATCGACGACTGGGGTGGCGTGTCGCCCGTCACCGTGGACCACGTCAATCCGGAGGCGCCGTGGCCGGGGGTCGAGCGGTTGCGCGAGGCAACGGAGCGCCGCGGGCTCGCGCTCGCGCCACGGCTCCCCGTCTATCCCGAGTGGATCGACGAGTCGTGGCTCGATCCGACGGTCATGCCGTACGTGTTGCGCGCCGCAGACGCGGACGGACTGGCGCGCGAGCACGCGTGGTCGCCGGGAGGCACGAGGCCGGTTCCGTTCGTCCCGCGCGACGCCTTGCCGGTCGACACGCGCGACGGGCTCGGAGAGGCAGAGCTCGTGCGGCTGCTCGAAGCGCGCGGCGAGGAGCTGCACCGGGTCTTCGCCGCGGCCGATGCCCTACGCAGGGAGACGTGCGGCGACGAGGTGACCTACGTCGTCACGCGCAACATCCAGTACACCAACGTCTGTTACTTCCGCTGCGGCTTCTGTGCATTCTCGAAGGGCAAGCTCGCGGCGAACCTCCGCGGCGACCCGTACCTCGTACCGCACGACGAGATCGTCCGTCGCGTCGGTGAGGCGTGGGACCGAGGTGCGACCGAGGTCTGCCTGCAAGGCGGGATTCATCCCGCGTTCACGGGCGACTACTACGAGTCGGTCGTGAGGGTGATCAAGGACGCGGTCCCCGAGGTCCACCTGCACGCGTTCTCCGCGCTCGAGGTCTGGCAGGGAGCGGCGACGCTGGGGCTGCCGCTCGCCGACTACCTCGCACGTCTGCGCGAGGCGGGGCTCGGCTCGCTGCCGGGAACGGCGGCCGAGATCCTCGACGACGACGTTCGCGCGGCGATCTGCCCGGACAAGGTGACAACCAGGCAATGGCTCGAGGTTCACGACACGGCGCACCGCGTCGGGCTCCGCTCGAACGTGACGATCATGTTCGGGCACGTCGAGCGTCCCGTGCACTGGGCCAGACATCTCCTCCGCGCGCGGGAGCAGCAACGACGGAGCGGCGGCTTCACCGAGCTCGTCCCGCTCCCGTTCATCCACATGGAGGCGCCGATCTGGCTGCGCGGGCGAGCCCGCTCTGGGCCGACGTGGCGCGAGGTGTTGCTCGTCCATTCGGTCGCGCGGCTCGCGCTGCATCCGCTCGTCACGAACATCCAGGCCTCATGGGTGAAACTCGGGCGCGAGGGTGTCGGCGCGGCGCTGCGTGCGGGCGTCAACGACCTCGGTGGCACGCTGATGAACGAGTCGATCTCGCGTGCGGCAGGATCGGAGCACGGACAGGAGTTGCCGCCCGAGGCGATGGAGGAGCTGATCCGGCACCACGGTCGAGTGCCGCGTCAGCGGACCACCCTCTACGGCGACGTTCCGCCGGAGCGACGCGCGGCGTCGTTCTCCGCGGCGCCGCTCGCCGAGTCGCTGAACCCGCCCGTGAAGGACGCAGGGCTCAAGGCGCCGCCGCGGCTCGTGCGCCCGGGCTTCGCCCGCGCCTGACGCTCAGTCCGTCTCGTACGCGAGCAAGTCGTCGACCGTCTCGCGACGGCGGATCAGCCGCGCGTCGCCGTCGGCGACGAGCACCGCGGCCGGGCGCGGCACGCCGTTGTAGTTCGACGCCATCGCCAGTGTGTACGCGCCGGTCGCCGGAACCGCCAGCAGGTCGCCGGGGCGCGGAGCTGGCAGCTCGACCCGGTCGATCAGAACGTCACCGGACTCGCAGTGCTTGCCCGCAATGCGCACCTCCGACCTTGCCGGCTCATCGGCCCGGTTCGCGAGCAGAGCCTCGTACCGTGCGCCGTAGAGCTGCGGCCGCGGGTTGTCGGACATACCGCCGTCGATCGCCGCAAACTCGACGCCGCCGCTCCACTTTGTCGCTCCGATCCGATAGAGGGTGACGCCGGCGCGGCCGACGAGCGACCGCCCGGGCTCGAGCATGATCCGCGCAGGCTCGTCCCACTGTGCGCGGAACCGGTCGACAAGCGCGCCGGCGAACTCGTGAGGGGTGGGCACCCGGTCGCCGCGCGCGTGGCGGATGCCGAGACCTCCGCCGAGGTCGATCACTCGCGGCGTCCAACCAGTCTCGTCGCGACAGCGCCGGCAGAAGTCGACGAGCGCGTCCACGGCCTCCAGGCTCTCGTCCACGCGCGTGAGCTGCGAGCCGATGTGGACGTGCACGCCGACCGGATCGAGCCGCTCGCGTGCCTCGTTCAGCGCCGCGAGCGCCTGGTCCGGGTCGAGCCCGAACTTCGACTCGGTTCGAGCGGTCTGGATCGCGTGATGCGTCTGGGCGTCGATCCCGGGCGTGAGCCGGATCAGGACCTCGCGGGCTCCGGCCTCCGCCGCGCGCCGCACCTCCTGTGCCGAGTCGAGCGCGATCAGCGCGCGGGCGCCTGCCGCTGCGGCGAGCTCGCCGTCGGACTTGTTATTCCCGTGGAAGACGATGCGCTCCCCTGGAATGCCCGCCGCGAGCGCGAACTCGAGCTCACCCAGCGTCGAGGCGTCGGCTCCGAGGCCCTCGCCGGCGAGCAGGCGCATGATCGCGACGTTCGCGAAAGCCTTCGTCCCGTAGACGACGAGTGCATCCGGATCGACAGCCCGGTACTCGCGCGCGTTCGCGACGAGCGTGCGTTTGCAGTAGACGACGAGCGGGGTGTCGAACTCGGCCGCGAGCGTACTTGCGCGCACGCCGCCGATTGCCAGCTCTCCGTCCTCGACGGCGGCAGTCTCGGGAAAGAGGTCGAGCACGGGCACAGTTTGCCCGGAGGCGGGCTGCATCGAGCGTGAAACTCGGCGCAGGATCGTTGCGGACGCGTGCGCCGGCAGCGGCTAGCGTCGACCGCGAGGGAGGCGGGAGTCACCCCCACCTCGGGTGGGGGAATGGACCCTCCCTCGGCGGATACTCTCGTCGGCGCACACCTCGAGCTAGTCGTTCCACCAGCCCTGCTCGACGTTTCCGTCGCCCGGGCCGGTATTCGGAGCTCCGACGACGATGAACCGGGCACCTTCCGGCCCGCTCTCGATGGCGCGCATCGTCTCGGGCGGGACGCGCACCGCGGTCCACTGCTCCAGCTCGACGACGTCGTCGTCGAGCTTCATGCGTGCGCTGCCGTCCACAAGGATGTAGATCTCCTCCTGCCGGTTGTGTGTGTGTCCGAACGGCACGCGGAAGTTCGGAGAGAGGTGCGACAGCGTGATCCCGCAGTGCTCGCAGTTCAGCGGGTTGCGCGCCATCCGGATGCTGTAGATCTCCGGGTCGAAGCCGAAGTTCGGCGCCTGGTCCTCGACCTCGGTCAGCTTCTGCACCGTGTAACCGGCCATCACACTCCCTTCTTCGGTGAACGGCGCGACGCTAACCCGCTTGCTACAGTCATG
>DASPSY010000020.1:0-35785 GCA_035623685.1 Gaiellaceae bacterium
CCGACCGTCGCCGCCCGAGCGCTGGACGATCAGGTCGACGACCTCGTCGGACGCTTCGCCGCCGACCTCTTGCAGGCCGCGCCGCACGATCGGCGCGAGCTCCTCCGGCGCGAGCGGCTCGAGCTCGTACACCTGCGTCCGCGAGATGAGCGCGGAGTTGACCTCGTAGTACGGGTTCTCCGTCGTCGCGCCGATGAGCGTGACGAGGCCCTCCTCGACCGCCGGCAGCAGCGCATCCTGCTGCGCCTTGTTGAAGCGGTGGATCTCGTCGAGGAAGAGGATCGTGCGCCGACCGTTCGCGCCCAGGCGCTCGCGAGCGCGCGCGAGCACCTCGCGGACCTGCGCAACGGTCGCCGATACTGCCGAGAGCTCCTCGAACTCGGCTCCGGTCGCGCCCGCGACGATGCGAGCCAGCGTCGTCTTACCGCTTCCCGGCGGTCCGTAGAAGATCGACGAGGCCACGCGGTCCTCTTCGATCGCGAGCCGAAGTGCGGAGCCCGGAGCGAGCACGTGCGTCTGTCCCACGAACTCGTCGATCGTCCTCGGCCGCAGGCGCTGCGCCAGCGGCGCGAGCTGCGAGACGCGTTCGCCGGCGGCATCGGAGAAGAGGTCCGCCACGGTCGAAGTATGCTCAGAGGCGCGTGACCGCCGAGCCGCAGCCCGAGGACTTCTCGGAACCGATCCTGCCCGGCGAGGGCGCATCGGACTACGAGCGCTACCTTCGTACGGACGAGCTGCTGTCGCTCCAGAAGCCTCCGGGCGAGCAGGTGCATCCGGACGAGCTGCTGTTCCAGACCGTGCACCAGTCGTCGGAGCTGTGGCTGAAGCTCGCGACGTCCGAGGTCGAGCGTGGGACCGCGCACGTGAAGGAGCGGGACGTCGCTGCCGCGCTTCGGTTGCTCGAGCGAGCGTCGCTTTGCATCCAGTTCATCACCAGGCAGCTCGACATGCTCGAGCAGATGTCGCCCTGGGAGTACCAGACCATCCGACGCGTGCTGGGGCATGGCAGCGGTTTCGATTCGCCCGGATTCCGGGAGGTGCGCCGCGTGACGCCACCGCTCGGTCAGGCGTTCGAGACGGCGGTGAGCCAGGCGGGGCTCGATCTCGTCGAGCTGTACGTGCACGGGCGGGAGCACGACGAGCTCTACCGGCTCGCCGAAGCGCTGATCGAGTGGGACGAGCGGATCACGATGTGGCGCATTCGCCACTACAAGGTCGTCGCCCGCGTGATCGGCGACCAGGTTGTCGGCACCCAGGGGACGCCGGTCGAGGTGCTCGGCAGGATGATCCACCACAACTTCTTCCCCGCGCTCTGGCGCGCACGGAACCAGTTGACCGCGCGGGCGACAGACGAGGACGCGAGCGAACCGGAGGTGCCCGGCCGTGGCATTTGAGGAGTTGAAGCAGCGACAGAGCGTCGCGTGGGGAGCTGCACCGTTCGAGCGCATCGCGGACGAGATCGGCGACATCCACGACCACCTCGTCGCCGAGCTCGCGCCGAAGTCCGGCGACGTCTGGCTCGATGTCGCCACGGGTACCGGCGGCGTCGCCGTCCGTGCTGCACGAGCGGGCGCGAACGTGACCGGAGTCGATCTCGCCCCGAACCTGATCGAGACGGCGAAGCGGCTCGCCGCGGAGGAAGGGCTGACGATCCGCTACGAGGTCGGCGATGCGGAGATGCTCCCGTGCGCGGACGCGAGCTTCGACGTGGTCTCGTCGAGCTTCGGGGTGATGTTCGCGCCCGATCAACAGGGTGCGGCGCGGGAACTCGCGCGTGTCTGCCGAAGCGGCGGTCGCATCGGGCTCTCGACGTGGGATCCGCAAGGTGGGATCGGTGAGTTCTTCCGGCTGCAGGCGCAGTTCCAGCCGCCGTTGCCCGAAGGTGCGGGGAACCCGCTCGACTGGGGCGACGAGGACCATGTGCGCGGGCTGCTCGGCGAGAGCTTCGACCTCCGCTTCGTGCACGGCGACGAGCCGCAGCGCGGCGGCTCGGGCGAGGAGGTCTGGGAGCTCTTCCTCGCGTCGTTCGGGCCGCTCAAGCTGCTGTACGAGTCGCTCGACGAGGAGCGTCGGGAGGAGCTGCACCGCACGTACGTCGACTTCTACGAGCGGTACCGGCGCAACGGCGAGATCGAGGCGCCGCGCGAGTACCTGCTCGTTCTCGGCGTCCGCAACTAGTGGCTGCGACCTCGCTGCGCGACGAGGTCACCGGGCTGCTCCAGGAGCTCGTCCGCGTCGACACGACGAATCCCCCGGGCAACGAGACACGCGCAGCGGAGCTGCTCCGCGACTACCTGGGCGGCAACGGCGTGACGAGCGAGCTCTACGCGCGTGTGCCCGATCGCGCGAATCTCGTTGCGCGCATCCCTGGCGCTGGCAACGGACCGCGTTTGCTGTTGCTCTCTCACACGGACGTGGTCTTCGCCGATGCGTCGGAGTGGGACGCGGATCCGTTCGGCGGCGAGCTGCGAGACGGCGAGGTCTGGGGACGCGGCGCGCTCGACATGAAGGGTCAAGTGGCTGCGGCCGCCGTCACGATGGCTTCGCTCGCGCGCGAAGGGTTCGAGCCGTCCGGCGAGCTGCTGTTCGCCGCGACCGCGGACGAAGAGGTCGGCGCAGGCTTCGGGCTGCAGTGGTTGTGCTCCGAGCATCCGGACGCCGTGCGTTGCGACTACTGCATCAACGAGGGCGCCGGCGATCGCGTCGAGCTCGGCGGCAGCCCGTACTACTTCTGCTCCACCTCCGAGAAGACGAGCGCGCCCTTCGACCTGCACGTCCACGGCCGGAGCGGACACGCGTCGCAGCCCGGCATCGCGGACAACGCGCTCGTCAAGGCGGCGCCGTTGGTCGAGGCGCTCGGTGCATACACACCGGAGCGGCAGCTCGTCCCAGAGATCGAGGCGTTGCTCGAGACGGTCACCGGCGAGGTTCCTCGCTCTCCCGACGACGCGCTCGTGCTCGCTCGCACGATCAGCTCCACGCTCGGCGACATCGTCGAGCCGTTGCTCTCGATGACGTTGACGCCGACGATGGCGAGCGCGTCGCAGAAGCGCAACGTCGTTCCCGCGACGTGCACGATCACCGTCGACTCGCGACTCCTGCCCGGCCAGGACCCCGAGGAAGCGCAGGCGGCCGTGCGCGAGCTGCTCGGAGACGGCGACTACGAGCTCGAGTGGCTCGAGGTCCACGGCGGGACGCGCTCGCCGCTGGCCACGCCGCTTTGGAACGCCGTGGAGTCGTTCATCGAGTCGAGGGATCCAGGCGCGCGGCCGGTGCCGATCTGTCAGGCGGGCTTCACCGACAGCCACTGGCTCCGCGAGGCGTTCGGAACCGTCGCCTACGGGTTCTTCCCGTCGCGGACGATGAACCCGGAGGTCGCCGCACGGCTCGTGCACTCGGCGAACGAGCGCGTCCCTGTCGAGGATCTCGAGCTCGGGCTCGACTGGCTGCGGTACGCGGCACATCAGCTCGTCGGTTGAGCGAAACCGGATCGGCGCTGCTCACAGCGGAGGTCGCGTTGCGGCTCCCACCTTGCGGAGCGGCGATCGCTGCCGCTACCGTCCGGCCGTGCCCGAGGACAAGATCCGGCTCGGCGGGATGGCGCTCGCGAACGGCGTGCTCGTCCACGGCCCAACCGCGTGGGCGGCGGCGATCCGCACCGAGGACGGCGAGCTGAAGGTCGCTGCGGAGACGAAGCGGTTCCGGGCCGCGGAGCTCGAATGGCCGCTGTTGCGCGGCCCCGCGAGGCTGCTCGAGGCGCTGCTCGTCCTCCCCGAGCTCCGCCGGCGACTGCCTGAGGCGAGGCTGCCGTTTCAGCGGCCGGAGGTGATCGCATCGATGATGGCGACCGCGATCGTCGTGCGGGCGATGCGCGGCTCGAAGCGTTTGGGACCGGTCGCGCAAGAGCTGGTCGCGGGCTTGCTCTCGCTGGCACCCGCGGTGCTCGCGCTGCGGAGCTCCGAGCTCGCGGCGTACCACGGTGCAGAGCACATCTCGATCGGCTCCTACGAGCACGGCGAGCGCCGCGACAAGGAGCACGAGCGTTGCGGCTCCCACCTGATCGGGCCGCTGCTCGTGACGACCGCTGTTGCCAACAGCATCGCCGCACGTGCGCCGGAGTCCGTCCGCGGTCCCGCGCGTGCGACCGCGCAGCTCGGTGCGCTCGCGGCGTCGACGGAGATCTTCGCCTGGATGGTGCGCCATCCGGAGCACCGGCTCTCGCGTGCGCTCGCGAGGCCGGGTCACGAGCTCCAGCATCGGTTCGCGACCGCGGAGCCGACTCCCGCTCAGGTGGAGGTCGCCGAGGCTGCGCTCGCCGCGTGCCTGGAGCTCGAACGTGACGACGACTGAGCACGTCCGGCGGGAGCGTCTCCCGCCCGACATTTTCGATCTGCCGATCGAGAAGATGCGCGCCGGTTACTACACCGATATGTACTTCAACCACGCGCGCGGCGTGCTGATGCACGACGGACGGCACCCGCGTGTGGTGATGCAGGTATTCCAGCGCCGCAACACGATGCTCGGCGGCATGGACGAGGCGATCGCGATCCTCAAGCTGTGCTCCGACGACTGGGAGGCGTTGACCGTCCACGCGCTCTACGACGGCGAGTGGATGGAGCCGTGGGAGACCGCGCTGACGATCGAGGGCGACTACACGTTGTTCGCGCACCTCGAGACGGTCTATCTCGGCGTGCTCGCACGGCGGACGCTCGTGACCACGAACGTGGCGCGCGTCGTCGAGGCGGCGCACGGCAAGCCGATCATCTTCATGCCTGCGCGCCATGACCACCATCGCGTGCAGACGGGCGACGGGTATGCGGCTCATGTTGCCGGCGCGATGATCGGCGCCCCGATCGGAGTCACCACCGACGAGCAGGCGTCGTGGTGGGGGGGACGCGGAGTCGGAACCGTTCCCCATTCCTTGATCGCCTCCTACGGCGGGAATACGGTGCTCGCTGCGACGAAGTTCGCGGAGCACGCCGATCCCGAAATGAACGTGACGGTGCTCGTGGACTTCGAGAACGACTCCGTCCGCACCGCGCTGGAGGTCGCACGTGCGCTCGGGCCTCGGCTCTGGGGCGTGCGGCTCGACACGTCCGGTCAGATCGTCGATCGCGCGCTCTGGGACGAGATGGGCGACTTCGACCCACGGGGCGTCAACGAGCGGCTCGTCCGCAAGGTGCGCGACGCGCTCGACCACGATGGCTTCGAGCGCGTGAGGATCGTCGTCTCAGGAGGCTTCACGGCCGAGAAGATCCGCGAGTTCGAGGAGCGCGGCGTGCCGGTCGACGCGTACGGCGTCGGCTCCTCGCTGATTCGCGGCGCCAACGACTTCACCGCGGACATCGTGATGACGGACGGCCGTCCCTCCGCGAAGGTCGGTCGCCGCTTCCGCCCGAATCGACGGCTCGAGCTGGTGACGTGACCGCGGTGCCAGGCTGCTGGCCGGCCCGGTATCACTCCTCTAAGGGATCCGCGGGTCGCTGCCGATGAGGGACTGATGCCGCCCCTCGGCCAGTGGTTGCACGACCTCGCGCAGTGGGCGCTGGACTGGCTGCCGCTCGGCTTCTTCGTCCTGACGGCGCTGATCGTGTATCTGCTCTGGCGCACGCTCAAGGTGATGCCGCGGGTAGCACCGACGCACGTCGCGCCGGACTCGCGCTCCGCCGTGTCGTGGGACGACATCGCGGGTGTCGAGGAGGTACGCGCCGAGCTGATGGAGGTCGTCGACTTCCTCCGCCATCCGAAACGCTTCGAACGTCTGGGCGCGCGCGTGCCGAAGGGGATCCTCCTCTACGGCCCGCCCGGAACCGGTAAGACGCTGCTTGCGAAGGCGGTCGCGCACGAGTCGGGCGCGGCGTTCTTCTCGCAGAGCGCGTCGGCGTTCGTCGAGATGTTCGCCGGACTCGGCGCCGCCAGGATCCGCAAGCTCTTCGACGAGGCGCGCAAGCACGCGCCTGCGATCGTGTTCATCGACGAGCTCGACGCCGTCGGCGCGCAGCGAACCGGTCACGGCTTCAACCGCGAGCAGGACCAGACGCTCAACCAGCTGCTCGTCGAGCTCGACGGCTTTGCCGCCAGCGACCAGATCGTCGTCATGGGCGCGTCGAACCGGCTGCAGGATCTCGACCCTGCACTGCTGCGGCCTGGTCGGTTCGACCGACAGATGCTCGTGCCGCCTCCGGACCTCGCCGGTCGCGAGGCGATCCTGCGCGTGCACACACGGGGCAAGCCGCTCTCAGGTGATGTCAACGTCGCACTGATCGCGCGGCAGACGGCGGGGCTCACCGGCGCCGATCTCGCGAACATCGTCAACGAAGCCGCGATCTTCGCCGGCCGCAAGGAGCTGCACCACATTCGCCAGGAGGACTTCGACGCGGCGATGGAGCGTGTGATCGGCGGTCTGCAGCAGCGCCGCGTCGTCACGGAGAAGGAGAAGCGCATCCTCGCCTACCACGAAGGCGGCCACGCGCTCATGTCCCACCTGATGGGCGCGGCGATGCCGATCCAGAAGGTGACGATCGTCGCGCGCGGCGACGCGCTCGGCTACGCGTACTACCTCCCGGAGGAGGAGCGCTTCCTCCTCACGAAGGAAGAGCTGGTCGACCGGATGACGGTCGCGCTCGCCGGTCGCGCGGCGGAGCACATCGTCTTTGGCCGGGTCACCAACGGGGCCGCGAGCGATCTCGAGAAGGCGACCGAGATCGCGCGCGCGATGGTGTTCGAGTGGGGGATGTCGGACGTCGTGACCTCGCGCACGATGCGCGCCGACAACTACGCGCTCTCCGAGGAGACCAAGCGGTTGCGAGACCAGGAGCAGGCGAGGCTCACGGACAGCGCGTACGAGGAGGCGATCCGGCTGCTCGAGTGGCATCGGCCCGCGCTCGACCGGCTGGCCAGTGCCCTGCTCGAGAAGGAAACCCTCGTCCGCGAGGAGATCCTGTCGCTGCTCAGCGATGTCGAACCGACGTCGAGCGCCGCCGAGACGGTCGGCACACCCCGCGCGCTGTCCATCCCCTCCGACTGACCCCGCGGGGCGTCCCTCGATAGCATCGCCGTCGATGGAGATGGGCGGCATCCACCACGTCGGCGTCGCCGTCGAGGACCTCGCCTCCGCGCTTGCGACCTACGAGCGCCTGTTCGGCGCGACCGTCGAGGACCGGGCGACCGTCCAGGAACAGGGCGTGGAGGCCGCCGTCGTCCGTGTCGGCCCCGATCGCGTCGAGCTGCTCGAGCCGCTCGGCGTCGACACGCCGGTGGGACGCTTCCTCGCCAGCCGCGGTCCGGGGATGCACCACCTCGCCTACGAGGTGGAGGACGTCGCCGTCGCGATGGCCGGTCTCGCAGACGCCGGCGCCGACCTCGTCGACACCGAGCCGCGGGAGGGCCTGTTCGGGCTCGAGGTCGCGTTCATCCACCCGGACTCGGTCCACGGCGTCCTGTCGGAGGTGGTCAGTCCTGTCTGACGAGCGCGTGCGCATCGAGATCGGGTTCGACGGCGGTCAGGTGATGAGCGCGATGGTCGCGGTCGACGCCGCCGACTCGCTCGAGCAAGCGCTTGCCGCGGACGGAGGCTCCGGCCAGGCCGCGATCTCGATCGAGGCCGAAGACGGTCGGTACACGATCGTGCTCGGGCAGGTCGTGTACGTGAAGCGGTTCGCACGCGACACGCGCGTCGGGTTCGGCGCAGCCGCGTCCTCCGCCTAGCGTCCGGTGGCCCTCGAGGTGGGCATCGTCGGGCTGCCGAGCTCGGGCAAGTCGACCCTGTTCCGCGCACTGACAGGCGCTCAGGCGACCGGCGACGTCGGCATGGCCGCGATCCCGGACGAGCGGCTCACCCGCGTGGCGGAGGTCGTTCGCGCGCGGAAGGTGACGCCGGCCGCGATCAGGGTGGTCGAGGTGCGAGGCACGGGTCCGGCGTTGCTCGGCAACCTGAGGCAGGTCGACGCGATCCTCGTCGTGCTCGATGCGTTCTCGGGGACGAGGGTCCCGGCCGACGATCTGGAGACGCTCGAGTTGGAGTTGCTCCTCGCCGACCGCGACCACGTCGGCCGGAGGCTCGAGCGCGTGGCGAAGCAGGCGAAGTCGGGCGACGCGAGGCTGAAGCACGAGGCGGCCCAGCTCGAACGGCTCGTCGCCCACCTCGATGCGGGCAAGCCGCTCGACGAGTGGGAGGGCGAGCTCCCGCCCGAGCTCGAGCCGCTCACGACCAAGCCGCTGCTGCCGGTCGAGAACGGTCCAGGCGCAGTCGACCTCAAGCTCGAGGTCGAGCTCGCGGAGCTGCCGCCGAAGGAGGCGGCCGCGTTTCGCGACCGGCCGTCCGCGCTCGAGGACGTCGTGCGGCGCCTCAGCGGCGAGCTCGACCTGATCAGCTTCTTCACCGCAGGCGACAAGGAGACACGCGCGTGGACGCTACGGCGCGGCGAGTCCGCGCTCGACGCTGCGGAGACCGTTCACTCGGACATCGCACGTGGCTTCATCCGCTGCGAGGTGATTCGCTGGGACGACCTCGTCGATGCTGGATCGCACGCGGAGGCCGCGAGACGCGGCCTCCAGCGGCTCGAGGGCAAGGCCTACGAGGTTCAGGACGGAGACGTGCTGAACATTCGGTTCAACGTCTAGCCGTCTCGTCCGGTTCGGGTCCGGACAGTCAGCAGCAGTCCGGCGGACAGCAGTCGCCGCAGTCGCAACAGCCGCGCATCGTGCCTCCTTTCATCGATATCCGTCGATATTGCTACATTGAAGCATGTCGATGCAAGCCCTGCCCGTCCTGCCGGCCATCTGCTGCGGCTCCGATGCGCCGCCGCTCCCGCAGGAGGCGGCGGCGGAGCTCGCCGATCGCTTTCGCGCGCTCGCCGATCCGACGCGGGTCGCGATCATCAACCGGCTCGCAGGTGCCACCGAGCTGTGCGTGTGCGACCTCACGGCCGCGTTCGCGCTCTCGCAGCCGACCGTCTCGCACCATCTGAGGATCCTGCGCGAGGCGGGCCTGGTGGAATCGTCCCGCCGCGGCACGTGGGCGTACTACCGGCTCGTGCCCGAGTCGGTCGCGGCGCTACGGGCGACGCTCGGCGGCTGACGCTGTCCGAGCCCTCCCAATCGCGGGCACGCACCGCGAAGGGTAGGCGAAGCAGCTTCGTCCACTTCCGCAAGTGATCGGGATACCTGTCTCTCCGACTCCAAGCGCGTAGCGCGCTGGGTCCGCACGCCGCAACCTGACCCGAGCGGTGGAAGACTAGGGGTCGTTGTGACCGAGGCAGCGAGAGTTGCGCTCGTTGCGGGCGCGACGCGGGGCGCCGGTCGTGCGATCGCCGTCGAGCTCGCCCGTGCGGGCTTCTACGTCTATGCGACCGGTCGCAGCAGCCGGGCAGCGGGAGCGTCGGAGCTGGGCGGGCCGGAGACGATCGAGGAGACCGGTGAGCTGATCGCGGGAGCGGGCGGCGACGGCTCCGCGCTGGTGGTCGACCACGAAGACCCCGCTCTGGTTGCCGAGCTGGTCGCAGGTATCGAACGCGACCGGGGTCGGCTCGACGTGCTCGTCAACGACATCTTCGGCGGCGATCGGTACATGGAGTGGGACAAGCCGCTCTGGGAGCACGACTGGGCAGGCGGGCTGAGGATGCTGCAGATGGGCGTGCACACGCACCTGATCACCTGCCGTGTAGCCGTCCCGCTCCTGTTGCGCACTGCCGAGGCTCACGGCGCGGAGGGACTCGTGGTCGAGATGACGGACGGCACCTCGGAGGCGAACGCTGAGTTCCGGCGGAACGTCGGGTTCTACTACGACCTCGTCAAGGCGAATGTCGAGCGCATCGTCAAGGGGCTGACCGCCGAGCTCGACGGTCGCCCTGTGACAGCCGTCGGCGTCACACCGGGCTGGCTGCGCTCGGAACGGATGCTGGAGAACTTCGGGGTCACCGAGGCCAACTGGAGAGATGCCTGCATCGAGCGTCCTGGATTTGGGATCTCCGAGTCTCCGACCTACGTCGCACGAGGTGTTGCAGCCCTCGCTCGTGCGGGCGACACCGACCGCTGGGCCGGCTCGATCGTCAGTGCCCGCCAGCTCGCGGACGCGTACGGGATCACCGACACCGACGGGAGCCGACCCGATTGTTGGGGCTACCTCTCAGCCTACGGCTGGGATCAGGACGACGGCCGCGGCGTAGACGAGTTCCGGTAGATCAGGGCGGAACAACGGCCAGCGGCTCGAACGGACATCGCGAGAGCTGGTAGCTGACCTTGGCCGTCATGTCGCGATAGCAGGGATGAACTCCTGCCACCGCGCCTTCGTGTCGGTGCTAGGCCGAGATCAGCGCGATGCCGAGCAGCGTGAGGACGATACCGCCCTCTTGGGAGCGAGCAACGCGCTCACGCAGGATGATTCGCGCGAGCACCACAGTCACGATCGGGTAGAGAGATGCGAGCACCGACGTGACGCTCACCAACCCGCCGACCGATGCGGCAGCGAAACAGAGATTCCCGAGCGTGTCGGCGACGCCGACGGCGGCCAGCATCGGGAGGTCGAGCAGCGGCACGCCGAGCGCGGGTAGCGGCCGTCGCGTGAGCACGATGGCGAGCACGAGCGTGGTCGACGTCAGCCGGAAGATGAGCGTCGCCCACCAGTAGTCCGCGTGCCCCGCGGCGTGCATCGCCGGGAAGTAGGCGCCGAAGCAGATCGCGGCGATCAGCGCGTACCCCGCGCCGGCTGCGAAGCGTCCGCCGATCCTTCCCGGTGTCCACGATGTGAAGAAGACGCCGACGAGCGCGCACGCCATTCCCGCGAGCTGTGTCGTCGACGGCTGGTCTCCGGTCGCGATCCCGAACACGACGGGGACGACCGCCGAGACGCCGGCGATCGGCGACAGGATGCTGAGAGCGCCGATCGCGGCGCCGCGGAAGTACGCGTACAACCCGGTCGTGCCGATGATCGCCGCTGGGATCGCGAGCAACACCGCTGCTTTGTCGGTTCCTTGACCGCGTGCGGCAACGACCACCGCGATCGGTACGAGACCGAAGACCTCGACGTAGAGGAGCACGCGCAGCGTGCCGAGCGTCCGTCCCTTCAGCGGGCCGAAGAAGTCACCGAAGCCCCAGCTCAGGCTCGCGCCGAGCGCGAGGACGATCGGCATCCGGGAGGCGGGCTAGTCGTCGCCCGTCGACCGCGTTGCGGCGACGGCGTCGAGCTGGTTCGCGTGGTAGAGGACGGCGGCTTCCGCAGTTCGTGCGGCGCGAGCGTCGTGATGCGCGCCGACCGCGTGGAGCAGCTCGGCGCGAACTTCCGGTTCGAGTGACTGCGTGCGTGACTCGACGAGTCGGAGTCCGAGGTGAACGTGTCCGAGCAGCTTGCCCTCGTTCGTCTGCGCGAACCCCGGCCCCGGTACGAGCTCGATCGTGCGGCCGAGGTCGTGGAGAATCGCGGCGGCGAGCAGGAGGTCCGCGCGCAGACGCTGGTGGAGCTGTGCGGCCTCGCGGCAGATCGTGGTCACGCCAACGGTGTGCTCGAGCAGGCCGCCTGCATACCCGTGATGGCCGTCGGGTGTCGCGGGCAGCGCTCTCAGCAGCCGCCTGACCTCCTTGTCGTCGATGAAGCGTCCGACCGTATTGCGTAAACCCGGATGCGCGATCTCGCCGGCGAGGAACTCGAGAAAGCCGTCGAGCTCGTCGGCGTCGCGCCGCAGCGCGGGCGCGAGTGTCACCGGGTCGGTCTCGGGCGCAGGCTCGAGGCTGCGCACCTCGAGCTGGAGCTGGTCTCGGAACCGCTCGACGCGGCCGAGCACGTGGACGGCGTCGCCCTCGTCGAAGCGACCGTCGAGCAGGTCGACGTCCTGCCACACACGCGCGTCGATGCGTCCGCTTGCGTCGACGAGCTCGAGCGCGAGGTACGGCGATCCGTTCCGCGTCCGCCGACGCTGCTTTCGCGCGACGGCGTACACGCCCTCGACGACGCGTTCCTCGGCGAGCTCCGCGATCGCGCTCACGCGCCAAGTCTAGGTCCGAAGGCGGATGCTAGGTTCCGCACGATGGCGGACGTCAAGCCGTTCACGGCATTGCGCTACGACGAAGCGACCGCCGGTCCGCTCGAGACGCTGGTGGCGCCGCCGTACGACGTGATTTCGCCGCAGGAGCGTGCGTCGTATCTCGCGCGCAGCCCGTACAACGTCGTCCATCTGACGCTGCCCGACGACGAGGACGACGCGGCACGCGATCTCCACGACTGGCGCAACGGCGGCGTGCTCAGGCGAGACGAGGATCCTGTGTACTGGCTGCTCGCGCAGGAGTACGTCGGGCCGGACGGGATTCCGCGCACGCGCACGGGGATCGTCACCGGGCTCCGGGCCGAGCCGTACGACCACGGAGTCGTCCTGCCGCACGAGCGTACGCACGCGGGGCCGAAGGAGGGACGGCTGCGCCTGCTCCGCGCCGTGGACGCCCAGCTCGAGCCGATCTTCCTCCTCTACGACGGCGACGAGCTCGACGTCCCCTCACGGGAGCCGGACCTCGGCAGCGGAGGCGACAGGTTGTGGCGTACGGAGGACGCTCCCGACTTCTCCTCGACCCAGCTGCTGATCGCCGACGGCCACCACCGCTACGAGACCGCGCTCGCCTACGCGGCGGAGGGTGGATCGCCCCAGCTGCTCGCGGTGCTCGTGCCGACGAGGCAAGCCGGTCTGACCATCTTCGCTACGCATCGTGTCGCGCAGGGCGTGAACGGTGTCCGGGGGACTCCGATCGCGGAGCCGCGCGACGAGCTGCCGGGACCGGTGCTCTACCGGGCCGGCCGCTACGAGCTGCTCGAGGGCGACGGTCTCGACGTCGAGGTCGTCGACCGCCTGGCGCCGCAGGGCGTCACGTACACGCCGCGCCGCGATGAGGCGGTCGCGATCGTGGATCGCGGCGACGCCGAAGCCGCGTTCCTGCTCAGGCCGCCGGGCATCGACGACGTCTGGGCGGTTGCACGGCGAGGGGACGTGATGCCGCAGAAGAGCACGTACTTCTTCCCGAAGCTGACCTCCGGTCTGCTCATCCTTCCGCTTGACTGACTGGCTCGGTCTCTGTCGCACGGCGGTCGAGGACGTCCGCATCGTCCTGGCCGAGCTGCCGACTCGTGCAGACCGCGAGCCGGTCGTCGGCGCGGGGAGAGGCGGCGACGACACGACCGCGATCGATGCTGCCGCCGAGGCTGCGATTCTTCGCCGGTTCACGGACGCGAAGGTCGACGCGGTGCTCGTCTCCGAGGAGGTGGGCGAGTTGCCGCTGGGCACGGGTGGCCCGACGCGCATCGTCGTCGATCCGATCGACGGCTCCAACAACGCAAAGCGGGGCATCGCGTTCTTCTCGCTCTCGATCGCCGTCGCCCACGGGATGACCATGGGCGACGTCGAGTTCGGCTTCGTGCACGACTTCGGCACCGAGGAGGAGTGGACGGCGCGGCGCGGCGGCGGCGCGTATCTCAACGGCCACGCGCTGAATGGAGAGCGGCCGAAGGAGCGGATCGAGATCCTCGTGCTCGAGGCGACGCGGACGACGTCGGTCGTTGCGAAGGCGCCTGCGGTCGAGGGCATCGCCGAACGTCTGCGGATCATGGGCTCGCTCGCGCTCTCGCTCTGCCATTTGGCGGCAGGCCGGGTGGACGCCGTGTGCTCGCTCAAGCCCGCTCGCGCGGTCGATATCGCCGCGGCGCAGCTGCTCGTGCGGGAGCAGGGCCTCGCGATCGACCTCCCCGACGACCCGCCCTTCGACCGCGCGCCCCTCGACGTCGAGGGGCGCTCCCGCGTGGTCGCGGCCGGAACGCCGGAGCTCTGCGCGAATCTGTCCGTCGCGCTGTCCTCGTAACCTCGTCGACGGCACTTCGTCCACGTCGGGCGGCCAGTCCGTAGAGTTGGCCGACCGCACAGGCGGGCGGACAGCGACCGGAGAGGAGATTCGGATGAGCGAGTCGACGGCGGCCTTGCCGCATCTTGCGGGCTCGGCCGACGACATCGGGGACAAGGGGCTCAAGAAGAATGCGATCGGGTACCTCTCGAACCTCGTCATCGGCGTCGCCTCCACGGCCCCGGCGTACTCGCTCGCGGCGACCCTGGGCTTCGTCGTCGCCGTTCGCGGCGTCGGCGTGCACGCGCCCGCGGTGCTGCTCGTCGCCTTCGTGCCGATGCTGTTCGTCGCTGTCGGCTACCGGTACCTGAACCTCGCCGACCCGGACTGCGGGACGACGTTCGCCTGGGGCACCCGGGCAATGGGGCCGTGGTTCGGCTGGATCAACGGCTGGGCGATCTTCGTCGCGGACGTGATCGTCATGGCCTCGCTGTCCGTGATCGCGGCGAGCTACACCTACCTGCTGTTCGGGTGGAGCGGCGGCGCGTCCTCGACGCCCTGGATCCTGGTCGGCGCGACGGTCTGGATCGCGCTGATGACGTGGATCTGCTACCGCGGGATCGAGCTGTCCGCGCGCGTGCAGCAGTTCCTGCTCGGCGCGGAGATCGTGATTCTCGCCGCGTTCGCGATCGTCGCCCTCGCCAAGGTGTACGGGAGCGGCGCACCGGCGGCCGCGCTCCACGTGCACTGGTCGTGGTTCAACCCGTTTGCGATGGGCTGGAGCGCGCTGATCGACGGCGTCCTGCTCGGGATCTTCATCTACTGGGGCTGGGACTCGGGCGTCTCCGTGAACGAGGAGACAGAGGCATCTGCCGAGGCGCCGGGGCGGGCCGCGATCCTGTCCACGATCATCCTCGTGCTGATCTACCTGATCGTGTCGGCCTCCGCGATCGCGTTCGCGGGGACCGCGTACCTGTCGAACAACTCGGACGACGTCCTCAGCGCGCTCGGGACGCAGGTCTTCGGCTCCCCCTGGAACAAGCTGCTGATCATCGCCGTGCTCACCTCGGCGTCCGCGTCGACGCAGACGACGATCCTGCCGACCGCGAGGACGACACTGTCGATGGCGCGCTGGGGTGCGATCCCGAAGGTGATCGGCAACATCCATCCCCGCTACCTGACGCCGTCCGTGTCGACGCTCGGCATGGGCGTCCTGTCGGTCGTCTGGACCGTCGTGCTCGTTGCGTTCAACAAGTCGCAGGACGTGCTCGGCGACTCGATCACCGCGCTCGGCTTCTCCGTCTGCTTCTACTACGGCTTCACCGGCCTCTTCTGCGCGGTCTACTACCGCCGCGAGCTGTTCAAGAACTGGCGCAACTTCTTCCGTGCAGGGCTGTTGCCGCTGCTCGGCTGCCTGATGATGTTCTACATCTTCGGAAAGGCCTTTCACGACTACAGCGAGACGGGCGCCGGATACGCGAAGCCGCTGTTCGGGATCCAGATCCCGATCGTGATCGGCATCGGGACCCTGCTACTCGGGATCCCGATCATGGTGATCTGCGCCGTGAAGTTCCGCGACTACTTCAAGCGGCGGCCGGAGGTGGCGCCGCCCGGCTTGCTCGAAGAGCAGAAGGAGCACGTCGCCGTCCATCTCTGAGGACACGACGCCGCCGATGGCCGAGGACGCCGTCAAGCTCACCAGCGCAGACCGGGTTCTCTACCCGGAGGACGGCGTCACGAAGGGCGATCTGTTCGAGTACTACAGGCGTGTCGCGCACGTCATGGTGCCGCACCTGCGCGACCGCCCGTTCACGATGAAGCGGTACCCGCACGGCATCACCGAGCAGCCGTTCTTCCAGAAGCAGGCGCCGAAGCACCTTCCGAGCTGGATCCCGACGCGCCAGTTCCGTACGCACCCGCGTGAGGGCGGCTCGCGGCTCGTCGACTTCGCGCTCGTGAACTCGGTCGACGCCGTGCTCTTCATGGTGCAGAACAACTGCATCGACATGAACGCGTGGTACTCGCGTGTCGACAAGCCGCACCGGCCCGACTTCGTGCTGTTCGACCTCGACCCGCCCGAGGGGGAAGGCGCGTTCGGGCTCGCGATCGAGGTCGCGCACCTGATCCGCGAGCTGCTCGACGAGGTGGGGCTGCCCGGTTGTGTGAAGACGAGCGGCGCGGACGGCATCCACGTCGTCGCGCCGATCACGCGCCGCTCGACCTTCGAGCAGACCTACGGGTTCGCCGAGCAGGCCGCGCGGCTGCTGGAGCGCCGCCACCCGGGGAAGCTCACGACTCAGTGGCTGAAGAAGAAGCGCGAGGGCGTGCTCGTCGACCACCGTCAGAACGGCTGGGGGAAGACGATCGCGTCCGTGTACTCGGTCAGGCCGAAGCCTGGTGCGCCCGTCTCGACGCCGCTGCACTGGGACGAGCTGGTCGGGAGAGTGCGGCCACGCGACTTCGGCATGGACGCGGTTCTGCGCCGCGTCGACGAGCTCGGCGACCTGTTCGCGCCCGTGCTCGAGGAGCCGCGTCCGCTCGCCCCCGCGGCGAAGGCGTTGGACGCGCTTACCATTTGAGTCGTGATCGAGCTCGCGCTTGCGGCAGTGTTCAAGGCCTCGCTGGTCGCCCCCACCCACCGTCCGCAGGTCAACCACCCGTGGCCGATCACGATTCGCGCCACCAACCTCGAGGGAAGGCCGATCCGCGCGCGGCTGACGATGCGCATCCTCCTGGGGAGCCTGCCGGTCGGCAAGGTCGACAACGGGCGCGTGTACACGTTCACCGGCTCGTGGCGCGAGAAGAAGGGCCAGGAGATCAAGTTTCCGCCGGCCTCGCGCGGACAGCGACTCGTCTTCCAGGCGCTCGTGACCGCGAAGGGCCGGACGATCAAGCTGAACTACTGGGTCCAGCCTCGGTGACCGGCGCCGAGGTCGTCGTCGACCGCGTCTCGAAGGCGTTCGAGCACGGGCGGATCACGGCGTTGTCCCAGGCGTCGCTGCGACTGGAGCGCGGCGAGTTCGTCTCCTTGACGGGCCCATCGGGAAGCGGCAAGAGCACGCTGCTCAACGTGATCGGCGCGCTCGACCGTGCCGACTCGGGGACGGTCTCGGTCGACGGCGTGGAGCTCGATCATGCTGACGCCGCCGAATACCGGGCCGGGACGGTGGGCTTCGTGTTCCAGGCGCACAACCTCATCCCGACGCTGTCGGCACTCGAGAACGTGCAGGTCCCGATGCTCGGTCGCGGGCTCGGGCGGCGTGCGCGCCGGAGCCGGGCGAGAGCATTGCTCGCGGAGGTCGGCTTGGAGGCGCGCGAGCGGTCGTTCCCGGCGACCCTGTCCGGCGGCGAGCGCCAGCGCGTCGCAGTCGCGCGGGCTCTGGCCAACGAGCCGCGGCTCCTGCTGGCCGACGAGCCGACCGGTGCGCTCGACTCGGAGACGGGGATGCGCGTGCTCGCGTTGATGCGCCGTCTCCGCGAGGAGCGAGGCATGACGCTGCTGCTCGTGACGAACGACGCCGAGGCGGCCACGACTGCTGACCGCACGTTGCGGCTGCGCGACGGGAGGGTCACTCCCGGCGCAGAGCCTCGATCGGCCTGAGTCGGACCGCACGCCACGTCGGATACACGGCTCCGATGAGCGCCACGCC
Source organism: Gaiellaceae bacterium (assembly GCA_035623685.1). Classification (GTDB taxonomy): domain Bacteria; phylum Actinomycetota; class Thermoleophilia; order Gaiellales; family Gaiellaceae; genus 3-1-20CM-4-69-9. The sequence continues at coordinate 17,463 of DASPSY010000020.1, forward strand.
CAAGGCGAAGGCGAGCCCCCACGCGAAGATCCCGCCGTTGAACGCGGGACGGACGAGTCCCGATGCATTCGTGTGATTCGTGAACAGCTCCGCTGCGAGCACGCCGAAGGCGAGGCCGACGGCGAGCGAGAGCAACGCGATTCCCAGCGCCTCGCCCACGACGAGCAAGCCGATGCGCCACGTGCGCCAGCCGACTGCTCGCAGGATGCCGATCTCGCGCGTGCGCTCGAACACCGACATCGCCATCGTGTTGGCGACCCCGATTCCGCCGACGATCAGCGCGAGCAGCGAGATGATCCAGCCGGTGTCGACGATCAGCCGCGAGGACGTGTCGACCTTGATCGCCTGGCTCGGCTCGGTGACGGCGGCGGTTCCGGGGAACCGCCGCTCGAGCTCGCTGGCGACTGCGGACGTGCGCCGACCGGGCTGGATCGTGACTGCGATCGTCGTCACCTCTCCGGGCCGGAGCGCGAGCGCCTGCGCGACCGGCAGCGGGACGACCGCGCCCTCGTCCTCGAAGACGTCGCCGCTGTGGTAGATGCCGGAGACGCGGAAGCTCCTGCCCGGAGTCAGGCGCACCGTGCTGCCCACGTGGGCGTGGAGCGAGCGGGCTGCACGGTCGCCGATCATCGCCTCCCCGGGGCCTGGGTCGCCCCCCTGGAGGAGCACGAGCCGCCGCCAGACGAACTGGCTCGGCTCGAGCCCGAAGACGAAGAACGACTGCCCTACCCCCGCGACGAGCTTGATGCTGGCGACCTGCGCGACGCCGGGCTGGCGGGCGACCCCCGCGGCCAGGCTCTCGGGCAGCAGCGAGCGGCTGAAGTCCGAGACGTCGCCCTGGAAGAGGCCGAAGTCGGCTCGTCCGACGTGGATCAGATCGTTGGCCGTGCGCTTGATCCCGGTCGAGATCGAGAGCACTGCGACGATCAGCGCGACGCCCAGCGCGACGCCCGCCGCCGTCAGCACGGTCCGAGCGGGCCGGCGCAGGAGGTTCCGGACGATCAACGTCGCGAAGGTCACCTGCGGATCATCACGCGCGGAGGCGTCGGCTGAGACACGTCTGGACGTTGGTAGGCTGACTCGCAGGATGGAGCCGAGCCGCGAAGCGATCATGTCAGCGCTCGGCGACGTCATCGATCCGGAGCTGCAGCGCCCCGTCACGGAGCTCGACATGGTGCGAGCTGTCGACGTCGACGGCGGCCACGTCAGCGTTACGATCGCGCTGACGATCGCCGGCTGTCCGCTTCGCGCGTCCTTCGAGGACCAGGTGACGAAGGTGATGCGCGAGGTGCCGGGAGTCGAGCGCGTGTCGCTCTCCTTCGACGTAATGACGCCCGAGGAGCGTCAGGCGTTGACGACGAAGCTGCGCGGCGGCCTGTCCGAGCGCTCGAAGGGACTTTCCGTCGACGCGTCCACGAGGGTGCTCGCCGTGTGCAGCGGCAAGGGCGGCGTCGGCAAGTCCACCCTGTCGGCGAATCTCGCGGTCGCGTTCTCGCAGCTCGGCGGGCGTGCGGGGATCCTCGACGCGGACGTGTACGGCCATTCGATCCCGCACATCCTCGGCATCCGCCAGAAGCCGGTGCTCGTGGACAAAATGATCGTGCCGCCGGTCAAGGGAGACCTGAAGCTGATGTCGATCGGCTTCTTCCTCGACGACAACCAGCCGGTGATGTGGCGCGGTCCAATGCTGCACCGCGCGCTCGAGCAGTTCCTCTCCGACGTGCACTGGGGCGAGCTCGACGTCCTCGTCGTCGACATGCCGCCCGGTACGGGCGACGTGGCGATCTCGCTCGGCCAGCTCCTGCCACGGGCTGAGGCGATCGTCGTCACGACACCGCAGCCGGCGGCCCAGGAGGTGGCGGCGCGCGCAGGCGTGATGGCCCAGAAGACGAGCATGCGCCTGATCGGCGTCGTCGAGAACATGAGCGGCGACGTCTTCGGCGCGGGCGGCGGCGAGGCGCTGGCGGTCGAGCTCGGGATTCCATTCCTCGGCTCGATCCCGCTCGATCCGCGACTGCGCGAATCCGGCGATGCAGGCGAGCCGCTCGTGGCGACCGACCCGCAAGCCGCAGCGACCGAGGCGATCACGACGATCGCGGAGGCGATCGCCGCCTCGGAGGCTGGGGCGATCCGGAAGCCGCTGCCGCTCGTTACCCGCTGAGCGAGTCGGGCGGGGGCACCTCCGCCGGCTCCGAGTAGGCCGCGTAGGCCTCGCGGGGCGAGTCGGTCGCCTCGACGACGCCGGCCTCGTGCCGGATCGCGGTCTCGTCCGAGGGGTAGGTCGCCCGGCCCTTCCTCGCTCCGGCCGCGAGCACGACGGAGGGACCGTTTCCCGCGCCGACGATGACGTGCTTCGTCCAGGGCGGGCAGTGGACGAAGTCCCAGCGCCGGAGCGGCCGCTCCTCGCCCTCGATGATCAGCAGGCACTCCCCTCGGAGGACCAGGAACGCCTCCTGTCCCGGCTCCTCGTGATACATGGCCATCGGTTTCCCCGGGTAGAGGACGTTGAGGTTGATCCCGAGGTCCCCGAACGCGCCGTCGTCCTTGCCCTCGAAGCCCGCGTAGAAGCCCATCTCGTTGTGCAGCCAGCGCGAGTCGCGGGCGTTGACGACGAACCAGCCCGCCGTCTGCGGCACACCGCCTTCGAGCTTCGCCTCGCGGGCCACGGCGCAAGTATGCTCGCCGCGGTGCAGGTCGAGGAGCGGATCCGCGCGCTCGGCTTCTCGGAGGCGGACACGCGTACGCTCGCCGATCACTTCCTCGACGCCGAGCACCGTGGCAAGCGGGGCCACGGCCTCAGCCGCGTCGACTGGCTGGGCTCGCTCGTGGGTCTCGACCCGTCGGCTCGCCCGCAGCGCGTCGTCGCCGAGTCGGGCTACGAGCGCTGGGACGGCTGCGGAGCCCTCGGGTACCTGACGCTGGCCGCGATCTGCGACGCGCAGCTTGCCGATCCACCTTCGCACGCGCGGGTCGTCGTCGCGGAGCGCTGCTTTCCCACCGGGATGCTCGGCTACTGGGCGCGCAGGCTCGCCTCCGGTGGCCTGGTCGCGGTGCTGACGGCGACCTCGCCGCCACGGCTCGCCCATCCCGACGGCGGCGCGAAGCTCGCGGGTACGAACCCGCTCGCGATCGCCGTTCCGAGTTCCGATGGCCGTCCCGTGGTCGCCGACGTATCGATGGGCCGCGTCACGTACGGCGACGTGATCGCAGGTGCCGCAGAGGAGGACGAGCTCGTTCCGTTCGGTGGCGAGCACGCGCACAAGGCGTTCGCGCTCGCGCTCGGCCTGCAGCTGCTGGTCGACTCGCTCGTCGGCTCGGAGGGCCACGGTGCCGTGATGGTCGTCGCGCGACCCGATGCGGATCCCGTGCCCGAGCTTCGCCGTCGCGCCGTCGGCGTCAGGTTGCCCGGGGACGCCTGACTAGGACGGGGATTCGCCGACGATCTCGGCGAAGCGCGCGTCGTCGCGGATCGCGTCGAACTCCGTGTCGCGCTCTGCGAGCTCGGCGAGCTTCGGTCGCAGCTCCACCGCGCGGCCGAGGTCCACGAGCGCCCGGTCGCGCTCGCCTGCGAGCGCCTCGATGCACGCGAGGTTGTAGAGGATCGCCGGCTGGTCGGGCCACGCCTCGTTCTCCTCCCGCATCACCGCGAGCGCCTCGTCGGCGCGACCCTCCTTCATCAGGGCCGATGCGACGAACGCGGATTCCCATGCAGACGGCGCGAACGCCTCGCCGGGCTTGCCGCCGACCGCGAGCACGAGCGTCTCGTCATCGACGGCGATCGCCGTTCGGAGCACGGCCGGATCGCGCACGAACACGAGCGTGCCCGCGGGCGCGTCGACCTTCTCGCCGTCGAGCGCGAACGTCGCGTGGCCGCGGACGACGACGTAGATCTCCTCGTGACCGAGCTGTGTCTCCGTGTGCTCCTCGACGACCTCGCCGCCGGGTGACGCCGTCGAGTACGCGTTGACGCCGAATGGACGGACGCCGAGACGTCGGCGGATCGGCCGCCACTCGAGGCCGCGCTCCCCGACCGGGATCCGGTCGAGCGCGTCGAGCTGCACGACTTCGTAGCGGTCGCTCACCTCTGGCCTCGTCGCAACGCGTCGAGCACCACGGGATCGATCCGCTCGACGCCGTCGGTGCGCTCCTCGAGGTTCGCCGCTCCCGCCCACGCGTCGAACGCCGATGCGAAGTCGCCGTTGTAGCCAAGTTCCGCCAGCCGGTGCTCGAGTTCGTCGCGCAAGACGGCGTCCACCTCCAGCCAGTCCTCGGGCGGTGTGACGTCGAACAGCTCCTCGTGCAGCTTGAAGATCCGGCGGAGCTCGGTGATCGGCTCCTCGTGGTCGTCCACGCGCAGGTCGACGACCGTGTCGGAGAGGCTGGCGTAGCCCGCGTCCTTCTCGACGACGATCAGCGACGCGGACTGCTGCCCGCGCCGGTCGCCGCCCGCCGACTGCGCGGCATCGAGACACTCGATCATCCGCGCGCCCAGCTCGAGGTGGACGTTGCGCTCGAACGTCTCCGCGAGTGCGTCGACCGTGTCCCGCGAGACGAGGATGTTCCCCTGCGCGGCGTAGCCGTCTCCCGTTCGCCCTCCGGCCCAGTCGAGGCACCCCGCTCCGGTGAACGTCGCAGCGCGACCGCTCGCATCGACCACGCCGACCTGCCGCTGGTCGCGATCCTTGTCCGCCGCGACGAGCTCGTCGATCACCTCCTGTGCCGGTTTGCCCGCGCGGAGGAGCGCGAGGCCGTCCGGGCCGTACCGCGGGTTCGCATAGGACTGCGTCGCGATCGCCCCGACTCCCGGCTCCGCCCACGGCACGACCGAGCCGACCGCGAGGAACTTCGACTGCACGGCGACTCCCCACTGGCGTGCATCGAGGTCGCACGCGACGATCGAGTAGGTCGCGACGACCGGTTGTCTTGCCACGTCGCCCCCGCGATCAGGGTCCATACGTCAGCTCCCGCAGGTCGAGCTCGACGAGCTCGCGCTGATCGGCGGGGACGAGCACCGTGGACACCTCGGGTCTCGCGAGCGCTGCGCGCACCGCGTCGGCCGAGCGGGCGCGGACGGCGACAGGCGTGCCGTGCCTGTGTGCGACGTGAAGCCCCGTCTCGTCGGAGACGTCGTCGAGGACCAGCGCGCCGTCGACGTCGAGCTCGCCCTCGACTGCGATCTCGGGGACGCGCCGTCCCGTCGAGCCGAACCAGCGCTCCCTCACAGCGTCAGCGACTCGCCGGGTTCGAGGGCGTGCACCTGCACATGGGGCGCCTCCTGCGCGAGCTCGGCCGGCGTGCCGGCCAGGAGCGGGAACGTGCCGTAGTGGCACGGCACGACGCGTGTAACGCCGAGCAGCTCGATGGCGACGGCCGCTTCGCGCGGATCCATCGTGAAGTGTCCGCCGATCGGCAGCACTGCCAGCTCGGGCGCGTACAGCCGCCGGATCAGCTGCATGTCGCCGAACACGTTCGTGTCGCCCGCGAAGTAGATAGGGCGTCCGTCCTCGAGCGTGATCACGATGCCGGTCGGCTCGCCGAGATACTCGCCGTCGGCGCTCGAGCTCGAGTGGAACGCGTGCGTGAGCGTGAACCTGATCCCGTCGACGTCGACCGTTCCTCCCTTGTTCGAGCCGGGCAGTGCGTCGAGCTTCGCACCCTTGCGCTCGAGCCAGTCCTTCAGCTCGACGATCGCGATCACCGCTTGGGGCGAGAACCGCTTCGTCAGCTCCACGGTCTCGCCGACGTGGTCGTTGTGTCCGTGCGTGAGCGCGATCACGTCGATGCGCTCGGGCTCGCGCTCGGACTCCGGACACTTCGGGTTGGAGAGCCACGGATCGAGGTACACGCGCTTCCCGCCCGGCGTGTCGAGCCGGAAGGACCCGTGTCCCAACCAGGTCAGCGTCGCGTCAGCCATCGGTCTCCTTTCGGTGGGCGATCTCGCGAATGAGCGTAAAGGAACATCCGAGGCCGCCGCGAACCTGACGCTGGATGGCCCGCCGGATGCTTCCCGCCGTGCTCGCCTTCGCCGCGCTGGTGGCCGACCTCACCGCACGACACGAGCTCGCGCTCGTGATCTTGCTCGCATCGATTCCGGCCGCGTTCGCGCTTGCGCTGGAGTGCTACGGCGATGCGCTCGAGGCTCGCTGCGGCGGAACCCGTCCGCTGCTCGCGCTGATCAGTCTCGTGCTGCTGCTCGTGAGCGCGATGCTGCGGAGCCCCGCACTCGTCGGCGGCGTCCCGCACGTCGCCGTCTCGGCGCTCGGTCTCAGCCTCCTGCTCTATGGAGCGCTCGCGGTCGGCGCCGTGGTGCCGTCCGTGCGGACGCGGCCCGCCGAGCGGATTCCGACCGCGGCCGAGCTCCCGCTGTCCTAGAACGTCAGCGAGCTCGCCGCGTGCGTGCACAGGTCGATCAGCGGCTGCACGGCGAAGAACGACCCGACCGTCACGACCAGGCAGGTGGCGACCGCCGTCTGCAGGACGAGCTCGCGCGGCGGTGAGCCGCCGATCGCCACCGTCGCGGTGGGCTGTGTCGCCAACTCGGTCCTCGGCGCGAGCTGGCGGTCCTCCGTCCGCCGCATGTACATCGCCCGGACGATCGCGAGGTAGTAGTAGAGGCTGACGAGCGTCGCGATCACGCCGACGATCACGAGCCACGTCCAGCCGTGCTCGTAGGCCGCGCTGAAGACGTAGAACTTGGCGATGAAGCCGCCGGTGAGCGGGAAGCCTGCGAAGCCGAGCACGAACGCCCACATAGAGAGGCCGAGGAACGGTCGTTCCCAGCCGAAGCCGGCGAGGCTGTCGAGCGTCACCGGCGCACCGAGCTCGCGCTCACGCGCAGCGACGACTGCGAACGCGCCGAGGGACATCGCAGCGTAGACGAACAGGTAGAACAGGAGTGCGCGTGTACCCAGCGCGCTGTCGGCCGAGATCGCGATCAGCATGAAGCCCGCCTGCGAGATGGACGAGTACGCGAGCATGCGCTTGACATTGCGCTGGACCAGCGCCGCGAGGTTCCCGATCACGAGTGACGTGACCGCGAGGACGGCGACCGCGACGGTCCAGAGATGCGCCTCCTGCGGGAACGACGTCGTCAGCACGCGCAGCATCACGAGCAGCGCGGCGGTCTTCGTCGCGGCTGCCATGAACCCGGTCACGGGCGTTGGCGCACCCTCGTAGACGTCCGGTGTCCACATGTGGAACGGCGCCGCCGACGACTTGAACCCGAGCCCCGCGATGATCATCGCCAGGCCGAACACGAGCAGCGTGTCATGAGACTGGTTCGCGGCTGCGATGCCCGAGAAGTCGATGTGTCCCGTCTCGCCGTAGACCAGCGCCGAGCCGAACAGGAGCACCGCCGAGCCGAAGCTGCCGATGATGAGGTACTTCAGCGCGGCCTCGAGTCCGCCGGCGAGGTCCCGGTCGATTGCGCAGAGGATGTAGAGGGAGAGCGAGAACCACTCGAGCGAGAGGAACAGCGTCATCAGGTTGTTGGCGCCGACGAAGAACGACATCCCCGCGCCGGCGGCTGCGAGCAGCGCGTAGTACTCGCCGACGTGGTCGTCGCTCATCCGCTCCCGGAACGCGATCGCGACGGAAAGCAGCCCGCAGCCGGCGACGATCATCTGCGCGAGCTCCGCGAAGCGGTCGCGGCGCAGCGCGTTCCCGACCTCGCCGAAGCCGTGTGGGCTGCGGACGAACAGCGCGATCGCAAAGCCGAGCGCGGCCGCGTACCCGAGCGCGCACAGGCCCGCGGCGACCGGTCGCCGTGCGGAGCGCGGCACGAGGACGGCGGTGAAGAGCGCGAGCGCCATCGCACCGAGCAGGCAGACGACCGGCGCGAGCGCGAACCAGTCGACGTGCGGCCGCGCGATCACGGGACCGCCTCGCTGGTTGCGGACGTCGACTGAGACTGAGACTGCGCCTGGATCACGGTTCCGCCCGTTCCCGTGAAGGAGTGGCCGCTGATCGCGGCGGGCCACGCCGACAGCGCGAGCAGGCAGGCGACGAGCGGCACGGTGACGCCGAGCTCGGCCGGGCGGAGGTCGAGCGCTGCGTCGTCGACGGCCGGGCCGACGTTGCGGTGCAGCACCGCCGAGATCAGGCGAAGCATGTAGAGCGCGGCGAGGACGATCGCCACCGCGCCGACCACCGCCCAGCCCCAGCCGCGCTGGAAGACGCCGGCGAGGATCAGGAACTCGCCGGCGAAGGCGGACGAGAACGGGACGGCGAGCGCGATGATCCCCGTCGTCATCAGCATCGTCGCCAGCAGTGGGCGGCCGCGCGCCATACCGCCGACTCGGTCGAGTTCGCCGGTCGTCGTTCGCCGCTCGACCATCGCCGCGAGCAGGAAGAGCGTGGCGGAGATGAGGCCGTGGTTGACCATCTGCAGCACGGAGCCGGACAGCCCGAGGCCGTTCACCGCGAAGACCCCGAAGGTGATCAACCCCATCTGCGCCAGCGAGGAGTACGCGACCACTCCGCGGAAATCGGGTGCGCGAAACGCGAGCAGCGAGCCGTAGACGAGCCCGATCGCCGCGAGCGCCAGGATCAGGGGGCGCAGGTCGTGTGTCGGTCCCGGGAACTTCGTGATCGCAATGCGCAGGAAGCCGAACGTCGCCGCCTTCGAGACGACGCCCGACAGCACCGCCGCCACCTCGGGCGGCGACTCGCGGTACGCGTCGGGCAACCAGCCGTGCAGCGGAAAGAGCGGCGCCTTGATCGCGAACGCCGCGGCGAAGCCGAGGAAGATCCAGTCGCTCGAGCTCGGGCCGATCTGCGTGAGGTCGAAGGTTCCCTTCGACAGCCCGTAGACGACGACGGCGGCGAGCATCAGCAGCGAGCCGGCCATCGTGTAGATCACGAACTTGATCGTCGCACCGAGTCGTCCTGGTCCTCCCCAGACGCCGATCAGCACGTACAGCGGAATGAGCATCGCCTCGAAAAACGCATAGAAGAGCAGGAGATCCTGCGCGCAGAAGACGCCGACGATCGCGGCCTCGAGGAAGAGCATCAGCCCGAAGTACGCGCGCGCTCGCTCGCGTCCGGCCCAGAAGGCGTAGGCGATGCACGCGGCGATCACGACGACCGCGAGCCCGACTAGCCAGAGCGCGAACGCGTAGAGCCCGACGTGGTACGAGACGTGCAGGTCGCGGAACCAGTTCCACTGCTGCGCGAACTGGAGGCTGTTGCTGCTGAAGTCGAAACGCGCAACCACCTGGATCCATGCACCGATCTCCGCGAGCGCCGCGAACAGGGCGATCGATCCCGCAGAGATCGGATTGAGCGGCAGCACCCAGATCACGAGGGCGGCCACGGCCGGGAGGACGATCAGGAAGGTCGTCATCGCCCCGTCACCTCACCGCCACGAAGACGATCGCGAGGATGGCGACACTCGATGCGATGGCGAGTGCGTACGTCCGCAGCAGGCCGGTCTGCAATCGCGCGAACAGGCCGCCCACCTCGCGCGTATCGTCGCCGACCTTGCCGACGCCGGAGACGAGCGGCTGCTCGAAACGGTCCCTGAGCCAGACGGCGAGGGCGGCCACGGGCCGGGCGAACGCCACGTCGTAGAGCTCGTCGAACCAGAACTTGTGCTCGAGCGTGCGCTGCACGAACGGGAGCTTCGGCACGGCGATGCGGTGCGCGCCGTAGACGAGCCAGGCAGTGCCGATGCCGACGAGCGCGAGTGCCAGCGAGAGCGCGGTGAAGACCCACTCCTGCCAGTGCGTCGGCGTCACCAGCGGCGGCGCGACGGGAGCGAGCCACTTGTCGACCGGGTCGTAGTACGGCGTCCACTGGATCCACCCACCGACGACCGAGAGCACGGCGAGCACGGCGACCGTCACCGACATCGAGACGCCGACGAGGTTGCGCTCGAGCGCGTGGAAGTGCTCGCGCACGAACGGGCTCGGCTCCCCGAGGAAGACGAGGATCAGCAGCCGGAAGATGTAGAGCCCGGTGAGGAACGCGCCGATCAGGCCCGCTGCCGCGAGCACGTAGCCGAGACCGCCTCCCTTCGCGACCGCGGCGGCGATGATCGGGTCCTTCGAGAAGAAGCCCGCAAACGGGAAGATGCCGGCGAGCGCGAGCGCCCCGATCAGGAACGCCCAGAACGTCCGCGGCATCAAGCGCCGCAAGCCTCCCATCTTGCGAATGTCCTGCTCCGCCGCGAGCGCGTGGATCACGATCCCGGCCGACATGAACAGCAGCGCCTTGAAGAAGGCGTGTGTCATCAGGTGGAACATCCCGCTGCCGTACGCGCCGACGCCGACGCCGACGAACATGTAGCCGATCTGGGACATCGTCGAGTACGCGATCACGCGCTTGATGTCGGTCTGGACGAGCGCGACCAGCCCGGCGAGCAGCAGCGTGGCGCCTCCGATCCCCGCGGCGACGTCCTGCACCGTGGGCGCCAGCTCGAAGGCTGCGTGCGTGCGGACGATCAGGTAGACGCCGGCGGTCACCATCGTGGCCGCGTGGATCAATGCGCTGACCGGCGTCGGGCCCTCCATCGCGTCCGGCAACCACGTCTGCAGCGGCAGCTGCGCGGACTTCGCCACTGCGCCGCCGAGCAGGCCGAGCGCCACGAGGTTGACGACCCAGCCCCCGTGCAACTGACCGAGCGCGGAGAACGAGAGAGTGCCCGTCTTCTGGATCACGAGGAAGAAGGCGAGCGCCATCGTGGCGTCGCCGATCGCGTTCATCACGAACGCCTTCTTCGCGGCGGCGATCGCGGCCGGCCGGTGGTGCCAGAAGCCGATCAGCAGGTACGACGAGAGTCCGACCATTCCCCATCCGGCGAGCAGGAGGATCAGGTTGCCGCCCTGGACGAGCAGCAGCATCGAGAACACGAACAGCGACATGTAGGCGAAGTACCGCCGCTCTTCGTCGTCGCCGTCCATGTAGCCGATCGAGTACGCGATGATCAGCGCGCCGACACCGGAGACGATCAGCATCATCATCACGCTGAGCGGGTCGACCAGCATGGAAAGCCCGGACCGGTACGAGCCGCCCTGGATCCAGATCCACGCTGTCGAGAGGTGATGGCGCTGCGACGGCTCCTCGCCGAGCAGCCCGACGAAAGAGGCGATCGCGCCGGCGAAGGCGACGAAGCACGAGAGCGTCGACAGATACGCGGCGGTGTGCCTCGACGTGCGTGTCCCGCCCAGCGTGATCAGCACCGCCGCGGCCAGCGGCGACAGCAGGCAGATCCACGCGCCCGCGATCATCCGCGCAGGGTGTCGAGCCGGTCGACGTCGAGGGGCGCCTGCCGGCGGTTGAGCGCGACGACGAGGCCGAGCCCTACTACGACCTCGGACGCGGCGATCGCCATCACGGCGAGCGCGAAGATCTGACCGTCGCCGTTCGCGAGGTGGCGCGAGTAGCCGATCAGGGCGAGGTTCGCCCCGTTCAGCATGATCTCCAGCGAGAGCAGCACGATCAGCGGGTTGCGCCGGAGCAGGACGCCGAGCGCGCCCGTGCAGAACAGGAACGCCGCGACGGCGAGGTACCAGGCGAGGTCAGGTCCGAGCATCGGTCTTCCCGGGCCGCAGCGCGTCGAAGTGCGGTGCCTCGGCGTCTGCGCTCCCCCACGGCTGGCGGCGTGCGTGCGCGCCCAGGATGACGCCGCCGACCGCGGCAACGAGCAGCACGATCGACGTGATCTCGAACGCGAGGAGGTCGTCGGTGAGGAACAACCGTCCGATCTCCGCCGGGCTGCCGAACGACGAGCCGATCGGCGCGGCGTGGCCGAGCTCGCCGCCCGCCTTCATCCCGATCACGACGAGGATCTCGACGAACAGCGCGCCGGCCGCGACCACGGCCGCGAACGACTGCCAGGTTGGACCACCCGCCCACGGCGACTCCTGCTGCGGGCCGATGTAGGCGATCACGAACAGGAACATCACCATCACCGCGCCGCCGTAGACGAGCACCTGGGCGGCGGCCACGAACTCCGCCGAGAGCAGCAGGTAGAGCACCGCGAGGGAGGCGAGGTTCCCGATCAGCGCGAGTGCCGAGAAGAACGGGTTGCGGAACGAGATGACGGCGATCCCCGAGCCGATGCACGCGCCGGCCGCCGCGAGCCACACGATCCACACCAGCACGTTGCCCGCGCTCGCGACGATCACGAATGTTCCCTGTAGTACGGAATCGGTGTGTCGTAGAGCTCACGGTCGGCCACCGGAATCCGCTTCATCGGCTCCGCGAGCAGCATGTCCTTCGTGTAGATGAGGTCGTCGCGCGAGTACTCGGAGATCTCGTATTCGTTGCCGAGCGTGATCGCGTCGAACGGGCAGGCCAGCTCGCAGTAGCCGCAGAAGATGCAGCGGCTCATGTTGATCTCGTAGATGCGCGCGTAGCGCTCGCCGGCCGAGACGCGCTCCTCCGCCGTGTTCTCGGCAGCGACGACGCGGATGCAGTCCGCCGGGCACGCGGCTGCGCAGAGCGAGCAGCCGACGCACTTCTCGAGCCCGTTCGCGTGCTTGTGCAGGCGGTGGCGGCCGCGGAAGCGTGGGTAGACCGGCCGCTTGTACTCCGGGTACTGCTGCGTGACCGGCTTCTTGAACAGCTGGCGGAACGTGACGGCGAAGCCCTTGACCGGTGCCAGCGCGTCGGCCACTACTTGACCCACACCACGAGCAGCGCGGTCACGAGCGCGTTCAGCGTTGCGACCGGGAGCAGGATCTTCCAGCCGAAGCTCATCAGCTGGTCGTAACGGAGTCTCGGCACGGACGCGCGGACCCAGATGAAGAACGCCATGAACAGGAAGAGCTTGAGCAGGAACCAGAGCGGGCCGAGCGGCTCCCATGGACCGTGCCAGCCGCCGAAGAAGAGCGTCACTGCGAGTGCCGACAGGGTGATCAAGTTGACGTACTCAGCCGTCTGGAACAGGCCCCAGCGCATGCCGCTGTACTCGGTGTGGTAGCCGGCGACGAGCTCGGTGTCGGCTTCGGGGAGGTCGAACGGCGCGCGACTGGTCTCGGCGATCCCGGCGAACAGGAAGCAGAGGAGGCCGACGAACTGCGGCCCGAAGAACCAGAACGTCGCGCCTTGCTTCTCGACGATCTCCGAGAGGTTCAGTGACTGGCCCATCATCACGACCCCGAGCACGCTGAGCGCGAGCGACACCTCGTACGAGACGAGCTGTGCGCAGGTGCGCATCGAGCCGAGGATCGAGTACTTCGACTCCGACGCCCACCCGCCGACGATGAACCCGTAGATGCCGATCGAGCCGAGCGCGAAGATCAGGATCAGGGCGATCGGGACGTTCGCAACCTCGCCGTTGATGTGGTAGCCCGAGACCTCCCAGCCGGCACCGAACGGGATGACGCTGAAAGCCGCGAGCGCCGCGAACAGCGAGACCGCGGGCGCGACGATGTACGGCGCCTCGACCGAGGCGGCGGGGAAGAAGCTCTCCTTGCGGATCAGCTTGACGAGGTCGGCGAACGGCTGGAGCAGGCCGTAAGGGCCGGCGCGGTTCGGCCCGTAGCGGTTCTGCATCCGGCCGAGGAGCTTTCGCTCGAGCCACGTCGTGTACGCGAACGCGAGCATGACGAGGTTGATGACCACGAGCGCCTGGATCAGCGAGATCCACCACACCTCGGTCACTTCGCCACCTCCACCTGCGGCTGGAGCTCGCCCGCGTGCTCGTCGGCGATGCGAACGACACCCGCGCGCAGGTCGCGGGAGAGCCGTGCGCGCAGCACCACCGACGTCCCATTCGAGCGAACCGTGACCTCGTCGCCCGGGCGGATGCCGCGTTTCCGCGCATCGGGCTCGGCGAGCTCCACCTCCGGCTGCGGACGCTGGAACTGGAGCTCGGGGACGCGCTCGACCGCCGGGCCGGAGAAGAGCGCCGGGTACCGGACCAGCTGCAGGCCCTTGCCCCTCGCCGATCTCGCCTTCTTGGAAGTCTTCGCAGGCTCGTCGACATCGGTCGCCGCCGGCGGCAGCGTCGCCTGCTCGCCGACCTCGCCGAACGAGACGCCACCGAAGGCGATCGACGACACCTCGGCGAACACTGCAGCGGGCATTGGCGAGACGTCCACCTCGAACCGCTCGGCGAGCTTCGAAATCCACGCGAGCTCGTCCGGTGCGGGCGGGATCACGGCGCGCCGCAGGCGCTGCAGGCGGCCCTCGAGGTTCACGTACGTCCCATCGCGCTCGAGGTAGCTCGTGCCCGGCAGGACGAGGTCGGCCCAGCCGTCCGCGAGCCCATGGAACATGGAGACGGCGATCACGTGCTCCGCGTGCTCCGCCAGCGAGCGGACGTTCGGGTCGTCGGCTGCCTCGTCGCCGGAGACGAACAGGAGGCCGATCGGGTCGGGGCTCGTCGCCTCGGCGTCGGCGGCCGCAGCCCACGCGTCGCAGACGCCGCGGCCGTTCGGCGTCGCCGGCAGGTGGAACGCGCCGCGCGCGCCGACCCGGTGCGCGTGCGCCGCGACGACGGCGCCGCCCTCGCCGCGCGGCCCCGACCACACGAGGATCGCGCGCTCGGCCTCGCGCAGCGCCTCCTCGTCCAGCTCGTGGAGGACGCGCGCGCCGCGGCGCCGCGCTTCCCTGATCCAGAGGTCGACGACCGGTGCCCGCTCGACGACGGGCACGTCGCCGAGCACGCAGACCGCGTCCGCATCCGCGATCGCCGACAGCGGCACGCGGTATACGTCGAGCGCATCGGACACTTCCTCCGGCAGGACGGCGTCGTGCGAGTCGAGGCCGGCACGCAGCAGCTTCGCGAGCCCGTACGCCTGCTCGACCGTCTCCGAGCCGGAGAGCGCGGTGACGATTCGCCCGTGCGCGCCGCGCAGCAACTGTTCCGCTTCGTCGAGCGCGCGGTCCCACCCGACCTGCTCGAGCCCATGACGCCGGACGCGCACCAGCGGGTCCTGCAGGCGGTCTTCGGCGCGCACGTGCGAGAAGGCGAACCGGCCCTTGTCGCACAGCCAGCCGCGGTCGACCTCCGGATGGTTGCGCGACAGGATCCTCTTCACCTTCCCCTCGCGTGTCGTCACGTCGACGTTGCAGCCGACGGGGCACATGCCGCAGACGCTCGGGACGTTCTGGATCTCCCACGGCCGCGCCTCGAACCGGTACTGCGTCGACGTGAGCGCGCCGACGGGACAGAGCTCGATCACGTTGCCGGAGAACGGCGCCCGGTACGGCTCGTCGTCGAAGGTCGCGATCATCGAGTGCGCACCGCGGTTGATCGCCACGAGCTGGCCGTCCTCGGCAACGGTCTCGCTGAAGCGTGTGCAGCGGTAGCAGAGGATGCAGCGCTCGCGGTCGAGCGCGATCAGCGGCGACACGGGAATCGGCTTCTCGAACGTTCGCTTCGGGAACGTCATCCGTGTGCTTCCCGGCCCATAGCGGAACGTCAGGTCCTGCAGCGGGCACTCGCCGCCCTTGTCGCAGACCGGGCAGTCGAGCGGATGGTTGACGAGGATGAACTCGAGCGTGGCGTTCTGCGCGATCCGCGCCTGCTCGGAGGTGCGTGCGGTCTTGACGACCATTCCGTCCGTCGCCGTCAGCGTGCACGCCGCCTGCGGCTTCGGCGGACCGCCCTCGATCTCGCAGAGGCACATGCGGCACGCGCCGACCGGGGGGCCGAGTCGCGGCTCGTAGCAGAACACCGGGATCTCGATCCCGGCTGCCATCGCCGCCTCGACGAGCCCCGTTCCCTTCGGCACCTGAACGGTGCGACCGTCGATCGTGAGCGTGACATGCTCGACCGTGCTCATGCGCTCACCACGCTCGGCTGAGGATGCGCGTGCATCGCGACTGGCGCGAGCACGGCATGCAGCGGCGAGTCGGCGCCGAACGGACAGCCGCCGTCGAGGTGCGCCAGGAACTCGTCTCGGAACTTGTCGACGTAGCTCGCGACCGCGACCGCGGCCGTCTCGCCGAGCGGGCAGAGGCACTTGCCGTTGATCCGGTCGCAGACGTCGAGCAGGAGGTCGAGCTCGCCGTGCTCGGCGTCGCCTGCCTCGAGCCTGCGCAGGATCTGCGTCATCCAGCGCGTGCCCTCGCGGCACGGCGTGCACTTGCCGCAAGACTCGTGCTCGTAGAACTCGGAGACGCGGATGCCGAGCTGCACCATGCAGCAGCGGTCGTCCAGCGCGACCACGCCGGCCGAGCCCATCGCCGTGCGCAGCTTCAGCAGCGAGTCGAAGTCGTAGCCGACGTCGATCTCGTCTCCGCGGAGGATCACGGTCGACGAGCCGCCGGGGATCACCGCCTTGAGCTGGCGCCCGTTCGGGATCCCCCCGCCGTAGCCGTAGATCAGCTCGCGGAGACTCGTGCCGTTCTCGATCTCGTAGTTCCCCGGCTTCGCGACGTGGCCCGAGACGGAGACGACGCGCGTGCCACGCGAGTCCGCGACTCCGAGCTTCGCGTACTCCGCACCGCCCATGGCGACGATCGGCGCGACCGTCGCCATCGTCTCGACGTTGTTGACCACGGTCGGCGATGCGTACAGGCCCTGGATCGCCGGGAACGGCGGCTTCGTCCGCGGCTGCCCGCGCTTCCCCTCGAGCGACTCGAGCAGCGCCGTCTCCTCGCCGCAGATGTATGCACCTGCGCCGCGGTGGACGACGACGGTCACGTCGCCCCGCAGGTCCGGCCGTTCGTCCAGCTCGTCGAGCGCGGCCACGAGCACGGCATAGGGGCCCGTGTACTCCCCGCGGATGTAGACGAAGACGGTCGTGGCCTCGACGGCGTGCGCCGCGATCAGGCAGCCTTCGATGAAGCGGTGCGGGACCCGCGTGAGGATCTCGTTGTCTTTGAAGCTGCCCGGCTCCGACTCGTCGGCGTTGATCACGAGGTAGTGCGGGTTCGGGTTCTGATCGGGCTTCGGCACGAACGACCACTTGCGGCCCGTGGGGAAGAACGCGCCGCCGCGGCCGCGGAGCTCGGAGCCGATCAGCTCGTCGGTCACGGCTGACGGCGACATCGCGCGCGCCTTCTTCAGCGCCTCGTACCCGCCCACGGCCTCGTACTCCGCGAGCTTCGTCAGGTCGCGCTCGTCCACGTCGGCGAGCACGATCGCGCGGACGTCACCCGCCATCGCGCAGCTCCTCGACGATCGAGGGAACGTCGTCCGGCATGACGTGTGTGCGATACGAGTGGTCGATCGCGACGATCGTCGCCCAGCCGCAGCCGCCGAGGCACTCGACCGGTCGCAGCGTCACCTCGCCGTCCTCGGTGGTCTCGCCGGCGTGGATGTCGAGCTCGCGTTCGAACGCCTCCAGCACCTGCTGCGCGCCGACGAGCGCGCAAGACACGTTCGTGCAGACCTCGACGATGTGTCTCCCGATCGGCTCGAGGTGGAACATGTCGTAGAACGAGGCGACGGACTCGCAGAACGCAGGCGTCGTCCCGAGCGCAGCCGCGCACTCTCGGAGCGCGTCGGGCGTGAGCGAGCCGTGCCGCTCCTGCGCGAGCCGCAACGCGGGCAGTGTGGCGGAGCGCCAGTCGGGGTAGCGCGCCTTCAGCGCTTGCACCTCGTCGTAGAAGTCGGTGGCCGTCATCGGTCGCAGTCGCCCATGACGGTGTCGAGGGAGCCGACCACGGCGATCATGTCGGCGACCAGCGCGTTCGACATGCAGGTCGCGGTCGCCTCGAGCGCGACGAAGGAGGGAGCGCGGAACTTGACGCGCCACGGCTTCGGTCCTCCGTCCGAGACGACGTAGCAGCCTGACTCTCCGCGCGGCGACTCGACCGCGACGTACACCTCGCCCTCCGGGACGCGATAGCCCTCCGTGACGATCTTGAAGTGGTGGATCAGGGACTCCATCGAGGTGTGCAGCTCCTCGCGCGGCGGGAGCACGACCTTGCGGTCGTCCGCGATCCACGGCCCGTCCGGCATGCGCCGCAGCGCCTGGTCGACGATGCGCACGGACTCACGCATCTCGTCGATGTGCACGCGGTAGCGGTCGTAGACGTCGCCGTTCCGGTAGACGGGCACGCGGAAGTCCACCTGGTCGTAGGCGAGGTAGGGCTTGGCCCGGCGCAGGTCCCAGTCCACGCCCGAGGCGCGGAGCACGGGGCCCGACTGGCCGAGTGCGATCGCATCCGCGGCGGAGAGCAGGCCGATGCCCTTGGTGCGCTCGAGCCAGATCGGGCTGCGGTCGACGAGGCCTTCGTAGTCGTCGATCCCTTTCGGCATCAGCTCCACGAACGCCGCGCACTCGTCGAAGAAGCCCGGCGGGATGTCCTCGGCGAGTCCGCCGGCCTGGAAGTAACGCGTGTGCATGCGCGTGCCGCAGACCAGCTCGAAGAGATCGAGGATGCGGTCGCGCTCGCGGAAGCAGTACCAGAACATCGAG
>DASPSY010000030.1:0-14185 GCA_035623685.1 Gaiellaceae bacterium
TGGTCACCCGACAGCAGGCACATCCTCTTCCGCTCCATCACCGCGCCTCCCCCTGACGAACCGAAACTCGCGACCGGAAACATCTACGCGATCCAACCCAACGGAAAAGGCCTGCGACAACTCACCCACTTCCCGTCCGGCACCGGGATCCAGCTCGGCTCCTACTCCCCCGACAGCCGCCAGATCGTCTTCTCGACGACAAGAGGCGCCAAGGCCGGTCCAACCTCAGACTGGCCCGACCTGTTCATCATGAACGCGGACGGGAGCCACATCGACCACCTCACCCGGACTAACAACTGGGAAGGCACGGCCGCCTGGGGCAGATGAACCGCTGAGGCAATGGTCGCTACCGCCTATGCCAGTGCTCGGGAATGTCCCCTGACAGAGCGATCGGTTGAGGCTGGGTTGCGCCGCGTGAGGGTGACGGTCACGGTCGACCCCTGGGCGAGGCCGAGACCATCAAGACGCACGAGTTGCGCCACAGCGCCGCCGACGAGATCTGGCGGGTGACCGGCGACATCGTCATGGCACAGCAGCTGCTGCGCCACAAGTCGGTCGGCACAAACCAGGCGTATCTGCATCCGCGACGCGAGGATCTCAACGAGGCGATGAAGGCCGTCGACGCCGTTTGGCAACCCGTGCGTTCGGCTCGTGGCGGGAAAAGGCCTGGCGGTAGCTAACGCACGAGAACCGACGTTATGTCAAGTTAGGATCTGCGAGACGGCGCGTAGCAGGGCTTTCCGCCTCCCCCGCACGGCTCGCGGTTCCTTTCCACAGCACTCTCCACAGAATGCAAAAAAAGCTGTGGAAATGTTGAAAAAACAAAAGAACGCAAATTGCGGCTCGGACGTTTGTCGAGCCCTTGAACGCCCTCTGGACATGCCTTAGGTTGCCGCTTGCGCCGAGCACGGAGCGCGAGTAGGTCGAAGCCGAGTCCGAGGGTTGTACCCGCAAGGGGAAAGTCAGCGGAAGCGGTGGACGAAAGCGAAACCGGCTCGGCGAATTTTTTTGGTCCTGTACAGTCGTCGCCGGCGCGCATGCACCTCCGCCCCCCCAGCATCGACCGCGGCGTCACGTCCTTTCTCTGGGCTCTCGGCCTCGGCGTCTTCGTCTGGTTCGGCCTGATCGCCGTCGGGATGTCGCGGGGCACTGCGTTCCTCGTAGGCGCCCTCAGCTTCGCGGTGATCTTCGTGTTCGTCCGCACGCGCGGCGCGGACAGCTAGGCGCAGTCCCTGTCCTTCAGGCCGCGAGCCTGGAGCGGTCGGTGCGACGGCCGACGAGCGCTCGGACCAGCAGGCGTGCGAGCTCGGGGCCGACCTCGTCCGCGACCCGTTCGAACGGGGTCGGCGGGTCGTCGACCCGGGTGAGGGCGGTCAGATGAAGGAGGAGTAGGCGCGCACCCCTTCCCCGCCCGAGCGCCGCGGGAGCGTCGTCTGCCATGCCGCAGAGTTCATCGGCGTGGGCCTGTCAACGGGTGATCCCTGGGCCCAGGGTAAAGCTCGGAAGCCGGTCTCAGAGGCGCAGCCGGCGCGCGTCGAACCGACGGGAGTAGAGCTCCTCACGGAACTCGTCGATCGTGCGCGCGGCGTCGTCGGCGAAGACGTGTTCGACCACGCCGATCTCTGCATCGTTGTGCCAGGGCAGGTCGACGTGCTGATGCGACACGAGGTTGATCGAAGTCCGGTCGCAGGCAGGACAGCGGACGAGCAGGCCGAGGGAGCCGTCCCCGGGCGCGAGCAAGAGGAACGACGAGGGGAAGACCGGCCGCGGGCGCTCCTCGGGGTAGCAGAAGAAGCTCCAGGGCCACTGGCCAGCCTGCAGACGCTTGACGGCGAGGTCGGACAGCTCCTCGTCGACCGAGTCGAGGCGGGCGGTCATGAGGTTGAAGAAGACGGCTCCCTGCAGGCCCAGGGGCGCCCAGTCGAGCTCGTCGTGGGCGACGAGACCTGCGTGCTCTCCCCCACATCCGCACGCGAACAGGATGTGGTAGACGGCCGGGTGGGCCGCCCCAGGCAGCTGCTCGAGCGACCGGAAGGCGGACAAGGCGACCCGGCTCTCCCCGCGTTCGGGGCACGCGAAGGTGAACCGGCCGGTCAGCGCGTCGTACATGGTGACCTTCTAATCGGCGCCGCGGACGGCATCCGACAGCCCTAGTACGCGATCAGGGCGTGGAGGTCGTAGTCGGACAGCCGCTCGCGACCGTTCAGGAAGGCCAGCTCGATCAGGAAACAGCAGCCGACCACCTGGCCGCCGAGCTTCTCGACGAGCTGCGTCGCGATCGCCTCGACCGTCCCGCCGGTCGCTAGGACGTCGTCGTGGATCAGGATCCGGGCCCCGTGCGGGATCATCTCCGGGTGCAGCTCGAGGGCGTTCTGCCCGTACTCGAGGGCATAGGTGGCACTGATCGTCTCGGGAGGGAGCTTGCCCGGCCGCCGGGCCGGCACGAAGCCGCAGCCGATCTCGCGCGCGATCGCGGCGCCGAGGATGAAGCCCCGCGCCTCGGCGCCGAGGACGAGGTCGGGCTTGCGCACCTTCCCCCACTCCGCCAGCTCCTCGACGGCATACGCAAGCGCATCCGGATCAGCGAGCAGCGGCGTCACGTCCTTGAAGCTGACACCCGCCTGTGGCCAGTCCGGAACCTCACGGACCTTCTCGGCGAGATTCACCCGCCTATGTTGACGCAAGCCGTCGCAGCGCGCGGAGGAAGAGGAGCTGCGCGAGATCCTGGGCGTGCGCCCCGAGCGCCTCGAGGGTTTCGAGGCCGCTCCGTCGGCGCTCCGGGTTCCGTGCGTGCAGCGCCGGTGCGACGATCGCCTCCAGGAGCGCCGCCTCGCGGTCGGCCGCGGTCTTGAACGTCCGCAGGTGCCGGGAGTCGATCCCGTAGCGTGCGAGCTGTGCGCACGCCGCCGCGATGTCGGCGTCGAGCTCGGCGTACAGCCGCGCGCCCGATTCGAGCCGCGGCTGCAGCAACCCGAAGTCCTCGAGCTCGTGCACGAGCCGCGCGTCGACTCCCGCTCGGTCGCAGAGCTCGGCGACGTCGAGCTCCGCCTCGTCGGCGGCCAGGCCGTTGCGCCGGCGGCGCCGGTCCTTCGCGGCCGGGAGCGCCAGCTCCTGGCGGATGACGTTCAGCGGCAGGAACTCGTCCCGCTGCAGCCGGAGGATCGTCTCGAGGCGCTCGACGTCGTCCTCGCCGAACATCCGGTACCCGCCCTCGGTGCGGCGCGGCGCGAGCAGGCCGCGATCCTCGAGGTAGCGGATCTTCGAGATCGAGATGTCCGGGAACTCCTCTTTCAGCATCCCGCAGACGGCGCCGATCGTCAGCGATCGCTTGGCAGGTGCGCTCGCGGCCGTCGTCATCGGTTGAGGAAGGTGAGCCGATACTTGCCGATCTGCAGCTCGTCGCCGTCCTCGAGCTCGGCCGACTCCACGCGCCGCCGGTTGACGAACGTGCCGTTCAGGCTGCCCTGATCCTCGATCATGAAGACGCCGTCGCGCGCGGCCAGGACGGCGTGCCTGCGGGACACGGTGACGTCGTCCAGGAAGATGCCGCAGTCCGGTGAGCGACCGACGGTCGTCTCGGACTCGAGCGGGAACGTCTCCCCCGTCCTGCCGCCGCCGCTCCGCACGACCAGCGCCGGCCCCTTGACGCCGAGGTCGTCGAGGAGATCCGTCGGCGAGAGCTCGCCCTCCTCGGGCGTGAAGGTCTGCGTCGTCTCGGTGCCGTCGTCCTTGACCAGCAGCGCACCGCAGCGGGCGCAGTAGTTCGCGGTCTCCGGGTTCTGGAAGCCGCACTCCTGGCAGTAGACGTGGGACACGGCCTCAGGCGGGAGGAGCCGCCTTCGACGTCAGGATCTCCGTGAGGCGGTCGACGTCGAGCTGGTCGAGGACGCTCCGGCCCTCGGTCTTCTGGAGCCTCGCGACGAGCTCGGCGCGGAGGATGTCGATCTTGCCGTGCAGCAGGCGGCGCTGGTACGAGATCTCCTGCTCCTGGGCGGTCAGGTCGTCGATCAGCCGCTTCAGGTCGTCGTCGGTGAGCGAGGCGAGGTCGGGGAGAGGTTCCACTGGCCGCCTTTCGTCGTCGGGTTCGACGCTCATTCAAGCAGCACCGGCCCCAAAGGGTCAAGTTGAACTTGAGAGTTCGGGTGTCAGGCGGACGCGGCGGCGCCCTCGAGCAGCATGATCTCCTCGACGAGGCTCCGATACTCGGCCTCGAGCGCCTTCGAGTCCTCCTCGGTCGCGCCCTCCGTGTAGAGATGGAGCGTCGGCTCGTCCGGGTCGGGCAGGATCTGCGCCCAGCCGCGGTCGTCGAAGACCTTGACGCCGTCGGTGAGGTCGAGGCGGCGCTCCTTCAGCCGCTCGGTCAGGACTCGCATGACGAGGCCCTTGAGCGCGAACGGGCAGTGGAGCTGCCGGTGCACGAGCGTCGGCTTGGGAAGCTCGGCGACGAGCTCGGAGAGCGGCCGCTGGATGGGCGCGAGCAGCTCGAGCAGGTTGCACAGGCTGGCCATCGCGTCGTAGGCCGGGATGAACTCGGGGAACACGTAGCCACCCCCAACGGCTCCCCCGAAGATCACGCCCTCCTCGGAGGCGGTCTTCGTCAGGTCCTCGAGGGACGCACGTGTCCGGACGACCTCGAGGCCGCTCCCCTCGAGCATCTTCTCCACCTGGCTCGTCACCGTCACCGGGAAAGCGAGCTTTCCGCGGCGCCCGTTCGAGCCGAGCAGCCGCAGGAAGAGGAGCAGGGCTTGCTCGACCGGGATCTCGCGGCCCTCCTCGTCGACGAGGTAGAGCCGTTCGGCGGCGCGGTCGAGGACGACCCCGAAATCTGCGCCGACCGCGGGCACGAGGCGCTTCACCTGGCCGATCGCCTCGCGCAGCAGCTGCGAGCCGGGGTCGGTCCGTTCGGTCGAGAAGCCGTGCGCCGACACCGCCTCGATCTCGAGCGGCCCGAGCAGCAGCGGTAGCACGAACGACGCCGCCGAGTAGCCGTAGTCGACAACGAGCCGGAAGCCGCGGGCGCGGATCAGGTCGGCGTCGAGGCCGGCGAGGAGATCCTGGGCGTACGTCTCCCGGGCACGGGCGGGGTAGTCGATCTCGCCGATCGCCCCGAACGCGACACGACGGAGCTCGCCGCGCGTGTAGTTCTTCTCGACCTCCTTCTGGAAGCCCGCGGTCATCTGGATCCCGGGCGGCTCGAAGAACCGGATCTGGACGACCTCCGGATCCGACTGGCTCGTGCCGACGTGGACGCCCGCGTCATGGCCCTCGCTCTTGAGCAGATGGCGCGCGACCGCGGCCGGCAGGACACGCAGGTCGGCGACGTCCAGCCCTGCCGAGGTCAGGCCGGCGATGAGCGCGCGCTTGATCATCCTGCACGCCGCCGACGACTCGCGGCTGACGACGACGCGTGCACCGCGCGGCAGCGCCGTCCCGAGCGCAGCGGCGATCCGAACCGCCGCGTCGGGCGTCAGGTCGACGTTGACCAATCCCTCGACGAGGTCCTTGCCGAAGAGACGCGGCGAGGCGCGCGACTCCCAGATCACGCTCTCGTGGATCTGCGCGCCCGACTCCACCTCCTTGAACGGGTAGATCCGGACGCCCGGCATGATCACGCTCTCGGAGCCGATCGTCACCTCGTCGCCGATCGCAACGCCTTCGTGGATGCGCACGTGCGCGCGCAGGTCGCACGAGCGTCCGAGGATCGCCCCCTCGACGAGCGACGCGCGGCCGATGTGACTCGACGCGTCGATCACGGAGCGAACGACACGGGAGCGCTCGCGCAGCGTCACGCTGTTCGAGAGCACGGAGTTCGAGCCGACGCTCGCGCTCGGCGCGATGCGGCAGTAGTTGCCGATGTACGCGGGACCCTCCACTTGGTCGAGGTCGTCGATCTCCACGCCTTCGCCGAGCCAGATGTTCCCGCGCAGCCGGATCCCGGGAATCTCGAGGCGGACGCTCTCCTCGAGTGCGTCGAAGTTCGCTTGGCGGTACTGGTCGAGGTTGCCGATGTCCTGCCAGTAGCCGCCGAGCGTGTAGCCGTAGATCGGGCGACCCATGTCGAGGAGGTACGGGAAGAGCTCCTTCGAGAAGTCGTGCGACCGATCGGTCGGCACGTGTCGGAGCACCTCTGGCTCGAGCACGTAGATGCCGGTGTTGATCGTGTCCGAGAACACCTGGCCCCACGACGGCTTCTCGAGGAAGCGCTCGACCCGCCCTTCGTCGTCGGTGACGACGATGCCGAACTCGAGCGGGTTGTCGACGGCCTTGAGCCCGATCGTCACCGCTGCCCCGCGTTCCTTGTGGAACGCGACGAGCTCGGACAGGTCGACGTCGCACAGCGCATCACCCGAGATGACGAGGAACGTCTCGTCGAGCTGCTTGGCGGCGTGTCGCACGGAACCTGCGGTCCCGAGCGGCGACTCCTCTACGGAGTAGCCGATGTCGATACCGAGCGTCTCGCCGTCGCCGAAGTAGCCGCGGATCGCCTGCGGCAGGAATGCGACGGTGACGATCACGTCGACGAACCCGTGCGACCTGAGCAGCTCGAGGATGTGCTCCATGCACGGCTTGCCGACGATCGGCACCATCGGCTTCGGCTGATTCGACGTGAGCGGGCGGAGGCGCGTCCCTTCGCCCCCGGCCATCACCACGGCCTTCATCGCTCCATCTCCTTGCGGGCCCCGATGATGTAACCGACTGCGGCGACGACGGCGAGCGCCACTCCGGCCCAGAAGATCAGGTATGGCCAGTGCGTGCTCGGCGACGTGACGATCAGCAGGCCGATGCCCGCATACAGGAGCCACGTCCCGATCTTCCCGACGAGCGTCACCTGGAGCTCGTACCCGCGCGGGGCCACCGCCTTGTATCCGAGCATGAGAACGAGGTCACGGCCGAGGATGAGGACCATCCCGAGCAAGGGCATGTGGTCGTTCACGTAGAGGAGGATCACGGCCGCGTCGATCATCAACCGGTCGGCGAGCGGATCGGCGACGCGCCCGAAGCTCGACTCGACCTGCCAGCGCCGTGCGAGGTAGCCGTCGACTTGATCGGTGACGCCGGCGATCGCGAAGACGATCCCCGCGGGCCAGCTGTGTCCCCCCTCGGCGGCGAGCATCAGCGCGACGAACACCGGGATCAGCAGGAGCCGGACGACGGTCAGCGCATTTGGAAGTTGCTGCAAAGGGGCGGGAACCGCACGCGCCGACATGACACAAGGATAGTCGGGGTCTTCGTGGCCCACGCGTCGGCCGAGGCGCGCATCACACCTGCCCCGACGCCCCACCCAATGGGTGGGGAGCAACCCGCCGCCCACGGCGCGGACGCTACCCGCCGCAGTCGCACGCGTCCGTGCCGAGTCTGTGACGATTCCGGTGTGAGCCAGACGTTCACGATGCCGGGCTTCGTCGACGCGCACTGCCACGCGTTCCAGCGGGCGTTGCGGGGCCGCTCGCCGGGCGACGACTTCTGGGCGTGGCGAGACGGGATGCTCGCCGAGGCCGAGCGGCAGACGCCCGAGCTCGTGCGCCGCGAGTACACCGAGGTCTATCGCGAGCTCCGGCGGGCCGGGTACACGGCCGTCGGCGAGTTCCACTACCTCGGGTACGACGAGGCGCTCGCCGCCGCCGAGGCGGCCGAGGAGGCCGGGATCGCGTTCGTGCTCCTGCTTGCCGCGTACGGACGCGGCGGCCTCGCACGCTTCCGTCAGCCCTCGGTTTCGGCCTACCTCCGCCAGGTCGATGACGCACGAGCACGCGGCCTCAGGGTCGGTGTCGCGCCCCACTCGGTGCGCGCGTGTCCTGCCGAGTGGCTCGAGGAGATCGGTCGCTACGCCGCCGCCGAGAGAGTCCCTCTCCACGTTCACGCCGACGAGCAGCCGCGCGAGATCGAGGAGTGTCTCGCCGAGCACGGCCTCCGTCCGATCGAGCTGCTCGAGCGCACCGGCTGTCTCGGCGAGCACACGACAGTCGTCCACGCCACACATGCCAACGCCGACGAGCTCGATTTGCTTGCCAAGGCGGGGTCGCGGATCTGCGCGTGCCCGACCACAGAGGCGCACCTCGCGGATGGCTTCCTCGCCGTCGAGGACGTCTGCGGCCGTGGCATCGGGATCTGCATCGGCTCGGACTCGAACGTCCGCATCGACCCGCTGGAGGAGCTCCGTGAGCTCGACGGAATAGCGCGCCGTCAGTCAGGCCGGCGCGACGTGCTGTCGACCGAGCTTCTCTTTCGCATCGGCACGTGCGAAGGAGCACGCGCACTCTCTCTCACCGCATGGGAGGAGATCACGGCCGATCTTTCCCACCCCTCGCTACGCGGTGTCGATAACGTCCGTGAAGGGCTCCTCTCGGGCTGCTCGAGCGAGGTGTTCGCAGCGCGAGCGGGCTAGCGCTTCGCGAGCACGTTCGTCCAGCGGCGCGTCGCCCAGATGTACGCCCACTCGGCCTTGTGGCCGTGGAGTCCGTACGCGCCGTTGTAGCTCTCGTACCTTCCTCCGTGGCCCGCCGGCTCGATCTGCGTGCCTTCGCTCCACTCGTTGTAGCTCGTGATCGTGACGATGTCGGCATCCGCGTCGATCGCCGCGCTCCACATCGAGTCGTATGTCTCGCCGTCGTCGCGCGGCTTCACACGATCGTCGCCTGTCGCCGCCAACGCGTCGTATCCCGGGCCAACCGACGGCGCGCACAGCAAGCCCACGGCGTGCGCCTGAGCGCACAGCCGCCCGAACTGCTCGCCGCCGTACATCAGGATGTCGTAGGTGTAGAAGCCGGCGAATCCCGAGTATGCGGCGAAGCCCACGTGATTGGTCTGCGCGAAGATGCGGAGGCCGGTAAGGCTCAGGTCGAGCGACCGCCACTGATCGCCCGTGAAGTCACCGGCTCGATAGACGTAGACGTCGCGGATGTCGAGACCGCGGATGTACTGGAGGTCGGCTGCGATCGTCTCGGGCGAACGCCCCGGA
Organism: Gaiellaceae bacterium; assembly: GCA_035623685.1. Classification (GTDB taxonomy): domain Bacteria; phylum Actinomycetota; class Thermoleophilia; order Gaiellales; family Gaiellaceae; genus 3-1-20CM-4-69-9. The sequence goes on from DASPSY010000030.1 coordinate 8,960, forward strand.
TAGGGCTCGAGCTGGACCGCGACCTTCAGTCGGTAGTGGTGTGCCGCCGCTATCACCGCCGGCAAGCGTTGATCTTCCGTCGATCCCCTCCCCCACCACGAGCTCACGACCTCGTCGACGCCCGCGCGTCTGATGTCACGCATCTGCGCTGCGAGCACGTGCGGGTCGCCGCTCGAGTACGCGCCCCGCGCAGGGAAGTACACCGAGGAGACATCGAACGGCGGGTCGTGGTCGCCCTGCTGCCAGTGCGCATAGGCGCCGTCGTACGTCGGGTTCGAGTACCACGGGTAGAAGAAGATCGCGGAGCGAACCGGCCGCGCCGCCGCGGACGACACGGGGAGAACCACCACTGCCGCGAGCACCGCCAGGCAACGCCGCATCCGTCAGACTTTGACAGATTCTCTGGCCGATTCCTCCCCCTTTCTCGCGGTCGACGTGCCCGCCCTCGTCGTGACGCGAGGAACGAGGGGGTCGAAGTCGAATGGACGGCAGGGCGTCCAGGGCACGAGAGTCTGCCTGCTCTCTCCCCGGAGCAGGCAACTCGGCTGCGGCGTGAGCCACAGACGTCGCACCTGGACGCCCGCGACCCTCGCGCTCGCGCGTGCCGTCTACCTCGAGGCGAGCAGCTCGCGGAACGTGTCCTCGACGAGCCAGTCGAACGCACCGGGAAGGGTGCCGTCGGCGTACGCCTCGTTCCGCAGATAGAGGAGCGTGTACCGCCACTCGTCGACTCGTTCGGGGAACGCACGGCCCTGTTCCTCGACGAGCTGCGCGAGCGCATCGATCTTCCACGTCGACGCGCTCGAAGCAGGCTGCTCGGGGGCACCGACAGGCGCCGGTAGGTCGAGAATCCGCTCGACCGGATGCACCACCTCGACCTGTCGCCGCGCGTCGGCGAGCGCAGCTTCGGCGGACTCGAGCTGTCGCGCCCTGTTCTGGAGGTCCCGTTCCCGCACGTCGAGCTCCATGTCGTACCGCCGCAGCGCCACGGTGCGATCCTCGAGCTCGTTCGCCTGACGGGCGAATGCAGTGCGCTCGCTCTCGAGCCACTCGACCTCCGCCTCGAGCTCTGCGCGCTCCTGTGCAAACAGGGCACGTTGATTGGTCAGCTCGATCTCGACGGCGTTGACCGCCTGCTCGGACTGCCGCAGCGCCTGTTCACGGGCGTCGAGCTCGCCGGCGCGTTCGGCGTCGGTCCCACGGCCGAGCACCCGTTCTGCACGGAGCGCGACGTCGGCTCCCGCCGCCGCCTGCCCGTCCGCTGCCGCCTCGAGCACACGGAGCTTGATCTGGAGCATCTTCACCTCGCGCCGCAGGGTCTCGAACGCTCCCTCGAGTCTCGCCTGATCGAAGCCGATCGCCGACAGGACGTCTCCGGCCCGCGGACCGGATCCGGGAGCGGCCGAGCGTTTGCGCCTCGCATGCACCTGGGTGAAATCGGCGGTCGTCGCCGACCTCTTGAGCAGGTGCCGTCCGGCGGATTCCAGGCCGGCCTAAAGCCGCGGAATCGACCGGCCGATAGGACAGTCCTGGCGAGCTTCACCCCAATCGAGCTCTGGCGGCGGCATCCCCGGCCCCCGTCAGGGGAAGGACGACACAAGACATGACTGCGGCTGAGTTCGAAGGTTTCGACGATCAGCAGGTCGAGAACTGGCTCTTTCAGCGCTTTCGGCGTCTGTGTGCGGCAGGCTACGCGCCGTCGCAGGCCCTCCGGCTCGCGGCGTCGCCCGACACCGACGTCGAGGCACTCACCGCGGTTCCGGACGACACATTGCCGTCGGACCGCCCTGCCGCCTGAGGAGGCGGCACCATCCCAATCGAAGTCGCGCGGCGGGCGACCGGCTCGCCGCCCGGCCTCGCGTCGTGTCGGTTGCGTCCACGTCTGAACGAGTCAGTCGAGATCATGCGGCAGTGGAGTCGCCGTCCGCATGATCGCGCCCCTCGTCGCCGCCGCCAGCCTCGCGGTCCAGCGCGGCACCGTCATCCGCGACGTCGACGGAGACACGATCCACGTGCTCGTCGGCTCGCGCGACGTCGACGTGCGACTCCTCGGGGTCGACACACCGGAGACGAAGAAGCCGAACACGCCGATCCAGTGCTACGGGCCGCAGTCCTCGGCGTTTACGGCGAGATACGCGGTGGGGAGTGTCGTACTGACGACGGAGCCGTCGACCGGAGACGTGTACGACCGCTACGGACGCCTCCTCGCCTACGTGTACGTCGTCGGTCACCACGCCGATCTCGGCGCGCAGCTCTTACGCCGCGGCTATGCCCGCGTCTATGCCTACGACGACCGCCACTTCAAGAAGCGCCCGTACTACGAGCGGCTCCAGGCGATCGCGAGAGCACACGACGTCGGTCGCTGGGGAGCGTGCCGGTGACAGAACGCCCGGAGGGCCTCTCTCCACACCCCGCGCGCTCCGGCTAGACTCGCCACTCGTCATCGTGGCCGAGATACTGCTCTTCCATCACGCGCAGGGCTTGACCGACGGAGTGCTGGCCTTCGCCGACGACCTGCGCGCCGCGGGCCATCTGGTCCACACGCCCGACCTCTACGAGGGCAAGACCTTCGACGACCTCACCGAGGGCGTCGGCCACGCGCAGGAGACGGGGTTCGACACGATCATCGAGCGCGGCCGCCGTGCCGCCGACGACCTGCCCGCCGAGCTCGTCTACGCGGGCTTCTCGCTCGGCGTGCTGCCCGCGCAGCAGCTGGCCCAGACCCGTCCGGGCGCGAAGGGAGCGCTGCTCTTCAGCGGCGCGGTTCCCGCGGAGGAGTTCGGCACCTGGCCCGAAGGCGTTCCGCTCCAGATCCACATGATGGAGGACGATCCGTGGGCGGAAGAAGACATCCCCGCCGCGCGCAACCTCGTCGAGAACGCCGACCGCGCGGAGCTGTTCCTCTACCCCGGCGACCGTCACCTCTTCGCCGACACGAGCCTGGCCGACTTCGACGAAGACGCCGCGGCGCTGCTCAAGGAGCGCGTCCTCGTGTTCCTCACAGACGCCGAGTAGACAGCGTCAATTGTTCGGCGCGCCGGACTCGAGTCGGCCGTGTAACGCATCAGCTCGCTCCGACGAAGGGCCTGTGACAGCGAGGATTCGAGGAGATGCGTGTGCAGGAGCTCGGCGAGATCACATCCGACCCGGACGCGTTCGAGCGCTTCTACCGACAGCACGTCGAAACGGTGCAGCGGTTCGTCGCGCGGCGGGTGGACGATCCCTACGTCGTCGCCGACCTGACCGCGGACGTGTTCGTCGCGGTGATCGAGTCGGCCAGCTCCTACCGGCGCAGCCGGGGCGAGCCCGTCGCCTGGCTCTACGGGATTGCCCGCAACGTCGTCGCCGATGAGCGCCGGCGGAACGCGAAGGAGCTGCGCACGGTCGCTCGCATTCGCGGACGGGAGCTCGTCGACGTGGACGACCTCGCCGCGCTGCACGAGCGGATCGACGGCGAGTCGGCGGCACGGGAGCTCCACCGAGGCTTGACCCGGCTCCCTGCCGGCGAGCGCGCGGTGCTCGAGCTCATCTCGCTCGACGGCCTCTCCGTCGTCGAGGCGGGGCACGCGCTCGGTATCGGTGCGGTCGCCGCCCGTGTGCGGCTGCACCGCGCCCGTCGCAGGTTGCAGCGCCGGCCTGGTCTCCTCGACCTCGCCACGAGCGACCAACCGGAGGTGACGACGTGAGCAACTTCGACGAGCGCCTGCTGGTCGAGCTGCGCAGCCTCGTGACGGACCCGCGGGTCGACCGAGGGCAGGGACGCCGGCTGCGGCGCGGACCACGGGTTCTCCTCGTCGGGGGGCTGGCCGCGGTGCTGGCGGCCGCCGCGATCGCCAGCGTGTTCTTCCTGTCCACCGGCACGCAGGCTGCTTACGCCGTGACCAGGAACGCCGACGGCACGGTGACTGTGGAGATCGACTCGCTCAACGACGCAGCCGGGCTCCAGACGAAGCTACGGGCGGTCGGCGTCAACGCGGTGGTGCAGTACCTGCCCGAGGGGAAGATGTGCAAGCAGCCCTGGTTCACGCCGGCCGGCCACGACGCAATCGGCGGGACGACCCAGGGCAGCATTGGGCGTTCGACCGACGGTGCCACCCGCTTCACGATCACGGTGCCCCCGGCCGGGATCACGATGGTGATCTCCACGCAGACCGGCTCCGGCGGCGAGCGTGCCCTCGGCATCGGCTGGGCGAATGGCGCCGTCCCGCCGTGCCAAGTCGTCGACGCTCCCGCCGGAAGCGGGCCACTCGGCGGCCCGCCGGTCAACAGCGCCACCAGCGGCGGGCAGGGCTAGGGCCGCGCAGCAGCTGGCCCAGACACGTCCAGGCGCGAAGAGGGCGTTGCTCCTCAGCGCCGCCGTCCCCGCGGCCGAGTTCGGCACGTGGCCGACGGGGGTTCCGCTCCAGATCCACATGATGGAGGACGACGCCTGGGCGGAGGAGGACATCCCCGCCGCGCGCGAGCTCGTTGAGAATGCCGATGAAGCAGCGCTGTTCCTCTACCCCGGCAATCGACACCTCTTCGCCGACAGCAGCCTGGCGGACTTCGACGAGAGCTCCGCAGCGCTGCTCAAGGAACGCGTCCTCGTGTTCCTCACAGACGCCGAGTAGACGACGATCCACGGTGCTTGACCCCGTCGGGGCGGCGGGCGCAGAATGGCCGCATGAAGAGGCGCGTGGCTCTCGCCTCGGCGATGTGCATGCTCGCCGTCGCGGCGGGTGCGGCCTTCGCGAGCACGACCAAGAGGCCCGCGCCGTTCGCCTACACGTTCCGCATCACGGCCATGACCGTGAGGAGTACGTTCACCGCGGGGTCGGCGACCGCAACGACGATCATGCATCTCGCTGCGCCGCCGAAACAGAAGACCTTGAGCTACCGGGGCCCCGAGGGCGGCGGCATGTCCAACGGGGTCGCCGAGACGACCGTCCAGCTCACCGGAACGGCCACCTACACGGGCCTCGACCAGACCTGCGACCTCACCGTGCCGATCGTCGTGCCGAAGCCGGCCCAGGCGACGCTCATATTCGCGAACTCGAACGGCCCGGCGGTCGCCGGCTACCCGCCCGCCATCGACCTGGAGATCGACCAGCTCGCCGTCGCGAGCACGTTCCCGACGAGTAACGGCGCGTGCGAGAACGGCCATCTGAAGTTGTTCACCTTCGGCCACGGCGCCGACCCCGTCTCCGTCATCTCCCGGGCGCGCTTCTCGATCAGCCCCCACGGCCA
>DASPSY010000031.1:0-12908 GCA_035623685.1 Gaiellaceae bacterium
TCGCCTGCGCGACGAAGTCCTCGCTCGGCGGATACCGCCGCTCCTCGAGGAGCATCGTCTCGATCGCGTGCTGCGTTTCGGTCGCCATCGGGTCTAGACCTCCGTCCGTCGCGGCATCGGCGACCCGATCCTAGAGACATCGTCGGCATGCGACCCCGCAGAGGAGCGCCGACGGGCAGCACCGGCTTTCGGCGATCGCGAGGAGGATCTCCGTGACCTCCAGTGTCAGGAAGACCAAAGGATCGCGAACGCGATCACGAACCATGCGCTCGCGTTGGCCAGGTTCGCTCCTGCGACGGCCGATCCGCGACCCTGGGAGAGGGCCGCTGCATAGACTCCTCAAGGTGAAGGAGGCGCTCCAGCGTGCCCAGGAGTTGTTGGTGCAGTGGGACGGCGAGCTTCGTCGCGAGTTGCCCGACGGCGCCGACATCTTCGATGCGCACACCCACCTCGGCACCGACATCGACGGCATGGTCGGCGTCTACGACGACCTCGAGCGCGGGATGGAGAAGTACGGTATCTCCAGGTCGTTCACGTTCTGCCTCGATGAGCCCGATCGCCATCCAGGGTTCCGGGCCGGGAACGACCGGACGCTCGCGTACGCGAAGCGCAGCGGCGGCACGCTGATCCCGTTCGTCCGCCTCGACCTTGCGGAGGACCCGATCGGCGAGGCCACGCGCTGCCTCGACGCGGGTGCCCGCGGGATCAAGCTCCATCCGCGCGCACAGAGGTTCCTCCTCGACGACGAGCGCCTCGCGCCCGTGTTCGAGCTGGCGTCGAGCCGCCGCGTGCCGATCCTGATCCACGGTGGTCGAGGCCTCCCGCCGATCGCCGACGACCTCGCCCACCTCGTCGACCGCTACGCCGACGCGCAGCTGATCGTCGCCCACGCGGGCATCGCCGATCTCGCAGGACTCGCCGACCGGCTGGGCGGAAAGACTGGGGTGTTCTTCGACACGTCGGTGTGGAGCCCACTCGACCTGCTCGGCCTCTACCGGCTCGTCGGGCCGGAGCAGGTCGTGTATGCGTCCGACTACCCGTACGGCCAACAGCCGGCGTCCCTGCTGACCTCGATCCGCACGGCGCGACTGGCCAACCTCGACGAGCGTCAGGTGCTCGACGTCCTCGCCGGCAATGCGAATCGCATCGCCAACGGCGAGCCGCCGCTCGAGCCGTCGGCGCCGAAGGGAACCGACACGTTCCAGCAGCCGATCGCGCTCGCGCGCATCCACCAGTACCTGTCGATGGCCACGCCGCTGCTCTGGACGAGGCAGCAGGACACGGTCGGCGTGCTCGGACTGGCGCTGAACGCGTGCGACGACCGCATGAACGGACGCGGCCACAGCGATGAGCTCGAGCAGATCCGCGAGCTGCTGCTGACAGCACGCGACCTCTGGCGCACGCTTCCCGAGGAGGGCGACACGAAGGATCGGATGGCGCACACGCGCGCGACCTTCCGGCTCATCCACCTCGCCGACATCGTGGCGGTGACGACGAGTGCCTGAGCTGACGGTCAACGGCGACGTCTACGAGCTCGACGTCCCCGTCATGCGCTCGCTCGCGCAGTCGCTGCGAGAGGACCTCGGGCTCACCGGTACGAAGGTCGCGTGCGGTGAGGGACACTGCGGCGCGTGCACGGTCCTCGTCGACGGCACGCCGACGCTGTCCTGCATCACGCTCCTGCATTCGGTGGCGGGACGCGAGATCACGACGATCGAAGGGTTGCGAGACCATCCGTTGATCGCAGCGTTCGTCCGCACGGACGCCGTCCAGTGCGGCTTCTGCACGCCCGGGCAGATCGTGTCGGCGTCCGCGCTCGTCGAGCGGAATCCGAGCCCCTCGCGCGAGGAGATCCGCCATGCCATGTCCGGGAATCTCTGCAGGTGCGGTACCTATCCGAAGATCGAGGAGGCCATAGCCACGTGGCGAGACTGATTCACACCGAGAAGGAAGTCGAGGGCCGCTACTCCGAGCAGTGGATCGTGGTCGAGGAGGACGCGCTCGATCAGTGGCCCGAAGGGCCGCTCGCCGTGGTTGGCAGGGACGTTGCGCGCGTCGACGGCGTCGAGCGGGCGCGAGGCAAAGCGCAGTACACCTCCGATCTCCAGCTTCCCGGCATGCTCCACACGGCGGTCCTGCGCTCGCCCTTCGCGCGCGCCCGTGTGACCTCCCTCGACCTCGCGCCCGCGCTCGCGCTGCCCGGCGTCCGGGCCGCGCTCGGCCCGGACGACCTCGAGCAACTGACGGACGAGCCCGGCTACGTCGGCCACGCCGTCGCCGCCGTCGCCGCGGACACGTTCGGGCAGGCGAGAGCCGCCGTCGAGCGGATCGGGATCGTCTGGGAGCGGCTCGAGCCGGAGCTCGACCCGGAGGAAGCGGTGCGGCGCGAGTCGTGGGTGAACGACGGGCCGACGACGTACGAGCGTGGCGACCTCGAGCGCGGGCTCGCCGAGGCAGACGTCGTCGTCGAGGCGGAGTATCGGACGCAGGTCGTCCTGCACAACGCGCTCGAGACGCACCAGGCCGTGTGCCACTGGGAGGACGACGGCATCACGATCTACATCTCCACGCAGTACATCTGGGGCATCCGCGACGCGATGGCGGATCGACTCGGCTTGCCGAAGGACAAGGTTCGCGTCGTGTGTCACGCGATGGGCGGCGGCTTCGGCGCGAAGAACGGGCCCGGCGACTACACGTCGATCGCGGCGGAGCTGGCGAAGCGCACTGGCCGTCCGGTCAGGTGCGCGCTCACGCGCCGGGAGGAGAACCTCGCGACGGGCAACCGCAACGCCACGATCCAGCGCATGACGGCCGGCGCGACCGCCGACGGCCAGCTGACCGCGCTCGCAGGCGAGTTCATCAACGCGGTCGGGTTCGCCGGCTGGTCACCGATGACCGAGGGCCCGATGCAGATGCTCTACGCGTGCGACAACGTGCGCACGACGAACTACGGGGCCAGGATCAACACGCCTCCGAACGCCGCGTTCCGCGCACCTGGGTTCGTCGAAGGGACGTTCGGTCTCGAGTGTTTGCTCGACGAGCTGGCGGCGAAGCTCGACGTCGATCCGCTCGAGCTGCGTCGCCGCAACTACGCGGACTCGGACCGTATAGACGACAAGCCCTTCTCCTCGAAGAATCTCGCCGAGTGCTACCGCCGCGCCATGCCGCACTGGGAGCGGCGGCACGTGGTCCGCGCCCGCAGCACCGGCTCGTGGAAGCACGGGGTCGGCCTCGCCTCGCAGATCTGGTTCGGCGGCGGCGGCCCGCCGTCGTACGCATGGGTGAGGCTCGGCGCGGACGGCACGGCCCAGGTCGTGACGGCGATGCAGGACATCGGCACCGGGTCGCGCACGGCGATGGCGCAGATCGCCGCCGAGGAGCTCGGCATCCCAGTCGACCACGTCCGGGTGTCCCTGGGCGACTCCGCGCGCGGGCCCTACGCATCGATCTCCGCCGGCTCCTCGACGATTCCGTCGATGGGCCCGGCCGTTCGCGCGGCGGCGGCGGACGCCAAGCGGCAGTTGATCGAGATCGCTGCGCAGCGCCACGACCTCGAGGAGGCGAAGCTCGACGTCGAGGACGGGCGGATCGTGTCCGCGGACGGAGGCTCCTGGCCGATCGACGAGATCACGGGGCTCCTCGACGACGCACAGATCCTCGGCAAGGGCGCGCGCGGTCCCAACCCTGCAGGCATGCGGGTGCTGACCTTCGGCGTGCAGGTCGTCGAGGTCGCGGTCGACGTCGAGAGCGGCGAGGTCCGCGTCGACAAGGTGGTCGCGATCCACGACGTCGGCCGGGTGATCAACAAGCTCGGCGCCTCGAGCCAGGTCGAGGGCGGGATCATCCAGGGGATCGGCCACACGCTCTCGGAGGAGCGGCACCTGGATCCTGAGACGGGCGCCGTGCTCACACAGACGCTGGACGCCTACAAGGTGCCGACGATCGCCGACGTGCCGGAGATCGTCACCGACCTCGTCGACGTCCCCGATCCCCATCTGACGAACCTTGGCTCGAAGGGCCTGGGCGAGCCCCCGATCGTGCCGATCGCCGCCGCGATCGCGAATGCGATCCGCGACGCGACCGGCGCGGACGTGCGGTCGCTGCCGATCACGCGCGAGGAGATGCTGCGCGCGCTGCGCGAGGCCGAGGAGCGTGCGGCCGCGGAACGGAGCAAGGTTGCAGCTGGTTCGTCCTGAGTCCGCGGAGGCCGCGGCTCAGGCACTCGACGGAGGCGCCGTCGCTCTCGCCGGCGGCACGGACCTCGTCCCGTTGCTGCGCGACGGCCTCGTCGAGGCCGAGACACTCGTCGACATCATGCCGTCGCTCCCGCGTGGCATCGACGCGACGTGGATCGGCGCCGGGACGACGCTCGCGGAGATCGAAGCCGACGACACGGTGCCGCAGGCGCTCCGCGAGGCGTGCGAGCAAGCGGCGTCGCCACAGCTCCGCGCGATGGGTACCGTCGGCGGCAATCTCCTCCAGGCGACGCGCTGCTGGTACTGGCGGCTGCAGTTTCCCTGCTGGCTGCACGGCGGCGACCGTTGTCACGCACGGGACGGCGCACACCGCGAGCACGCGATCTTCGGCAACGACGAGTGCGCCTCCGCCCACCCGTCCGACGTCGCGGCGGCGCTGCTCGCGCTCGGTGCGACGGTCGAGACCACGACGCGCGAACTGCCGATCGCCGATCTGTACCGGCTCCCCACGGCCGACGACCGAAGGGTGACGTCCCTCTTACCGGGAGAGCTGTTGCTCGGCCTGAACGTCCCGCCCTCCGAGACGTCGACGTACGTGAAGGCGATGGACCGGAGGAAGTGGGCGTTCCCGCTCGTCGGCGTCGCAGCGGCACGCACCGGCGGGAAGACGACATTCGCGCTCGCCGGCGTCGCCCCGATTCCCTGGACGCTCACTCGTATCGAGCAGCTCGACGAGGCCACACCTCTGCCCGGCACGGCCTACAAGGTGCAGGTCGCACGCGCGCTCGTGCGCCGCGCGCGCGCGGCCGTCGAGAGCGCCGCCGTCTAGCGTACGGTCGTGATCGTCGGGCTCGTGCTCGCGGCCGGCGCGTCGACGCGATTCGGCTCGCCGAAGCAGCACGTGCTGCTCGAGCCCGTCCTTGCGCGGGCGCGGGCGAGCGCGCTGGACGACGTGGTCGTGGTGCTGGGCGCGCACGAGATCGAGACGAGCGCGCGAACGGTCACCTGTCCGGACTGGGAGCGCGGCCCCGGCGCGTCGCTCGCCTGCGGACTCGCGTCGCTCGGAGACGACGTCGAGGCGGCGGTCGTCGTGCTCGGAGACGGACCGCACCTCGATCCCCGCGCGATCGACCGGGTGATCGCGGCGTGGCGCGACACCGGCGAGCCGCGTCTTGCCGCCACCTATCGTGGGGTTCGGCTCCACCCTGTCCTGCTCGCACGCTCCGCCTGGGGCGAGATCCCGGCGGGCGGCCTCCGGGACACGCCTGCCGTCGCCGTCCCATGCGACGACCTCGACCCTCCAGGGGACGTCGATTTTGCCGATGACCTCTGAGAGGTGGCCGTCCCAGAGAGCAGAATGAGTCGCGGCATGGAGCTCCTCGAGCCGCTCGAGCCGTCGGGGGAAGACTCTCCGCTCGGCCGCGCCCGCCTGCTGCGCCAGCTGACCCTCGACGAGGCGGCGCGCCGCGCCGGGCTGAGCGACGAGCAAGCCCAGTGGCTCGAGGAGGGACGGGTCTACCGCTTCCCCTCGCCCGAGGACGCGCTGCTCGCCGCGCTCATGTACGGGACGGCGCTCGGGATCGACAACCGCGAGGCGCGTGAGCTCGCGGGACTGCCCGTGCCGCCTGCACCGCGCAGCCCCCTTCCGCGTCTCGCCGTGATCGGCGCGATCGTCGCCGGAATCGTCGCGATCGGCGCACTCGTGCTGATCCCTCGGACCGGCGGCAATCACACCTCGGCAGCGAACAAGCCCGCTGTCGTCCTGCCCGCTCCCTGGCGGGTGGACGTCAACGTCCTGAACGGAAGCGGCGACATCAACTACACGCGTGCGGTTGCGAGCCACGTGCAGGCGTTCGGCTACACGATCTCGCACGTGGGCCGCGCGCAGAGCTTCAACTACCCGCAGACCGCGGTCTACTTCCCGCCCGGATGCGACGCGCTCGCGCTCCGTCTCGCGAGGCAGCTCGGCGTCGAGACCGACCCGCTGCCCGGTGGCTCCGGCCCGTGCAAGCTCTGGGTGATCGTCGGTCCCGCCCGCGGTCCCGGCGAATAGGAAAGCTGCTACTCGAGCGGCGTTCGCAAACCTGCGAGCTTGTGCAGCAGCTCCGCCGGAATCGGCTCGTCCACCGACTGGCGGACGAACTGACGGAGATGGACCTCGAAGTGGTAGCGCTTACGACAGTACGCGCAGTCGTCGAGATGCGCCTCGGCCTCCGCGCGCTCCGCATCGGTGAGCACGCGGTCCATGTACGGCTGCATCCACTGCTCGCACTCGTCGCAGTTGCACATCAGCGCGCACTCCCCACTGCCGACTCGGCCATCGCCTTCTTGAGGATACGCCGACCACGATGCAGGCGCGACATGACGGTGCCGATCGGGATGTCCAGGATCTGCGCCGCGTCGGCGTAGCTGAAATCGCCGAGGTCGACGAGCACGATCACGTCGCGAAAGTCGTGCGGAACCTCCGACAGCGCCTGCACGACGTCCTGCTGAGAGAGCCGCTGCACGACTCGATCCTCATCGCTCAACCCGTCGCCGCTCTCCTCGAGCTTGTTGTAGAGGAAGTAGTCGCCTTCCTCGAGCGGCTGCTGGTCCGGTGTGCGCTGGAGCTTGCGCCCACGGTCGATGTTCAGGTTCGTCAGGATCCGCAACAGCCACGCGCGGAGGTTCGTTCCCGGCTGGAATGATCGCCACGAGCGAAACGCCCGCGCGTAGGTCTCCTGCATCAAGTCCTCCGCCTCCTCGCGGGAGCCGACGAGGTGGCGGGCGACTCGATAGACCTGATCCGAGAGTGCAAGAGCGTCCTCCTCGAAGCGCACACGGTCGCGCGCGTCTGTTGCCAATCGCCGAGCATCGGGCTCCCGAGTCGTCTCGCTCATTCGGGCCACCCTAGCAGGGCACTTGACGGCTCAAACGCCCCGCTCGGAAGACGCATTCCGCGTCATCCCAAGCGGGCCCGCTCGAGCTCGTGGAAGCCCCCGCGTGCCATCGCCTCGAGAAGGGCATCGCGGCTCGTGCGCCCGTCGTCCCAGACCAGCGAGACATCGCCCATCAGCGTCGCGGTCGCCGATTCGAGGCCCTCGTGGCCCTCGAGCACCCCGGCGAGGCGCATCACGCACCGCTCACAGCGAATCCCGCTGACGCGGATCGTCTCGGTCCGGACCACCGCGCCAGGCTACCGCCCGGGCGAGCGAACGTCAGCGCCCTGCGTACGCGCGACGAGGTCGGCGCACACGGCGCGGAGCCCGTCCGCGCGGCCGACCTCGAGCTGCCGATCGGCCTCGCAACCGCGGCCGTCGAGCTCGCCGGCCCGCACGGGCAGCTCCTGCAGCAACTCGGGGACGCTCAGCGCTTCCGCGCGGTCGGGATGGATGAGCTTCCCGTGTGGGCCGAAGCGCGAGGCGGCCCAGCGATTCTGCTCGTAGGTGCCTCGCTCCGCGGGGTCGAACGGACGCGGCGGGGCGTCGAGCGCCCAAGCGCACAGTTCGCGCAGCAGGCGGACCAGCGCCTCGGTCCGCTCGACCGCCGTCGGCTGGTCGGGCATGCGGATCTCGAGCGTGCCGAAGTGCGGATGCGGCCGGACGTCCCACCAGAAGCTCGTCGGATCCGCGGCGAGGCCCGTCTCGATCATTCGGCGCACGAGCGACTCCCACTCGGCGTACGAGCGGACCGGCGGCGGCGCTCCGCTGCGCGGCAGGATCCCGAGCACCTCCGCCCGGATCGAGCGCATTCCCGTTTCGCGGCCCTCGAGGTAGGGAGAGTTCGCCGACAGCGCGAGCACGAGGGGCAGCCAGGGCAGGATCGTCTCCATCACGCGGAAGCACGTGTCTGCATCGGGCATGCCGACGTGCACGTGCAGGCCGCTCACCCCTTGCCGACGCGCGCTCGGCCCCGCGTACTCGACGAAGTCGGCGTAGCGCTGCTGCGGCGCGATCGCAAGCTCTTCCGGTCGTGCGGTCGGATGCGAGCCGGCTGCCGCGATGGTCAACCCGTTCACGGACGCAATCTCCTGCACGGCGGCGCGCAGCTCGACGATCCTCGCGACGGCCTCGTCGACCGTCTCGCTGACGTCGCTGTTCAGCTCGACGATCGAGGCGTGCAGCTCCGTCTTGAGGATGCCCGGCAGCTCGCGCGCCTCCGCGCCGGCGACGAAGATCTCGACTGCGGGCACGAGCTCGAGCGTCTCCGCGTCGAGGATCATCACCTCCTCCTCGACGCCGATCGTCAGCGTGCGGCCGAAGCGGTGCTCGATCAAGGAGCGCGGACGCCGTGGACCGGCCCGCCGGCGGCCTCCCACGCGTAGTACGAGGCGCTCGCACCGAACGACAACTCGTACTCGACGATGCGGGGATTGCGGCCGACTTCCTTCGCGCGCTGTGCGTGGCGAAGGAGATTGGGGTCGTCGTGCTCCTCCCACACGAGGATCAGGTGCGCAGCGGTCATGAACTCCGCCACGTACGAGCAGCCGCTCGCCGGACATGGGAAGGGATCAGTGCTGACGCAGAACCAGCCGGCGTGGCCGGCGGCTCCGTCGTCCGTCCAGAGCTCCTCCTCGACGCGGGGCTCCTCGTCGAGGACGTCGGCCGGGCCTCGCTGGAAGCGGCCTTCCTCCACGGGACAAGGCTAGCCATTCGGCCCAGGCCTGGACCTTTGGCACTCTAGGGCGGGGTCCGGGAGCTCGGTCCGCAGCCGCAGTCGGGTCGGGCGCGTGCGCGATCTTGTCGCGCACACCGGGCCCCGTGAGACAGTAGAGCCATGACTCGAGACAGCTTCGACCTGATCGTGCTCGGTGCCGGCTCCGCCGCCCGCGACGGCGCCGGGAAGGCCGCACGCGAGCACGGAGCCGCCGTCGCGCTCGTCGAGCGCGTGCGCTGGGGCGGATCGTGTCCCAACGTCGCGTGCCGGCCGACGAAGGCATATCTCGTGGCGGCCGAGCTGATGCACGACGTGTACCGGCACGCGGCCGAGCGCGGGATCGACCTTCCCGCACCCGTGATCGACCTGGCACGCGCGCGGGCGTGGAAGAACTCGCTCATTCGCACGCAGGAGAGCTGGGTAGAGGTGCTGACCGATGCGGGCTACGGGGTCTTTCCCGGGACCGCGACGTTCGTCGACGAGCGCACCGTCCGCATCGACGGCGAGCGCGAGCTCACGGCCGACCGCATCCTCGTCGCGACCGGCGGGCGCACGGCAGTACCGCCGATTCCGGGGATCGAGCACGTCGACTGGCTCGACCACATCAGCGGGCTCGAGCTCGACGCCGTGCCGGAGGCACTGCTCGTCGTCGGCGCGGGGCCCGTCGGCCTCGAGTTCGCGCAGATCTTCGCGCGCTTCGGCTCGCGGGTCGCGATCGTCAACCACGGTGACCAGATCGCGGCACGCGCCGACGTCGAGGCGGCGGCCGAGCTCCAGGCGGCGCTCGAGGAGGACGGAATAGAGGTGATCCTCGACACCGGCGTGGATGCGCTCGCGCGGGACGGGGAGCGGGTGGTCGCGACGATCGGGGAACGGCAGCTTCGCGTCTCGCACGTGCTGCTCGCGTCGGGTCGCACGCCGAACGTCGAGGAGCTCGGTCTCGAAAGGATCGGGGTCGAGGTCGCTCGCAACGGCGTCGTCGTCGACCTCCACCAGCGGACGAACGTCGCCGGGATCTGGGCCGCCGGGGACGTCGCCGTCGGGCCGCTGTTCACACCCACGGCGCAGTACCAGGCGCGGATCGCGATCGAGGACATGTTCGGCGACGACTCGAGGGCCGCCGACTACACGGTTCTGCCGACGTCGATCTTCACCGACCCCGAGTTGGGAGGCGTCGGCCTGACGGAGGCGGAGGCACGCGACCACGGCTTCGACGTCGACGTGGTGAAGCATCCGCTCTCGGCGGTTACGCGCGCGCAGTACTTCGGTGCACGGCACGGCCTGTACAAGATCGTGTTCGATCGGGAGACGCGACGCGTGCTCGGCGTGCACGTCGTCTCGCGTGGCGCGAGCGACATCGTCGGGAGCCTGGCGGTCGCGCTGAAGCTCGGAGCGACGGTCGACGACCTCGCGCTCGCCCACCACATCTACCCGAGCTTCGCAGAGGGCGTGAAGGCGGCAGCGGAACAGGCACTCGTTCCCGCCGCCAACGAATAAGAGCCGGAGGTCCGGGCAGGCGGTCGGACCTCCGGCTCGATTGCTTCCGTCCACCGTGCTGGCCTACGGCAGATCGGAAGCGGGCCCCCAGGGGTACGGGGCCGTCTTCGACGACTCAGGGCGACGAGGTCGCCGGCAGTCGTCCAAGCTTCACGCCCACCTCCTCCTTGCTCGTGTCGTGGTAGATCTCGAGCTTCATCGTGTCGCCCGGCTTCTTCGTACCGAGGAGCTCGCGCAACTGCTCGACGGTCGTGACGGGATGGCCGTCGGCCGCGACGACGATGTCGCCGCCCGCGCGCCACGTCTCGCCGGCGACGGTGACGTTCGTGGTTCCGCCCTTCAGCCCGGCCTTCGACGCGCCCGATCCCTTCACGACGCGCGCGACCATCAGACCGTGGTCCACCGGCAGGTGGAAGATCTGCGCGACCTGCGGATCGATCGACTGCACCGTGATGCCGAGGAACGGGTGCTCGACCTTCCCGTCCTCGATCAGCTCCCCGGCGACCTGACGGACCGTGTTGATCGGGATCGCGAAGCCGATGCCGACGTTGCCGTCGCTCGTCCCGCCCGTGTCGATCTGCGCGGTCACGCCGATCACCTCTCCGTCGGCGTTCAGGAGCGGACCACCCGAGTTGCCGTGGTTGATCGCCGCGTCGGTCTGGATCGCGCCGTCGATCTCCGAGACCTGGTTGGGAGCTTGGATCGACCGCCCGACGGCGCTGACGATTCCCTCGGAGGCGGAGCGGTCGAGCCCGAACGGATTGCCGATCGCGAGCACCTGATCGCCGACACGCACGCCGTCGGAGTTGCCGAGCACGAGGGGCCGCAGCGCCCGCGACGGAGCGCTGACCCGCAACACCGCGACGTCCGTCGACGGATCCTCCCCGACCAACTTCGCATCCATGCTCTCGTTGTCGGAGAAGCTCACGCGCACGGACGACGCCCCGGCGACGACGTGGTCGTTGGTGATGATGTCGCCGTTCTTGTCGATCACGAAGCCGGAGCCGATCTCGCTCTGCTGCGTCGTGCCGCCCGGCAGGCCGAAGAACGGATCCGCCGGCACGTCGGCCTTCGTCGTCGCCGTGATGTGGACGACGCCGGGTGCCGCGTCCTCGTAGATCTGATTCACGGACATGTGCTTGCCGCGCACGAACGCCGCCGACTCGGGCGTCAACGTGGCGCCCGATTCGTGGACGACGGTCGTCGTCGAGTCGAGCTTCCCGAGCGCAGCCGCGCCGCCGAGTACGACGACACCGCCGCCGATCGCGGCTGCAACGAGTTCGGCGGCGCGGCGCGACCAACGGAGGGTCTGGTCCACGATCTGGTTCTAACCCAGGTCCTCTTAACCCCCGGTTGTGGAGGGTTAAGCCTCGGTTAAGCAGCCGCCGAGGCTCTAGTCAGCGCCCGCTCAGCCCAGCCAACAAACGGGCGCGGCGCCCGTCGAAGCTACAGATGACCGGACTGTCCCAACACCTCGCGCTGCTGGCGGTGATCACGAGCGGCGTCGGCGCTGCAATGGTCCGGATCGGGTTGAACCGGCGCGGCCTCGAGCCCCGGCGCGTAGAGCGGCGCTGCCCCGCATGCGGCCGCACGCTCCGAGCTGCGGCCTGCGAGGCGTGCACGCGCTAGACCGCGTGCCACTCACGCGCTCTCTCAGCAGCAAAATCGGGTCGGCGGTCGTCTAAGGAAGGACGGGGGGCGCGCGGGGGGATGCGGCTCGCGCGCCCTTCGCTCGGTCGACGCGACGGGGCGGGCGCGATTGAATGGCCGGATGCGCGTCTCTGCCAAGGTCGACTACGCGCTGCGTGCCGTGATCGAGCTCGCCGCGGACGACGGCGACGTACCGGTCAAGGGCGAGCGGATCGCGCAGGCGCAGGAGATCCCGCTCAAGTTCCTCGAGAACATCCTCGGCGATCTCCGCCACGCCGGCATCGTCCGCTCGCAACGCGGCGTCGAGGGCGGCTACTGGCTCGCACGCCCGCCGAGCGAGATCAGCGTCGCCGACGTCGTGCGCGCGGTCGAAGGGCCGATCGCGAACGTCCGGGGCGTCGGCCCGGAGACGGTGGCATATGCGGGGTCAGCGGAGCCGCTCCGCGAGGTCTGGATCGCCGTCCGCGCGAGCCTCCGGTCGGTCCTCGAGCGCGTGAGCATCGCCGACGTCGCGCGAGGCGAGCTCCCCGCGGACATCGCCTCGCTCGCGAGTGATCCCGACGCCTGGCAGCCGCACTAGTGGCGGCCGACCTCCGCGGGATCGCGGGAGGTCTCGAACACCGTCTGCCGGATCGGGCGCACGTAGACGATCTGGCCCGGGTCGAGCTCGAGCAGCTCCGCGTGCTCACGTGTCGTCTGCGCGGTCAACCGCACGCCGTCGTCGCGGACGAGATCGACGCGAACCTCGAAGCCGAGGTGCACGATTCGCTCGACCATCGCCTCCTGCGACGCGCCGTTCGGCTCATGAAGCAGCTCGACGTCGTGCGGCCGGATGAACGCATCGCCCAGGCGGTTGACAGGTCCGACGAACGACATCACGAACTCGTTCGCGGGGGATTCGTAGAGCTCGCGCGGCGGAGCAACCTGCTC
>DASPSY010000059.1:0-71366 GCA_035623685.1 Gaiellaceae bacterium
CAGCAGCCGGGCGTCTCTGCCGCGTTCTCGCGCGTGCTCGACGACGCCGCCGACGAGGCGAGGCGGATGGAGGACGACTACGTCTCGACCGAGCACCTGCTGCTCGCGCTCGAGGTCGTCCCGCGCGACCAACTCCTGGCCAGGATCAAGTCGGTGCGCGGCGGCCAGCGGGTGACGACCCAGGATCCCGAGGAGACGTACCAGGCGCTCGAGAAGTTCGGGCGGGATCTCACGGCAGCCGCCGAGGAAGGAAAGCTCGACCCCGTGATCGGCCGCGACGAGGAGATTCGCCGCGTGATCCAGGTGCTCTCCCGTCGGACGAAGAACAACCCGGTGCTGATCGGCGATCCCGGCGTGGGGAAGACTGCGATCGCGGAGGGGCTCGCCCAGCGGATCGTCGCCGGCGACGTTCCGGACGGCCTGAGGGGCAAGCGCGTCTGGGCGCTCGACATCGGCGCGCTCGTCGCGGGCTCGAAGTACCGCGGCGAGTTCGAGGAGCGCCTGAAGGCGGTCCTCAACGACATCCAGGCCGCGGAAGGCCAGATCGTCCTCTTTATCGACGAGCTGCACACGATTGTCGGCGCGGGCGCCGCCGAAGGCGCCGTCAGTGCGGGCAACCTCCTCAAGCCGATGCTCGCGCGCGGCGAGCTGCGCGCGATCGGCGCGACGACGCTCGACGAGTACCGCAAGCACATCGAGAAAGACGCGGCGCTCGAGCGTCGATTCCAGCCGATCTTCGTCGGCGAGCCATCCGTCGCGGACACGATTGCGATCCTCCGCGGCTTGAAGGAGCGCTACGAGGCCCACCACGGCGTGCGGATCCGCGATGCCGCGCTCGTCGCCGCGGCCGTCCTCTCCGACCGCTACATCGCCGACCGGTTCCTCCCAGACAAGGCGATCGACCTCGTCGACGAGGCGGGATCACGGCTGCGCATGGAGATCGACTCGTCGCCGGTCGAGCTCGACGAGGCCGACCGTCGCGTGCGCCAGCTCGAGATCGAGCTCGCGGCGATGGCGAAGGAGTCGAAGGACGTCCGCGAGCCCGTGCAGCGCGAGCTCGCCGAGGCGCGCGAGGCGCGCGACGGGCTGGCGGCGCGCTGGTCGCAGGAGAAGGAAGCGCTCGACCGGGTCAAGGAGATCACGCAGAAGATCGACGCGCTGCGGATGGAGTACGAGCGCGCCGAGCGCGCCGGCGACTTCAATCGCGCGGCGGAGATCCGCCACGGCGAGCTCCCGGCGCTCGAGCGCGAGCTCGAGTCGCGTGACGGCATCGGCCCGGAGAACCCGATGGTGAAGGAGGAGGTCGACGAGGACGACGTCGCGGCCGTGGTCGCGCGTTGGACCGGGATCCCGGTCGATCGGCTGCTCGAGGGAGAGACGGAGAAGCTGATCCACATGGAAGACCGGCTCCACCAGCGCGTGGTCGGCCAGGACGAGGCGGTCGAGGCGGTGGCGAACGCGCTGCGACGGGCCCGCACCGGCCTCCAGGACCCGAACCGGCCGATCGGCTCGTTCATCTTCCTCGGCCCGACGGGCGTCGGGAAGACCGAGCTCGCGCGCGCCCTCGCCGAGTTCATGTTCGACGACGAGCGTGCGCTCGTCCGGCTCGACATGTCGGAGTACCAGGAGCGGCACACCGTCGCACGGCTGATCGGCGCGCCGCCGGGCTATGTCGGCTACGAGGAGGGAGGCCAGCTCACGGAAGCGGTGCGCCGTCGTCCCTACTCGGTGATCCTCCTCGACGAGATCGAGAAGGCGCACAACGAGGTCTTCGACGTGCTCCTGCAGATCCTCGACGACGGGCGGCTCACGGACGGCCACGGGCGGACCGTCGACCTCCGCAACACGGTGCTGATCATGACCTCGAACCTCCGCTCGGCCGCGCAGCTGCGCGAGTTCTTCCGGCCCGAGTTCCTCAACAGGATCGACGAGGTCGTCGAGTTCCGCGCGCTCGACCGCGTGCAGCTCGAGGAGATCGTGGACCTGCAGCTCGTGCGGCTGCGGCGGCGGCTCGCAGACCGCGGGATCACGATGGAGCTGACCGATGCAGCGAAGGAGGCGCTCGCAGAGGCGGGCTGGGACCCCGACTACGGCGCGCGGCCGCTCAAGCGTGCGATCCAGCGTCTGGTCGAGAATCCGCTGGCGCTCCGTCTACTCGAAGGCGAGTTCGCCGACGGCGACGCGGTGCGCGTCGACGCCGTCGACGGAGAGCTCGCGTTCACCTCGTCGGAGGCGGTCGGGTCGACCCCCCTCTAGCCGGCGTCAGCGGATGTGCCGACGCATCTCGGCGACGAGCGCCTGAACCCAGCGCATCCCCTCGGGATTCGGCTCGTGGCCGATGAACCGCCAACGTCGCTGCTCGAAATAGAGGCAGGCGCGGATCTCGTCCACGGACTCCGGCAGGCGTCCGTTCTTCTGCCAGCGCGAGAAGGCCCAGTTCGCGACCTCGCTGGCGACGTCCACCGAGCGGTAGCGCTGCTCGGGGTCGAACGTCGACGCGAACGACGCGTACTCGGACCACTCGGATCCCGGCGCGGGCAGGTCCTCTACCCGCAGGTGCGGCGTCGGAATGAGTGTGGCGGTGCTCATGCAATGACCTCCAGACGGCGTAGGACTGCACACTCGAGCGGTCCCAGAAGATCGGTTTACGTGCCGGTTCAGATGCCGCAGGCGGCGAAAGCTTGCCCGCCGGCGTGAAGTTCCCTCGATCGGGTGACTCGGCTGGCGCGTGCGCAAGCTGGTAAGGGTTGCGGCGTGGTGCTCCTCGTCGCAGCGACCCGGCTGGAAGCGGAGGTCGTGTCGGGCGTGCCGACCCTCGTCTGCGGCGTCGGGCCCGTCGAGGCTGCGGTCGCGACTGCACGCGAGCTCGGCGATCGTCGGCCCGATGCGCTCCTCCACATCGGTCTCGCAGGGGCGCGGGCGCTTCAGCCGCCTGCGCTCGTCCTCGGCTCCGAGTCCGTCTACTGCGACGTCGTCGATCCAGCCTCGGCGCTCCCGCGCGTCGAGCGGGTGGAGCCCGCCGGCGATCTCCTGGCGGCCGCGCGCCGCGCGCTGCCCGAGGCGCACGTGCTCGCGATCGCGACGGCCGGCCGGGTCGGCGGCGGGGGAGACCTCTGCGAGGTCGAGGCGATGGAAGGCTTCGGCGTGCTCCGCGCGGCGGCCGTGGCGGGCGTGCCCGCCGTCGAGTTGCGCGCGGTCTCGAACGCCGTCGGCGAGGGCGATCGCCGCCGCTGGCGCGTGGACGAGGCGCTGGCCGCGCTCGCCGAGGCCGTGCCACGTGTCCTCGCCGAGCGAGGGTGATGAAACGCCGTATCGCCCTTCGCGCCGGCGGACTGGTCGCCGTCGCGCTCGCCGTCGTCGCCGGTCTGACCGTCTACTTCAGCAAGCAGGGCGTGCCCCCGTGTCTGTTCAACGGGGTGAATACGTGGAGCCCACCGACCGACAAGCAGGTGCATCACTTCCTGCTCGTCGCTCCGGACCACGCGCTCTGCCTCTTCGACATGGACGCGCAGCAGGCACCTGCCGGCTACGTGCCGTTGCCGAACATCCGTGGGATCACAGCCCTCGAGGCGCGAGGCGGCCAGGTCGCCGTGCGCTACGACGGTGGACGCGGCGCGCTCGTCGACCTGCGGACGAATCACGTCCGCTACGGCGTCGCGCCGCCGCCCGCGCCCACGAACGACGCCGTCGCGCGCAACCTCGCCGCACGCGTCGAGTACGCGACGATGCCCGGACGGCTCGGGTTCCAGGTCCGTCGGCTCGACACCGGCGAGCTCCTCGACACCGTCTCCTTCCCGGGTTATACGTGGAGTCCGCGTGCCGGCCCGAACCCACCCGACCACGGCATCTCGCTCGCTCCGGACCGTCCGGAGCTCTGGGTGCTCGACGCACCGAACTCCGTCGTCCACGTCTACGACGTGGAGGGGAAGCTCGCGGTGCACCCACGACTCGTCGACACGATCAAGCTGACGCGGAAGTTGACCGGAGTGGAACGTCCGTGCGCATCTACCAGCTGCGTGCGGATCGGAGCGCTCCTGCACAGCGCCGACGGCCGCTTCGTGTTCGTCGGCGACGTCGGCGACGTCATCGACACCTCGCGCCGTGAGGAGATCGCGAACCTGGAAGCGCTGCGCCAGTCGCGCGTCATGCTCGAGGTCGACTGGGCGAACGGCGAGCCTGAGTTCCCCTGAGCCGCTTTCCACCTCGGCCGTCGCGCTAGCGTTTCCTGCGTGCCGCGCTCGGAGCTCCCGCCTCCGCTCCCACCCGAGACGCGCACCGTGGGCCAGCTCGTGGCCGAGTCGTTGAGGCTCTACGGCGCGCGGTTCTGGCCGTCGCTCGCGCTCGGGATCGGTCCTGCGCTCACCGGTGCAGGGCTCGTGTCCCTGCCGCGCACGCTGGAGTGGGCGCTCGTCCCGACGGTCGGCGCCGTGCTCTGGTCGGGTGCGTTCGTCGGCGCGTGCAGGCTGGCGCTCACGCAGGAGCGCGAGCGCACGGGAGTGGCGTTCTGCGCGGGCGTGATCGCGTTCGCCCCGTTCCTGCTGCAGCGCGTCGCCAAGCTGCCGGGCTTCGACCTCGTCACGCTCGCGTTCTTCGCCGTCGTCGGTCTCGCCGTGCCGGCCGCGCTGGTCGAGGGCGGCAACCTCGTCCGGTCGCTGCGGCGCGCGCTCGAACTCGCGCGGGCGGATCTCGTCCATCTCCTCGGCTCGATCGCAGCGCTCGTGATCACGATCTTCCTGAGCGGGCTGATGCTCATCCTGCTCCTGCTCGGTTTCGGCAACCAGGCGATCCGCGCGGCAGCCCTGATCGCGTTCGTCGTGCTGGCCCCCGTCTTCCTGCTCGGCTCGGCGCTGCTCTACGTCGACCAGGCGGCGCGCGTCGTACACTCTGGCACCCGATCGAGGAGGCGAGGCGATGGCGACCTACATCCTGCTCTCGAGCCTGACGCCGCAGGGCGTGCAGACGCTGAAGTCGAACCCTGACCGTCTGCGCGAGGTCAACAGGGACGTGGAGGAGCTCGGCGCCACGGTGTTGCACCAGTGGGCGACGCTCGGGGAGTACGACTTCGTCAACATCGTCGAGGCCCCCGATGCGGCGACGATCGCGCGTGTCTCGGTGGCGCTCGGCGCACGCGGCAGCACGAAGATCCGCACGTTGACCGCTCTGACGATCGACGAGTTCCTCAGCGCGGTCGGCTGACGTCTACGGCGTCTCGGCGACGCGCCGGATCGTGAGACCCCACGCGCGGCCGCTCGCGAACAGCGCCTCGGAGTCCACCTCGTCCGCCCAGCCGAGGAAGTGCGGCTCGGCGTCGTCCCTCGTCGAGCCGTAGACCGCTGCGCGCAACGCCGGTCCGCCGAGCGGCTCGAGCGACTCGCCTCGTTCTAGCGCGTCGAGCCGCGCCTGTGCCTCCTCGGCGACGGGGCCTTCTTCGTATCCGCGCGGCACGCGGCGAGCGTACCGCCCACCCGGCTTCCGCGCGGCCGCTGCGTACACTCGCTGCGTGGCCGCAGCGCTCGCCGTCCACGCGCTCACCAAGCGGTATGGACCGGTCGAGGCTCTCGGCGGCGTCGACCTCGACGTCGGCGAAGGAGAGCTCGTCGGCCTGCTGGGACCGAACGGCGCAGGCAAGTCGACGCTCGTCAAGATCGCGTGCGGGCTCGTGCACGCGACCACCGGCAGCGCCGACGTCTGCGGTGCGCGTGCGGGCTCCCTCGAGGCGAGGCGCCAGATCGGCTACCTCGCCGAGCTCTTCCGTTTTCCGGGCTGGGCGAGCGCCGACGAGGTCCTCCTTCTGCACCAGCGGCTGGCCGGATCGACCGGCGGCGAGCGGGAGCGGACCGACCTCCTCGAGCTCGTCGCGCTCGTAGACGCGCGCTCCCGTCGAGTCGAGGAGATGTCGAAGGGGATGCAACAGCGGCTCGGCATCGCGCAGGCGCTGGTCGGCTCGCCGCGGCTCCTCCTCCTCGACGAGCCGACGAGCGCGCTCGACCCGGTCGGTCGCCGCACGGTCCGGACGTTGCTCGAGGAGCTGCGCGAGCGCGGTGTCTCGGTGCTGCTCAACTCGCACCTGCTCAGCGAGGTCGAGCTCGTGTGCGACCGCGTCGTCATCCTCCTCGCCGGGAAGGTGGCCACGGCTGGTGGCCCGGGCGAGCTCGTCCGGGCGCGCGGGATCGAGCTCGAGACCGATCGCGGCACACGCGTCGTCGACGGCACGCGCGACGACGTGCCGCGCATCGTCGAAGAGGCGCTCGCCTCGGGCGAACGGATCTACGGCGTCCGCGTGCTGACGTCGACGCTGGAGGACGTCTATCTCGAGGCAGTCGGGGGCGAGATCTCATGAGCGCGGTTCCGGTGATCGTCCGCTACGTCCTGCAGGAGGCGCTCCGGCGGCGCGTGTTCGCGGTCGTCCTTCTGCTCACCGTCATCTTCCTCGTCCTCTTCTGGCTCGCGAACCACTACGTGTTCGCGGAGATCAGGACCCTGACGGTGCCGACCGGCGTGCCCGTCGACGCACGGACCTTCGCGGCGGCGTTCCTCACCGGGCTCGCGTTGTTCGCGACGATGTTCCTGGGCGTCGTGCTCTCGATCTTCCTCACGCTCGGCGCGGTGCGTGGAGATGCGGAACGCGGACTGCTGCAACCGCTCGTCGTGCGACCGGTGGGACGCTCGACGTTCCTGATCGCGCGTTTCCTCGGCGCGCTTGCGGTCACCGTCCCGTACGTCGTCTGCGTCTACCTGATCGGAGTGGTCATCACCGGGCTGACCGGCCATTGGTGGCCGGACGAGATCGTCACTCCGGCGGTGGAGATCGCGGGCGCTGTCGCGCTCGTCACCGCGATCTCGCTGCTCGGCTCGGTCTTCCTCTCGTCGACGGCGAACGGCATCGCCGTCTTCATGCTCTTCGGGGCTGGGCTCGTCGCCGGCCTGCTCGGAACGATCGGGCACGCGATCGGCTCGACCGCGATCAAGCACGCGTCGACGGTCGCCGCGTACCTGACGCCGTTCGAGGCGCTCTATCAGGATGCGCTGCGCGAGATCACGGCGTCGACGAGCGGGGTCACCGGCTTCCTGCTCCAGCTCGGTCCGTTCGGCGGCGCGTACGTGCACGGCTGGACGGTGCGGCTGTGGGCGGTCGCCTTCCTGATCGGCGTCGGCGTCGTCGCGCTGGCAGCCTTCGACCGCCGCGATCTCTAGGAGGCGCGCGGGGCCTCGGCGGACGCGGCGACCGCGATCTCTCCGGCCAGCTGCGCGTTGGCGGCGACGAGCTCGCGGTTCGCGCGCAGCGTCACGCCCTCGCTCTGCTCGTGGAGATAGGCGAGGACGAACGGCGTGACCGCCTGACCCTCGATGCTTCGGTCCCTGGCCTCCCGCACCGCCTCGTCGATCAGCGACTCGACGTCGTCGAGGCTCTCGTCGGGCGGCCGAGCGACGAGCACGCCTGCGCCGCCGAGCTCCCAGTGCGCGAGCGCGATCCCGGCGGCCTCGTCCGCCGAGTCGACGCGCGCGGACGTGGGCGGACCGCCGCGCGCGGCGTAGAAGAGCGGCAGCTCGTCGGTCCCGAAGCCGAGGACGGGAACGCCGAGCGACTCGAGCACCTCCATCGTCGCCGGCACGTCGAGCAGCGACTTGGCGCCGGCAGCGACCACGAGCGCCTGCGTACGGGCGAGCTCGTGCAGGTCGGCGGAGACGTCCGGCCGCTCCTGCCAGTCGCGGTGCACGCCGCCGATGCCGCCCGTGCCCATGAAGCGGATACCGATCGCTCGAGCGACGGCGAGCGTGCCACCGACGGTCGTCGCGCCCGTGGCGCGCTGATGCGCGCAGGCCGCGAGGTCGCGAGGTCCGACCTTGCGCGCGGTCGCGTCGAAGCGCTCGAGCTCGTCCGCGGTGAGCCCGACCACGATCTCGCCGTCGAGGACGCCGACCGTCGCCGGAACCGCGCCGGCACTCCGTATGCGGCGCTCCGACT
The DNA here is from genome assembly GCA_035623685.1 of Gaiellaceae bacterium. Classification (GTDB taxonomy): domain Bacteria; phylum Actinomycetota; class Thermoleophilia; order Gaiellales; family Gaiellaceae; genus 3-1-20CM-4-69-9. Next base: position 7,967 of record DASPSY010000059.1, read on the forward strand.
CGAGCCCGACCGCGACGCCCTCGCCGGTCGGAAAGCCGTGCGCGACCAGGGTCGTCTCGAGCGCGACGACCGCGTCGGCGGAGCGAACCTCCTCGGAGATGCGGATCACGGCATCGTCCCCAGTTTCGCCACGCAGCGTGCAGCGGCCTCGACCGCGAGCTCGGGCCCGCCGACGAGAAAGCCGGCGGCGAGGGCGTCGCCCGCGCCGGTGGAGTCGACCACCTCGCCGGGGACGACCGGCAGCTCCGCCACCTGCTCGCCGACGACGCTGATCCCGCGGGCGCCGCGCTTGATCACGGCGGTGCGCGCGAGCGCGTAGGCGCCGCCGACGATCTCCCACTCGGCCTCGTTCGCAAAGATGAGGTCCGGCGCGATCTCGTCGACTCGCTCGCGGAAGGCAACCGGCCCGAAGTCGCGGATGCGCGTCCAGGCGGAGAGGTCGATGCTGATACGCGTGCCCCCAGCGCGGGCGAGCCGTGTCGCGTGGATCGCCGCGCGGTCGATCGGCGTGCGCATCAGAGAGTAGCCCGACACGTGCAGCGCGTCGGCGCCGTCGAACCACGCCGCGTCGAGCTCCGCGGGCTCGAGCTCTGGAGCGACACCCCGGTCGGACGCCATCGTCCGGTCGCCGTCGGAGTCGACGAGCGAGACGACGATCCCGTTGCGTCCGGGAACGACCGGGCCGCAGAGGTCGACGCCGAGGCCGCGGAACTGCGTGTCCACGAGCCGGCCGGCCGCGTCGTCGCCGCGCTTGCCGACGAACCGTGCGCGCGCGCCGAGTGCGGCCGACCACGCGGCCACGTTGGCAGCTTGGCCGCCCGGCCCGGCGTGTGTCTCCGCCACCGCGTCGGCGCCCGGAGACAACGGCTCTCCGAGCAGAACGACCACGTCCAACAAGAGATCGCCGAGGCAGACGATCAACATCGCAGTACCATCGTCCCATGGACGGGGAAGACCGACGAAGCAGGCTCTCGTCGTTCGTGTTGGGCGGCGTCGTCGGCGCCTCGGCCGCGATCGCGGCGGCACGACGCCGCCGACCGCGACGGAGCCCGACCAGGCGGGCGCCGCAGGGGCTGTCCGCGTTCGAGGGCGCTCCGTGCTACCGCGAGATCGTCGAGCAGGAGCGGGCCGGCTTCGAGCGCTAGCCGTTGAAGCTGCGCGAGGCGACGAGGGCTGTGTGCAGGTTGATGTCCGCGTCGCCGATGTGCAGGGACTTGCCGAGGCGCTCCACGTCCTCGGTCACGGCGATGTAGTGCGCGCGTGTGCCGAGCGGCCGTCGGCTGCGGATGACGAGATAGGGACCGAACGCGCGCCCGACGAAGTCCTTCGCCGGTGAAGGCAGCGCGAACGGAATCGTCGTCCGCTTGACCTTGTTGGTCGTCGCGCTCGCGTCGAACACCCAGATCCCGCGGCCGATCGGCTCCGGCAGTGCGCGCAGCGCGTCGGTGAAGAGGCGCGCGTCCGCGCGGGGGACGGCATGTTTCGAGAACGCGGGGTTGCGCTCCCACGCCGTGATGTACAGCGGCTCGTAGCCGAGCGGCACGTCGTCGCTTCGTGCCGTCGACGCCAGCCACGCGGACGCCTCGGCGCGCGCCTTCGCCTGTGCAGTCGAGTCGCCGTCGAAGAGGGCCGGCGTGCGCTCGCGCGCCCAACGCACCTCGCCGAAGACGATGAGGACGAGGGCAGCCAGCGCCACCGGGATCGTGAACGGCGGCAGCAGGCGCGCGACGCTGACGATCGCCACCGCGAGAACCGTGGAGTAGAACGGCAGCGCGAAGATCAGGTGTCGCGCCTCCGGCGAGGTCGCCGACCCGAGCTTCGCCAGCGCAAAGGCGACCGCCGGGACGGCGAGGACGCAGCCCATTAGCAGCACGCTCGTCCACCTGCGCAGGGCCAGCAGCACGACGCCGGCGGCGGCGACGAGCAACAACGGCGTCGACCAACTGCGGTGCCCGGCTGCGAAATCGCCGGCGACCCACCAGAAGTAGTGGACGACCGCGTGCGGCGAGCCGAGGCGAGCGCCGCCGCCGCCGACGCCGACGCCGAACCGGTTGCGCAGGACGACATCCGCCCACCAGAACGGGAACGCGGCGATGACCACGACGCCGAGGGTGATCAGCGCGGCGCGAAGCCGCACGCGTCGCAGCAGCACGTAGAGCCCCTGTGCACCGAGCACGAGCACGGCATACGGATGGCTGGCGAGCGTCGCGAGCAGCGCGATCCCCCACAACGCGAACCGCTTGCGGCCGCCGTGGTCGAGCGCGTCGATGAGCGCGATAAACGAGAGCGCGCTCGTGAACAGGAAGAGCGAGTACATGCGCCCGTAGATCCCCTGGTAGAGGAAGACCCACGTCGCGCCGGCGAGTACCGCCGCGACGACGCCGACGACCCGGTCGGCCAGGCGTGCACCGAGCACCGCGATCACGGGGATGCTCGCAACGTCGAAGGTCAGCGAGATCGCGCGCAGCGCCGTCAGCCCGCCGCCGAGGTGGACGACGCCCCACGCGAGCACGAAGTGGAGCGGCGCGCCTCCGCGCTGTCCGATCACGACGTTCAGGACGTGGGGGAGGGAGCCGCGGCCCGTGAAGAGCGCGAGTCCCTCGTCCTCGCTCGGCGGCAGTGTCCTTAGATAGACGGCGAGCACGATCCCATAGGTCGCCGCGGTTGCGGCGACGGCGAGCCAGAACCAGCGGGTCGAGAGGTCGCGCGCGTGCGCGCGTGTCAACAGCGAGGCGCGGGAGGCAATGTCGATCACAGCGCGTGCAAGCTCGAGGCTATCGGCTCCGGGGTCGCTGGTAGCGTTCGCTGATCGTGCCCACGTACGAGTACAAGTGTCCCAACGGGCACGTGTTCGAGCTGTTCAAGCGAATGAGCGATCCGCCGCCGGACGCGTGCGAGATCTGTGGCGCATCGCCCGTCGAGACCGTCCTCTATCCCGTGCCCGTCCACTTCCGCGGCTCGGGCTTCTACACCACCGACTACGGTCGGGGCAAGCCCAAGAAGGACGGCGGGAAGGACGAGTCGTCCTCCGGCGAGAGCAAGGACAAGAGCACGGACAAGCCGGCGGAGAAGAAGCAGAAGGCCGCCGAGGCCTAGGGCCGGGCGTTCAGGCCCTCGTTGCCGACGTAGCAGCCCGGGAGGAACTGCGAGCCCGGCGGGGGAGGCTGCGGCGCGGACGCGCCGGTGACCATCCCGATCACGCCGATGTTCTCCGGTGTCCCGATGATGTCGCTCGTGCCGCTCGGGTCGCTCGTCCCGCCCAGCCGGCAGTGGAGCGCCCTCGACTCGGGCGCGCGTTTCAGGACCCAGCCGAGCTGGACGAACTGCCAGGCCGAGAGATCGGTCGTCAGCGGCTTGACGTAGTTGCCCGCGTCGAACGGCGCCTTGAGGAACGTCGAGAAGCTCGTCAGCTTCGCGATCACCGCGCGCAGCACCTGCTGCTGGCGCTCGCCACGCGTGATGTCGGAGTCGGCCGGGTTGAGCTGGTTCTCGCGGATGCGCGAGTAGATCTGCGCGCGCTCGCCGTTCATGTGCTGCATCCCTTTGGCGAACCGCCAGCCCTTCCACGTGCTGCACTTCGCGGCCGTGTAGGGGCAGTCGAACGGATTCGAGAGGATCCGCTCGGGTACGTTCACGTCGATCCCGCCGATCGAGTCGACGAGCTGACGGAACTGGCTGAAGTCGATGATCATCACGTGGTTCACGGGCAGGCGCGTGAAGCTCGAGACGGTGCGGACCGCGAGCGCCGGTCCGCCGATCTGCATCGCCGCGTTGATCTTCTGGTCGCCGTATCCGGGGATCGGGACGCGAAGGTCGCGCGGAATCGACAAGTAGACGAGCCGGTGTCTACCGGGGTCGGTGCGCAGCAGCATGATCGAGTCGGAGTGGAAGTCGGCCGCGCGCTGGTCGTTGTTCATGTGATCGGTGCCGAGCAGGAGGATGTCCGTCGAGTTGTTCAGCAGCGCGCCGTTGTCCTTTGCGAGCGTCGCCTTCACGCTCGCCGGCAGCCGCTTGTTGGCGTCCTTCACTCCGCCGCGGAAGGAGAGGAAGCCGAGCAGCGCCCAGAGCGCGAACAGCACGATGAGCGCGAGCAGCGTGACGGCGATGCGCTTCGTCCAGCTGCGCTTCCGCCGCGGTCGCTGTCGCGGAGGCCGCGGCTGCCCGGGCTCGTAGCCGTTCCGCTGCGGCGACCGAACACGCTCGCGGCGCTCGAGCGGCACCTTCCCCTTGACGCGTCCGCCTCGGTAGACGCGGTAGGGCTTGTCTCCCCCGGCCATCGACGGAGTAGGGTAGCCAGCCGGGTTGCCTGACAAACGCGCCATCGGCGTCGACCTGGGCGGAACGAAGATCCTCACGGGCATCGTCAGCCGCACCGGGACCGTCGAGCGGCGCCGCGAGACGCCGACGCCGCTCCGCTCGCAGGAGGAGCTGCTCGCGGGCCTCGACGCCGCCGTCGAGGAGCTGATCGACGACTCGGTGACGGCGATCGGCTTCGGGATCCCGTCGCGGCTCGAGCCCGCGAGCCGACTGATCGAGGGGTCGGTGAACATCCCGCTCGCGGAGCTCGACCTCGGGAACCGGATGGCAGAGCGCTTCGGCCTGCCGGTCGGAATCGAGAACGACGGCAACACGGCCGCGCTGGCGGAGCACCGCGTCGGCGCCGGCCGCGGCTCGGAGACGATGGTGATGCTGACGCTCGGCACCGGGTGCGGCGGAGGCGTGGTCCTCGACGGCGAGCTCTACCGGGGCTGGGCGGAGCTCGGGCACATCGTGATCGAGTTCGACGGCGAGCCGTGCCAGGGCTCGTGCACGGGCCGCGGCCACCTGGAGGCGTACGTCTCGGGCACGGCCGCCACGAAGCTCGCAGAGGGCGCGTTCGGGCCTGGAGTCGACGCGCACCGCCTCGTCCGCCTCGCGGCCGAAGGTGAGCCGAGAGCGATCGAGATCCTCGCCGACATCGGACGCAAGCTCGGGGCCGGGATCGCCTCCTTCGTCAACATCTTCGATCCCGAGCTCGTCGTGATCGGCGGCGGCTTCGCGGCCGCCGGCGACTTCATCCTCGACCCGGCGCGCGAGGTCGTCCGGTGGCAGGCGCTCCAGCCGGCCGCGGACCGCGTCCGGATCGTGCGTGCGCAACTCGGAACCGCCGCGGGACTGATCGGCGCGGGCCTCGGAGCGCTTGCGACCGCGTCGTGACCGCCTCCTGACATGCCGCTTGCGGTCTGCGCGACGCCGATCGGCAATCTCCAGGACGTCACGCTGCGCGTGCTCGACGAGCTCGCCTGCGCCGACGTCGTGCTCTGCGAGGACACGCGCCACACACGCACGCTCCTCACGCACCACGGTGTGCGCGCGCGGCTGCTCTCGTACCACGAGCACAACGAGGCGAAGCGCGCCACGGAGCTCCTACCACGACTCGAGGCGGGCGAGCGGATGGCGCTCGTCTCGGACGCCGGACTGCCCGGCATCAGCGACCCTGGTGCGCGCCTCGTCGCCGCGGCGCTCGACGCGGGGATCCCCGTCACCGTCCTCCCAGGCGCTTCGGCCGTCGAGACCGCGCTCGTCATGAGCGGCGTCCATGCGGAGCGGTACCAGTTCCTCGGGTTCCTGCCGCGCGGCGAGCGTCGCCTCGCCGCGCTCTGGGAGGAACTGGACGGGTGGCGGTATCCCGCCGTCGCATTCGAGTCCGCGCAGCGCTTGCCTGCGACTCTTCGCTCGCTGGCGCGCCATCGGCCGGAGCGACGGGTCGTGGTCTGCCGCGAGCTGACGAAGCGTTTCGAGGAGATCGTGCGCGGAACCGCGCGCGACGCAGCGGCGCGGTTCGCCGAAGCACCGAAAGGAGAGATCACGCTCGTGCTCGGCGCCGACGCGAGCACGCGCGCTGCCGTGACGGTCGAGGTCGCTGCGGCTGCCGTGGCCGAGCTGGTCGCCGCCGGCGCACCGCGCGGTGCGGCCGCGGAGGTCGTCGGCCGCCTGACCGGCGTGGCGCGCAACGAGCTCTACGACCGTACTTTGTAGGCAGTATTGACAACGGCCGGCGGTCCTGGCACGCTCGATGTCCGTTGTCGATCCTGACAATACGAAGCAGAGTGATGCGGCGCCTCGTCGTCATCGCCGCGTGCGCCGTCGCATGTCCGGTGACCGCGGCGGACGCGTGGACGTGGCCGGTCGACGGCCCCGTCCTCCGCCCGTTCTCGTTCGACCCAGCCCATCCGTACGCAGCCGGCCAACACCGCGGCGTCGACATCGGCACCGTCGAAGGGGCGGCGGTCGTCGCTCCTGTCGAGGGCACCGTCACCTTTGCCGGCACCGTTCCGAACGGCGGACGCACGGTCTCCATCACGACCGCAGGCGGGTACACGGCGACGCTGCTCCATCTCGGGTCGATCGCGGTCAAGCGTGGAGCCGCGGTCGAGGAGGGTGTGTCCGTAGGCGCTGCCGGCTCGAACGGGAGCGAGCAGCCGTACGTCTACTTCGGCGTGCGCGTGACGGCCGAGCCGCAGGGCTACCTCGATCCGCTGTCGCTGCTCCCGCCGAGGTCGGCGCCGAGCGCTCCGTCCGGCGGATCGGTGGCGCCGCCGGCGACCGATGAGGCTCCGGCCCCTGCCGCGCAGCCGGCACCGGCTCCGGCGCCGGCGACTCCGCCGGCCGCCCAAACGCCCTCAGCGGCTCCAGCTTCGCCTCCGAACGACGCGTCGAGCCCCGTGGCGGTCGGATCAGAGGTCGCTGCGCAGATCCCGACGGCCAGCCGGGACGTCACCGACCAGACGGCTGCCGGCCGTCGCACGAGCTCCGTGACGTCGTCTGCGACGCGGTCGCGAATCACCCGACCGGCGGCTCGCGTCTCATCGGTTCGGCCCCAGGAGTCCGGTGCGGCGCGTCCGAGCGAGTCCGCCCGTGTGGTACGCGGAACCGAGGCGAGTCGCGCGGGTCGCGCGGTGCTCGTCCGCCCTCGTCCAGACTGGAGAAGGTCGCCTCGGGCGACGCACGACACGTCGTCGCGGACGACTCCGCTCGCCGCGCTCACAGGGGTCGGACTGGTCGCCCTCGCGCTGCTCGTCGGACTGCTCGCGCGGCGACGTGAGGCGCGAACGGCGGCTCGTATCATGTCCATCCCCCGTGCCCGAGCACCAGTGCAAGAAGATCCTTGTCGCACCCGCGTGGCCGTATGCGAGCGGGCCGCGGCATCTGGGCCACGTAGTGGGGTTCGCCGTGCCGGCGGACATCTACGCGCGGTACCACCGGTTGAAGGGGAACGACGTCCTGATGGTGAGCGGTACGGACGAGCACGGGACGCCCGTGATGGTCTCCGCCGATCGCGAGGGCGTCTCGCCGCGTGAGCTGGCGGATCGCTACAACGAGTCGATCCGGGCGGATCTGCGCGATCTCGGCATCACCTACGACTGCTTCACGCGCACCACCACCCAAAGTCACGCGCATGTGACCACGGACGTCTTTCGGACGCTCTACGAGCACGGCTGCCTGATCGAGGAGACGACTCTCGGCGCATTCTCGGCGACGACCGGTAACACATTGCCGGACCGCTACATCGAGGGAACGTGTCCGATCTGCGGCTTCCCGGAGGCGCGCGGCGACCAGTGCGACAACTGCGGGAACCAGCTCGATCCAGCCGACCTGATCGACCCGCGGTCCGTCATCGACGGGACGAGTCCTGAGTTCCGCGAGACGAAGCACCTCTTCCTCGACCTGCCGGCGTTCGCGGATCGGCTCCGACCGTGGATCGAATCGAAGACGAGCTGGCGCCCGAACGCGAGGAACTTCTCGCTCGCGCTGCTCGACGACCTCAAGCCGCGTGCGATGACGCGAGACATCGACTGGGGTATCCCGGTCCCGGTCGACGGCTATCCCGAGGAGACGAAGCGCATCTACGTCTGGTTCGACGCGGTGATCGGCTACCTGTCGGCGTCGATCGAGTGCGCAGCGAATCGCGGCACGCCGGAGTCCTGGCGCGAGTGGTGGCAGAACCCCGACTCGACGCATGCCTACTTCATGGGCAAGGACAACATCGTGTTCCACACGATCATCTGGCCGAGCATGCTGCTCGGCTACGGACAGGGCGGCGAGATCGGCGCCCACCGCGGCGAGCTCCACCTTCCCGACGAGGTCGTGTCGAGTGAGTTCCTCCAGGCGGAGGAGGGCCAGTTCTCGGCGAGTCGGGGCGTGGGGACCTACGTCCGCGATGTCCTCGAGGTGTACGAGGCCGACGCCGTTCGCTACTTCCTCGTCGCCGCCGGCCCCGAGACGCAGGACACGTTGTTCACTTGGCCGGAGTTCGTGCGCCGCAACAACGACGAGCTGGTCGCCAACTGGGGAAACCTCGTCAACCGGACGCTGACGAACGCCTATCGAAACTTCGGCGAGGTCCCCGAACCGGGCGAGCTGACGGAGGCAGACCGGAGGGCGCTCGATCAGATCGCCAAGTCCTTCGACGCGGTCGGCGCGCTGATCGAACAGTCCCGGTTCAAGGCAGCGCTCGCCGAGACGATGAAGGCGTCGACGATCGCCAACCAGTACGTGTCGGAGCAGGCGCCGTGGACGGTGATCAAGGACGATCGCGCACGTGCTGCGACGATCCTCAACGTCGCGCTCCGCTGCATCGACAGCCTGAAGATCGTGTTCACGCCGTTCCTGCCGTTCTCGAGCCAAAAGCTCCACGAGCTGCTCGGCTACGAGACCCTCATCGCCGGGCCGCCGGAGTCTCGAGACGTGACGAGCGAGCTCGGCGAGACGCACGCGGTCCTCACCGGCGACTACGGCGCATGGGTCGGGAGCTGGGCGCCGACCGAGCTCCCGGCCGGGCAAGTCTTGCGCGAGCCGACACCGCTGTTCAAGAAGCTCGACCCCGTGTGATCGACACGCACGCGCATCTCGACGCGCTCGACGATCCGGACGGAGCGGTCGCGCGGGCGCGCGACGCCGGTGTCGACCGCGTGATCACCGTCGGCTCGGGGCTCGCGTCGTGCAGGCGATCGCTCGAGCTCGCGCAGCGACACGACGGCGTGTTCGTGGCACTCGGCATCCACCCGCATCAAGCCGGCGACGGAGAGACGGTAGAAGACCTTCGGGCTCTGCTCGCGAGTCCGGCGGCGGTCGCCGTCGGCGAAACCGGGCTCGACTACTACCGCGACCACGCCCCGCGGGACGACCAGCGGCGCGTGTTCTCGGACCACCTCAGTCTCGCCGAGGAATTGCGCAAGCCCGTCGTCGTCCACACGCGCGCGGCCGATGACGACACGCTCGAGCTGCTCGCGCCGTTCCCGGGCACCGTCGTCATGCACTGCTTCTCGTCGCCGGAGCTCCTCCCGACCGTGCTCGAGCGCGACTACTACGTCTCGTTCGCCGGGAACGTCACGTATCCGAAGGCCGACAGCCTCCGCGACGCGGCGGCACGCGTCCCCGAGAAGCGGATCCTCGCGGAGACCGACTGTCCGTACCTCTCCCCGCAGCCGGTTCGCGGTCGGCGGAACGAGCCGGCGCACGTCGTCCACACGCTTGCGTCGCTCGCAGCCGCGCGTAGTGTCGACGCCGCCGCGCTCGCGGAGCGGATCGACGAGAATGCCCGGACGGCGTTCTCCCTGCCGTGAGCGTGCAGCCGAAGAAGGAGCTCGGCCAGCACTTCCTCGTCGACGAGAACATCCTCGGCGTGATCGGACGCCTCGCCGCGCTGTCGAAAGACGACGCCGTGCTCGAGATCGGTCCTGGTCTCGGCGTCCTGACCGCGTACCTCTCCGACCGTGTCGCAAGCGTGGTCGCGGTCGAGGTCGACCGTCAACTCGAGTCGAGCTTGCGCGAGCGATTCGCGGGTTGCACGAATGTCGAGCTCGTGTTCGGCGATGCGCTTCGCCTCGATCTCGCGACGATCGCTCCGCGCGCTCGCAAGCTCGTCGCGAACCTGCCCTACAACGTCGCCGCGCCGCTGCTCGTCGAGAGCCTCGACGGCCTTCCGGCGATCGACCTCTGGTGCGTGATGCTGCAGCGCGAGGTCGCCGACCGGCTGGTCGCGTCTCCCGCGACGAAGGCCTACGGCGCGGTGTCCGTACTCGTGCAGCTCGTCTGCGAGCGAACGGGCTTCCACCCGGTTGCGCGCACGGCCTTCCGGCCCCGGCCGAACGTCGACTCTGCGCTCGTCGCGCTCAGGCGCAAAGGTCTGCCTGACGACTACGCGCGGGTGAAGCGCGTGGTCGAGTCGGCGTTCGCACACCGCCGCAAGACGCTCGCGAACTCGCTCGAGCTCTCCCACCTGTCCACGCGCGACCGCACGGTGCTCGCCTTGAACGAGCTCGGCCGTCCGGCGACGGTCCGTGCGGAGGAGCTGCGGCCGGACGAGTTCGTCACGCTCGCGAAGGCGCTCGTGTGACGACCCGGATCGAAGCGCGCGCGAAGCTCAACCTCGCGCTCGTCGTCGGCCCGGCGCGAGGCGACGGGAAGCACGAGCTCGTGACCGTCTACCAGCGCCTTGCACTCCACGACGACGTCGAGCTCCGCCCAGCGTCGAGCGTCGACGTCGCCGGCTTCGCAGACGACACCCTGGTGCGGCGCGCGCTCGAGGCGCTGGTCGCAGCGGGCGGGCCGACGCTCGCTGCGCGGATCGCGAAGCGGATCCCGGTCGCGGCCGGGCTCGGCGGCGGAAGTGCCGATGCCGCGGCCGCGCTTCGTCTCGGCAACGACTTGGCGACGACGCCGCTGCCAGAGTCCCGGCTCGCGGAGCTCGCGGCCCGGCTCGGCGCGGACGTGCCGTTCTGCCTCTCGGAGGGGCCGCAGCTCGGCAGCGGTGACGGAACGATCCTCCAGCCGCTCGACCTGCCGCAGGACTACGTCGTGCTCCTCGTACTGCCGAACGACGCGTCGAAGACCTCGACCGCCGACGTCTACGCGGCCTTTGACCGGCGATCGAGAGGCGACTCGTTCGCGCAGCGACGCGGCGCGCTACTCGCCGCGCTCGAGCACGTGCGCACCACGGATGACCTTGCGTCGCTGCCGAGGAACGACCTCGCGTCCTCGTCGCTCGCCGACGAGCTGCACGCGCTCGGGGCGTTTCGCGCCGACGTCACCGGCGCCGGCCCGGCGGTCTACGCGCTCTTCCGCGAGAGGTCGGACGCCGAGCTCGCCGAGCGCCGTGTCGGTGACCGAGGACACACCTGGATCACGACGCCGGCCTGGTAGCTTGAGGACGAGCGTGGACCAAGAAGAACACCCCGTGATCGAGTCGAGCTCGACGCGGTCGAGCCGGTGGCTCCGGGATCATCGTCTGCGGCTCGCGCTCTGGATCGCAGTGCTCGAAGGGATCGTCGTCGCCGTGCGCGGCGACATCTCGCGGTGGACCGTCGTCGTGATCGCCGCACTCGTGCTCGGCCTCTACATGGCGCTGCGCGATCGGATTCGCTGGGATGCCGGGCGGCAGGTGCTCTGGACCGTCGCCGCATCGCAGGTGATGGCGCTGCTCGTCGTCATCATCGCCTTCCTGGCAGGCGCGATCGCGCTTGCGCTCGTCGTCGTACTCGCGGTCGTCGCGCTGGCCTACCTCTACGCCGATCTGCGACGGACGTAGACGCAGATGCTCGCCGTGCCCGAGCAGGAACGGGCGCCGGCTGGCACACTCGGGCGATCGCTGGGGCGTAGCCAAGTGGTAAGGCAGCGGGTTTTGGTCCCGCGATCCCAGGTTCGAATCCTGGCGCCCCAGCCACCTCGATCTGCTGCCCGTGCCAGACTCCACGCTGGTTTGAGCGACTCCTCTCCACTCTCGGCCATCGTCATGGCCGGCGGCCTGAGCACGCGCATGCGTTCCACGACGTCGAAGCACCTGCACCCGCTGCTCGGCAAGCGCGTGGTCGACTGGGTGATCGACGCGGTCCGACCGCTGGCGCCCGATCCCATCGTCGTCGTCGCGTCACCCGACACGGCGTCCGCCTACGAGGAGCTGCCGGTCTCGGTCGCGGTGCAGGCCGAGCCTCGGGGCAGCGGCGACGCGGTTGCATCCGCGCGCGCGGCGCTCGAGGGATTCGAGGGCGACGTCCTCGTGCTCTCCGACACGCCGCTGCTCACACCGGAGCTGCTGTCGGCGTTGCTCGACGAGCACCGCCGCGAACAGGCGTCGGTCACGCTGCTCTCGTTCGTCCCCGACGAGCCGTTCCCGTACGGCCGCATCATTCGCGATGCGTCGGGCTCCGTGCAGGCGATCGTCGAGGAAAGGGACGCGACCGACCAGCAGCGCGAGATTCGGGAGCTGAACTCCTCGATCTACGTCTTCCGAGCCGCCGCGCTGTGGCACGCGCTCGGCCGGATCGACGACGACAACGCCCAGCGCGAGCTCTACCTCACCGACGCAATCGGCCACATCGTCGCGGCAGGCGGCGAAGCGATCGCGTTCACGTCTCCCGATTCTGTCTCGCCGCAGGGAATCAACACGCGCGCGGAGCTGGCGGCGGCCGCCGCGGTTCTGCGAGGCCGCGTGAATCAGGCGCACATGCTCGCGGGTGTCACGATCGTCGATCCGCAGGCGACCTGGATCGACGCAGGTGTGGAGATCGAGCCCGACGTGACCATCCATCCCTTCACCGTCCTCCGCGGAGCCACGAGCGTGGCGCGTGGGGCGGAGGTCGGCCCGCACGTCGTCGCCGTGGACTCGCGTGTCGGCGAGGACGTCGTGGTCGGGCCATTCTGCTACCTGAGGCCCGGCACGGTCCTCGAGGCCGGTTCGAAGGCCGGCACCTTCGTCGAGCTGAAGAACGCGACGATCGGCCCGGGAGCGAAGGTCCCGCACCTGTCCTACCTCGGCGACGCAGAGGTCGGCGAGGGGAGCAACGTCGCGGCCGGCGGGATCACGGCGAACTTCCCGCACGCGCCGGGGAGCCCGAAGGCCCGCACCACGATCGGCCGCAACGTCAAGACCGGTATTCACAATGGCTTCCAGGCGCCAGTCGAGATCGGAGACGGGTCATGGATTGCGGGTGGGACGTACATCACGGAAGATGTCCCTCCTGAGTCGCTGGCAGGCTTCCCGCCAAGACAGATCACGAAAGAGGGCTATCTCCGTGAACAGCACGACGACGACTGAGTTGACGCTGCCCGGCCTCGCCGTGTCCGAACCCACATCTGAGATCGAGCCGGGCCATTGGATCGAGCGGACGCCGCAGAAGCGGCTGATGCTGTTCTCCGGCCGGTCGAACACCGACCTCGCGCAGGCGATCGCCGGACGGCTCGACGTCGAGCTCGGGAACGTCGACCTGAAGACGTTCGCGAACGGGGAGACCTACTGCCGGTTCCAGGAATCGATCCGCGGCGCGGACGTCTTCCTCGTCCAGACCGGATGCGAGCCCGTCGACCGGAACCTGATGGAGCTCCTGATCATGATCGACGCGGCGAAGCTCGCCTCGGCGAAGCGGATCACGGCCGTGATCCCGTGGTACCCCTACTCGCGTCAGGACAAGAAGCACCTGCCACGCGAGCCGATCTCGGCGAAGCTCGTCGCCGAGCTGTTGCAGACGGCGGGCGTCGACCGCGTCCTGACGATGGACCTGCACTCGGGACAGATCCAGGGCTTCTTCCGGATCCCGGTCGACCACATGCGCGCGCTGCCGCTGTTCGTGCAGTACTTCCGCGACAGGGGTCTCTACGGCGAGAACGTCGTCTCCGTCTCGCCGGACGCGGGACGCGCGAAGGTCGCGGGCAAGTTCGGCGAGATGCTCGAGACGCCGGGGTTTGCGATCATGAACAAGACGCGTCCCGCACACGATGCCGCCGCCGTCAGCACCGTGATCGGCGACGTCGCGGGCAAGGTGGCGATCATGAGCGACGACATGATCAGCACGGGCAGCACGCTGATCGAAGGCGCGAACGCACTCAAGGCGGCCGGCGCGCATGACGTCTACGCGTGCGCGACGCACGGGCTGTTCCCCGGCGATGCCCTCGAGCGCCTCGAGGCGAGCGACCTGAAGGAGATCGTCGTCACCGACACCGTTCCCGTCGACACAACGCGTGCGCCTGAGAAGCTGCGTGTGCTGACGGTGTCGGGGATCCTCGCGGAGACGATCCAGAACGTGTTCGCCGACGACTCGGTGTCGGCGATCTTCGCGGGCGAGAACCAGCTGTTCTGAAGCCGAGAACGTTCTCCACGGCTTGCGCGCGCCGTGATACGGAGGTGCGGGTCGCCCTGGACTCCTCCGTGGTTGAGACGGCGTTGCGAGGTCCTCGGTGATGTCCGATCGCCGCGGTCGGCCGATTGGAGGGAGGGGATGAGCGGGTACCAGGTTGTGAAGCTGGAGGACGTCGAGGACTGGCTGGGCGACTATCCGGGCGAGATGCGCGGGATTACGCATGCGATCGGTGCCGAGCAGGTGGCGCTCACGTACCGACGGATGCCGCAACATACGGGGAGCAAGGGCTCGTACGGGCACCGACACAAGACGCAAGAAGAGATCTACTTCGTGGTCGCCGGCAAGCTCCAGTTCAAGCTCGGCGACGATGTGATCGACCTGGGCAAGCACGAAGCGATCCGAGTACCGCCAGAGACCTGGCGTGGCGTGTGGAACGACGAGCCGGAGGACGCGGAGCTGATCATCGTCTCGAAGCGGATCGACGAACCGAGCAGCGACAGCGAGACAATCGACGGCTTCTGGCCGCTGTGAGCGAGGCCTGCTGCTGCGAGACCGTTGACCGGACCGCCGTCGTGACCGTGAAGAAGATCGAGCACGCGCGGATCAAACTGCTCGAAGACCCGCTGTGCTGACGGCCGCCGCGCGCGGTCGAGGCAGCTAGCCTGCCTCGGCCCGTTCGATCAGCGCGCCGATCGCCTCGAGCACCTCGCGGTGCGGCGCTTCGCGCTCGCGCACTCCGGCCAGCAGCTCCACCTCGGCGCCCTGGAAGATGTTGGTGATGAGCGCTGCGACCGCGCGCGGGCTGAGCGGAAGCGTGATCCGATGTTCGGAGGCCCAGGCCGCATACACCGACTCGAGCAGCTCGCGCCAGCCTCCCATCGCAGCGCGCCAGCGCTCGGCCAGCAACTCGTCGGCGAGGCCGGCTGCCCAGAGCTCCCACAGCACGCGCACGTAGCCCGACCGGAGATCCTCGTCGAGGAACGCGCAGGCGGTGCGCCACTTCTCGGCGAGCGGACCGGGCGCCGCGTACAGCTTCCGCTGACGCGCGAGCAACAGGTCGTTCTCGTGCTCGAGCACCGCGGCGAGCAGTTCCTGCTTGCTGCCGAAGTGGTAGTGCACGAGCGAGAGCGGCACGCCCGCTCGATCTGCGACCGAGCGGGTGCTCGCACCTCCCGTGCCCTTGTCGAGCAACGTCGCCCGCGCGGCCTCCAGGATCTTCAGGCGCGTCGAGCGACCCCTCACGACCCTGCCGTCAGTGGTGCTTGACATCGGAACAGCCTAGCAATATTCTTGGTCGGTCGAACGACTAACTAGTTTGGAGGTGGGCGATGCCGCTGGTGAACGTGAAGGTGATCGAGGGTGTGTTCTCGGACGAGCAGAAGCAGGAGATGATCACGAAGCTGACGGACACGATGGTCGAGATCGAAGGCGAGAACATGCGCGGCGTCACCTGGGTCGTGGTCGACGAGGTGAAGAGCGGGGACTGGGGGATCGGCGGCAACGCGCTGACGACCGCCGACGTCCATGCGCTCGCAGCCGGTGTGACCGCCTGACCTGACGATGGTGATCGACCGCGTCGGCCGGAGCGACACCGAGACTCCGGCACGCCTCCCCGACGAGGAGGGCGTCGTCGAGCGCGACGGTGTCCGCGTCTACTGGGAGGCGTACGGCGAGGAAGGACCGACGATCCTGCTCCTGCCGACGTGGTCGATCATCCACTCGCGGAACTGGAAGGCGCAGATCCCGTATCTCGCGCGGCACTTCCGCGTTATCACCTTCGACGGGCGCGGCAACGGGCTCTCCGACCGTCCCGACGAGCCGTCCGCATACCACGCGCGCGAGTTCGTCGCGGACGCCGTCGCCGTCCTCGACGCGGCTCAGGTCGACTCGGCGTGCGTCGCCGGAATGTCGATGGGCGGTCTCCGCGCGCTGCTGCTCGCCGCCGGACATCCGGAGCGAGTCGATGGTGTCTTCCTGATCGGACCGACGGTGCCGCTGCTCACGCCGCCGCCACCTGGACGCGAAGGGCTCGGGTTCGACGACGAGCGCGACGAGTACGTCGGTTGGGCGAAGTACAACCGGAACTACTGGCTGCAGGACTATCGCGGCTTTCTGGAGTTCTTCTTCTCGCAGGTCTTCCCCGAGCCGCACTCGACCAAGCAGATCGAGGACTGCGTGACGTGGGGCCTCGACACGACCCCCGAGACGTTGATCCTGACGATGGTCGGCGGCGACTCCGGCCTTCCCGACGTCGAGGCAGTCGAGGCGTTGTGTCGGAGCATCGAGTGTCCGACCGTCGTCGTCCACGGAACGCTCGACGCGGTGATTCCGCTTGGACGCGGCGAGCGCGTCGCCGAGCTCACCGGGTCCGACCTCGTACGGATGGAAGGCTCGGGCCACGCACCGCACGTGCGCGACCCGGTCAAGGTCAACGTCCTCCTCCGAGACTTCGCGGGGAGAGTGGCGGGCATGCCGCCGCGGGCGAGGACCTGGCCTCGTAGCATCGTCCGCGAGAAGAGGGCGCTGCTCGTCTCCTCGCCGATCGGACTCGGACACGCCTGGCGCGACGTCGCGATCGCCGACGAGCTGCGGCGGCAGGTCCCGGGTCTCGAGATCGACTGGCTCGCGCAGGAACCGGTCACGAGCGTGCTGCTGGCGCGGGGCGAGAGGATCCATCCCTCGAGCGCGCTGCTCGCGAGCGAGGCGGCGCACATCGATCGCGAAGCTGGCGAGCACGACCTGCATGCGTTCCAGGCCCTCCGCAGGATGGACGAGATCTTCTGCGCCAACTTCATGGTTTTCGACGACCTCGTGCGCGACGAGCAGTACGACCTCTGGGTCGCCGACGAGGGCTGGGAGATCGACTACTTCCTGCACGAGAACCCGGAGCTCAAGACCGCGCCGTACGCGTGGCTGACCGATTTCGTCGGCTACCTGCCGATGCCGTCCGGCGGTGACCGCGAAGCTGCCCTGACCGCCGACTACAACGCGGAGATGATCGAGCACATCGATCGCCATCCCGGCGTGCGCGACCGCGCGATCTTCGTAGGCGATCCCGGGGACGTCGTGCCCGCGAGCTTCGGCAGCGGGCTCCCCGAGATCCGCACGTGGACCGAGGGCCACTACCGCTTCGCGGGCTACGTCACGGGCTTCGATCCGCGCTCGATCGCGGACAGAGATGCCTTGCGTGCCGAGCTCGGGTACGGAGACGAGCCCGTGTGTCTCGTCGCGGTCGGCGGCTCCGGCGTCGGCGCCCCGCTCCTCCGGCGCGCAATCGAGGCGATCCCGCTCCTACGTGAACAGGTGCCGGGGCTGCGCACGATCGTCGTCGCGGGTCCTCGCATCGACCCGGAGAGCCTGCCGCCGGCGGATGGGGTCGAGGTCGTCGGCTACGTGCACGAGCTCTACCGGCACCTCGCCGCCTGCGACGTCGCGATCGTCCAGGGCGGTCTCACCACCACGATGGAGCTCGTCGCTGCACAGCGCCCGTTCGTGTCGATCCCGCTGGCGAGCCACTTCGAGCAGCGCTTCCACGTGCGCCACCGACTCGACCGCTACGGCGCTCGCAACTGGATCGACTACGACGATGCGACTCCGGAGTCGCTCGCCGACGTGGTCGGCCGCGCAATCGGAACCGAGCCGTCGTACCGCCCGATTGCGCACGACGGCGCGGCCAACGCAGCCGCACTCATCGCCGAGCTTCTCTAGAGGCGTTCTCCGAACGATCGGTCTCGACGATCCGTGGCCGACGATCAGCGGCTGTTCTCGCGGGGCGTAGGTACACTTCCCCGCCGTCATGGCCGGCGAACGAGTCAAGCTGGAGGTCAAGGAGCGCGTCCGTCTCGGGTCCGCGGAGGCGCGGCGCCTGCGACGGTCCGGGCTGATCCCGGGCGTGCTCTACGGCAACGGGCACGAGCCGCACGCGATCTCCGTCCCCGAGCGTGACCTCCGCAAGGCGCTGACCGGGCCGAGCGGACTCCACGCGATCCTGGACGTCGTCGTCGAGGGCCACGGGTCGGCCCACGCCTCGATCCTCAAGGAGTACCAGCAGGATCCGCTGCGCGGCCACATCTCGCACGTCGACCTCCAGGAGGTCCGGCTCGACCAGCCGATCCAGGCGACGGTCACCGTCCAGCTGGTCGGCGATCCCGAGGGTGTCAAGGAAGGCGGCGTCCTCTCCCAGGTGCAGCGCGAGATCACGATCGAGGCGCTGCCGCTCGAGATCCCCGAGCACGTCCCGCTGGACGTCAGCGGGATGGCGATCGGCGACACGCTCCGGCTTGCAGACCTGGCTCCGCTCGAGGGCGTCCGGTACCTCGACGATCCCGAGACGGTGCTCGCGAACGTGACGCTGCCCACGCGGGTCGAGGAGCCGGAGCCCGAGCTCGCCGAGGGCGAGGAAGTGCCCGAGGGCGAGGCGGCCGAGGCCGGAGCGGAAGCACCCGAAGAGCAGGCTGCCGACGCCGGCGAGGCCGGCGCCTCCGAGACGACCGAGGGCTGAGTGCGTCTCCCGTGGCGCCGAGGCGACCGGGCCTCGTCGCTCGACCTGCTCGTCGTCGGCCTCGGCAACCCGGGTCGCGAGTATGCGGGCAACCGGCACAACGTCGGCCGCATGGTCGTCGACGAGCTGGCGCGTCGACACGGAGCATCGTGGCGCGGGAAGTTCTCCGGCCAGCTCGCCGAGCTGCGCATCGACGACCACCGCGTCGCGCTGCTGAAGCCGGAGACGTACATGAACGACTCGGGACGCTCGGTCGGCGCGGCGGCGCGCTTCTACAAGCTCGCGCCCGACGCGATCCTCGTCGCGCACGACGAGATCGACTTCGACCGCGGCAGGCTGCAGGTGCGTGCCGGCGGTGGCCTCGCGGGACACAACGGCCTGCGCTCGATCGCGGCTCATCTCCGCTCGAAGGACTTTCTGCGGCTGCGCGTCGGCGTCGGGCGTCCGGGTCGCGGCGATCCACGCGATCCGGCCGACTACGTCCTCTCCGACTTCGAGCCGGAGGACGACGCCGACATGCTCGTGTCGCGCGCCGCGGACGCCGTCGAGACTCTCGACGCAGACGGTCTCGAGCGCGCGCAGGCGTCGTTCAACTGACCCGCCTGGCAGCGTTCCAGCGGTCGTTACGATGATCTGAGCCGAACCGGCCGGTTCGGCCCTTCGTCATGGACCGTCCAGTTCTCAATCCGTTCGTCCGTGAGTTGCGCGAGAGCGACGAGCTCGTGGCCTTCGCCGACGCGTTGCCCGCGGCCGCGCGCGTCGCCGAGCCCGCGTTGCCGCTGCTGCTCGCGGCGCTGTACGAACGACTCGGTCGGGGCCTCGTGCTGCTCGCCGCCGAGGACGAGGACGCGCGTGACGCCGCCGAGGCGGCGGCGTGGTTCCTCGGCGATGAGCACGTCGCGCTCCTGCCGAGCCGCGGCGTGCGTTGGGGCTCGGGGCTCGAGCCGCCGCCGCACCTCGTCGGCGAGCGTGCCCGTGCCGTCGACGTGCTCGCGCGAGGCGGGCTCGTGTGCGCATCCGCAGCCGCGCTCGCGGAGGGGCTGCCTCCGCCGGACGAGCGGCCGGACGCGATCCGGCTCGCCGAGAGCGACGAGGTCGCGCTCGACGCGCTCGCGGAGATGCTCGCGCTCGCGGGCTACGAGCGCGTCGACCGCGCCGACGAGCGCGGCCAGTTCGCCGTCCGCGGCGGGCTCGTCGACGTGTTCCCGACGACCGGTCGCGAGCCGCTCCGGATCGAGTTCTGGGGTGACCAGATCGAGGGGGTCCGCGCGTTCTCGCCGTTCACGCAGCGCGCCCTCCATCCCGTCGAGGCGGCGACGATCTATCCCGCCGCGGAGCGCCGGGTCGACCTGCTAGAGCCGTCCCTTCCGGACGAGCTCGAGGAGCAGCTCGCGAGCCCCGTACCGACGGATCTCGTCTCGCCGATTCCCGGCGGCGTCGACCTCGTCTGGGAGCCGGCGCGCGTGCGCGCGGTGTGGGAGGAGGAGGGCTTCGAGCCGGTCTCGCTCGGCGGAGCGTCGGAGCTCGATCCGTTGCCGTCCGGTCAGCAGTTCGCGTTCGAGGCTCAGCGGCCCGCGCTCGTCGCCCGCGGGCTGGCCGAGGCGGAGAACGAGCTCAACGCGTTCGTCCGCGCCGGCAACAGGGTTGTCGTCACGTTCCCGCACCGGGGCGAGGCGCTGCGCCAGCAGAACCTGCTGCGACGGATCGAGGCGCGCGTCGTCGACTCGGCCGAGGAACTGTCGCGCGACGCGGAGCTCGTGTTCGCGATCTCGCCGGGACGGCGTGGATTCGTCTGGCGCGGGCTCGGCCTCGTACTGCTGCCCGACACGCAGGTGTTCCGCAAGCGGCCGCCGCGCGAGCGACGCGTCGGCAGCCGCGCGCTCCAGTCGTTCGCCGATCTCCGCACCGGCGACTACGTCGTGCACGAGGACCACGGCGTCGGGAAGCTCCAGGGCTTCGAGACGCAGACGGTCGCGGGCGTCACGCGCGACTACCTGTTGCTCGCGTTCCGCGGTGACGACCGCCTCTACGTCCCGCACGAGCAGCTCGGGAAGGTCTCGCGCTACGTCGGTGCCGACGGATCCCCGCCGGCGCTCTCGAAGCTCGGTGGCAAGGCATGGGAGAACCTCAAGTCGAGAGCGCGCGACAGCGTCCGCGAGCTCGCCGGCGAGCTGCTCGCCCTCTACGCGCAGCGCCAACAGGCGGCCGGTGTCCCGTACGACCTGCGCAGCGACTGGCTCGAGCGTCTCGAGGCGGAGTTCCCGTACCGGGAGACGCCCGACCAGCAGGCTGCGATCGAGGCGGTGAAGGAGGATCTCGAGGCGCCACGCCCGATGGACCGCCTCGTGTGCGGCGACGTCGGTTTCGGGAAGACCGAGGTGGCGGTGCGCGCGGCGTTCGCCGTCGCCGTGAACGGCAAGCAGGTCCTGATGCTCGCGCCGACGACGATTCTCGCGGAGCAGCACTGGCACACGTTCCGCCAGCGCTTCCGGGACTTCCCCGTCAACGTGGAGATGGTCTCGCGCTTCCGCAAACCCGCCGAGGTGAAGCGCGTGCTCGCGGACTTCAGCGCGGGGAAGGTAGACGTGCTGCTCGGGACGCACCGGATCTTGAGCCGCGACGTGATCCCGCGCGAGCTCGGCCTCGTGATCCTCGACGAGGAGCAGCGCTTCGGCGTCGCCCAGAAGGAGCTGTTGCGCTCGCTGCGGCTCGAAGTGGACGTGCTTACGCTCAGCGCGACGCCGATCCCGCGCACGCTGCACATGTCGCTCTCCGGACTCCGCGACATCTCGATCATCGAGACGCCGCCCGAAGGCCGCCGTCCGATCCGAACCACCGTCGTCGAGTACGACGACGAGCTCGTGAAGCTCGCGCTCGAACGCGAGCACGAGCGTGGTGGGCAGTCGTTCTACCTGCACAACCGTGTCGAGACGATCGAGGAGGCGGCCGAGAAGATCCAGCAGCTCTGTCCCGGCCTCCGCATCCTCGTCGCGCACGGGCAGATGCGCGAGCGCGAGCTCGAGGAGCGGATGCACGCGTTCCTCCGCGGCGACGCCGACGTGCTCGTCTCGACGACGATCATCGAGTCGGGCCTCGATATCCCGCAGGCGAACACGCTCGTCGTCGAGCGCGCAGACGCACTCGGGCTAGCACAGCTCTACCAGATCCGGGGGCGTGTCGGCCGGTCCGACGTCACCGCCCACGCGTACCTCTTCTATCCCAACATGTCCGAGCTGACGCAGGAGGCGCGAGCCCGACTCGCCACGCTCGCCGACCACACGGAGCTCGGTGCCGGCTTCGCGATCGCGATGCGTGACCTCGAGATCCGCGGCGCCGGCAACCTGCTCGGCGACGAGCAGTCCGGCCACGTCGCGGCGCTCGGCTTCGAGCTCTACGTAGAGCTCCTCGCCGAGGCGGTGGCGGAGCTGGGCGGCGAGCGCCGTGTCGCGGCGCGGCCCGTCCGCGTCGACGCACGCGTGGATGCGTTCGTGCCGGCCGACTACATCGGCTCGGAGGCGCTCAAGATCGATCTCCACCGTCGGATCGCGCTGTCCGAGTCCGAGGACGACCTGCGCGAGCTGCAGGTCGCTACCGAGGACCGCTACGGGCCGTTGCCCGAGCCCGTCGAGAACCTCTTCCTGATCCAGGAGTCGAAGTTCAAGCTCGCGCAGCTCGACGCGGACTACTTCGTCTTCCGCAATGGACGCGCGAGCGTCGGCCGCATCGTGCTCGGCTCGGGGGAGTTGCGTGACCTGCGCAATCGCGTCTCGACTGCCGTCTACACGATCGCGAACCGCGAGGTCACGCTGCGCGAGGAGGGCTTTGCGAAGGCACTACGGCTCGTCGACGCCCTGCTGGCCGCGAGGCAAGGCGTGCCGGTCGGCTAAGACTCGTCGTCCTCGCGCTCGCGTTTCTTCTCCGCCTTCCGCTCCTCACGCTTCCGCCGTCGCTCGGCCTTCCGCTCCTCGCGCTCGTGCCTGCGCTCGGCCTTCCGCTCCTCACGCTTCTCCCGGTGCTCTTCCTTTCGCTCCGCGACCTGCTCCTTCGCGCCCTCGTACGACGTCGTCACGAGCTTCTTGCCTCCGACCCAGCCGAACACGACGACGACGAGGATCGTGGCGACGAAGATGTTCCACGCGGTCGTGATCAGCTGCTGTGCGGTGGAGTACGCCACCGACGTGTTGTTCGGGACGTGGCAGCAGACCTTCAGCGCCGCGGCGTTCGTCGCCTGCGTGATCCCGACCGCTCCGGGCGTGAACGAGGCGACGTTCGCCAGCGAGCCCGAGCCGACGACCCAGGTGATCGACTCGAACGTGACCGGGATCGCGAATGCGGCCAGGAAGATTCCGATCACCGCGTACTTGCACAGATAGGAGAGGAACGAGGGCAGGAACGCGCGCAGGAAGTACTCCTTCGGCCTGGTGAGGATCACGCCGCCCTGCTTCGCCTGGTCCCAGAGCTTCTTCACCTGGCGCCAGAAGAGGCGCACCAGGATCGCGATCCCGAAGCCGCCGCCCACGACGATCGCGACGGTGAACCCGGGATGCGCGGAGATGTTGCCGAGGTTCAGGTCGAAGCTGTTGGGGACGGAGAGGAAGAGGTAGAGGTAGACGAAGGTGCCTGCGACGGTGAAGAAGATCTTCTGGACGAGGTACGCGGCGATCGAGCCGCCGAGCGTCGCACTCGGGATCAGCGCGACGAACATCAGCAGCGTCACGAATGTGCCGATGTTGGCGGGCAGGAAGTTGTTCATCGCCACGCCGACGGCGTAGGCGGTGATGATCGGCCAGAGCGTGACCTGGCCGGGATACGCGGCTCCGAGGATCCCGTAGTACGAGAGGCCCGCGAAGAACGTCTGGCCCGTCTGGAAGATGAGCCCGACGACGATGTAGCCGGGCGGAACGGCCTTGATCTGCTTCCAGAGATTCTGGATCCAGCCGATCACGTCCACGCCGAGCAGCTGCAGCACTGCGAGGACGACGACGAGGGCGCCGACCCAAATGCCGATCTCGAGGAACCGCCGGCCGCGCGACTTGCCGCTACCGCCCACGGTGACCTCGGCGCCTGCGCTCGTCGCCTCGCTCACCGGCCGGAGATTAGTCGAGTGTCGCGCGCGGCTCGGTCAGCCCGGCTGCTCGGCGAGGTCCGGTGGAGCGGCCCGCGATTCGCTCCCGCCTCGGGCCTGCCGAAGGTCCTCGGAGACGTGGATTGCCGCCGAGGTGAGGGGAGCCGCCAGGACCATCCCCGCCATCCCGAAGAACGCGCCGGCCGAGATCGTCACGACGAGGATCAGCAACGGGTTCATGCGCAGCGTCGCGCCCATGGCGATCGGCTGCACGATGTTCTGGAGCAGGCCGTTCGCCAGGATGACGATGACCAGCATGATCAGCGCGGTCGTCGTGCCCTTGGCCCCGAGCGCGAGGAGCACGGCGAACGCGCCCGCGACGACGGCGCCGATGAACGGAACGTACGCCGTCACGAACGTGACGACGGCGATCGTTCCGGCCAGCGGGACGTCGAGCACGAGCGCGCCGAGGCCAACGACGGTCGCGTTGAAGGCCGCAACGATCGTCACGCCGAGGAAGTAGCGCCGCATCGCTCGGATGACGCCGCCAGTGATCGTCTCGCCGACGGGACGCGGGACACCGAGGTGGCGAATCGTCCACGCACGCAGAGCCGGCCCGTCCTTGAGCAGGAAGAAGATGCTGAAGATCGTGAACGAGACCCCGAAGGCGAGCGACGCGATCGCCGAGATCCCGGCGGCGACGCCGTCGACGAACGTGTGGATGATCTGGGGCACGGCCGCGGAGACGTTCTCGTTGGCGCTCTTCGCGGCAGACGAGTCGACACCGACGTCCACCATCCACTTCTGGATCTTGGCGACGCCTGCGCTGACCTGGGCCGAGATCTTCCCGCTCTCCGCGGTGATCCCACCGAGCACGAGCAGGAGGATCACCACGCCGAGTGCGAGCAACACGAGCAGGACGATCAGCGCGCCGAGGGCACGGGGGACGCGGTGCGCCTTCAGCCACGTCACCGCCGGTGACGCAACGGTGGCGACGACCCCGCCGACGATCACGGGTTCGGCGATCGTCGAGGTGACGCCGAGGATCCACGTGAGTCCGACGACGAGAGCCGCGACGCCGACGAGGAACCACGACGCAAGTCCGAGGTCGCGCAGCCAGCGCGGCGCCGCGAACACCGCGGACATCTGGCGCAGCTGCTCGTCGTCGAGCTCGACTACGACCTGACGCTCGCTCGGCCCGACAGTCGCAGCGGCGGGGGCGGCCGATGCCGCCGCCTCGTCGTGATGTCTCCGCCAGAACGTGAATCTCATGCCATGCCTCGCGCGTGCATGCGCACGCCGTCGTCGGGTCGCGGTACCGCGAGGGTTCACCGCGCGGCGCGGCAACTCCTGCAAGCAGGCGGGGCGGCTAGGGCGCGGTTTCCGCGAGCTCGGGGTCCGGACTCGCCTGCAACAGGCGCCGCCAGCCGGTCAGGAGCGCATGCACCGCGGCCGCACCCACGATCGGCTCGTCGGGCTCCGGCAAGGCGACGGGGTGGAGGACGAACGGCCGTGTCTGCGGGCCGCCCATGCCGCCGTGGAACGAGATCAGCTCCTCGAACGCGCAGCTCTCGTCGAGCTGAGGATCGTAGAAGCCGTTGACCATGATGTCCGCGACGTGCTCGAAGCCGTCGGTGCGCCGGAGGTGGTCGGCGGCGGTGGGGGAGAAGTTCGCCAGCGGGTCCTCCCCGACCACGCGGTCGTCCGCGAGGTAACGGGTTCCGGAGGCGCCCAGCACCATCGGCCCGTGCTCGTCCGAGTGGACGAGGAGGAAGCCGACATGCGGGTGGTCGCGCAACGTTGGGATCAGGTCCGGGTGCCGCTCCATAATCTCCTCGAACGACAGCCGCCGCTTCTCGTCCATCAGGTAGACGAGGCCGAGGTTGCCGGAGCCGAGCACGACCACCTGACGGTCCGAGACGTCGTTCTTGGCGCGTTTCGTCTTGCGCCCGGTGGCCTCCCCCAATGCGTGACCGACCATCTTGTCCTGCTCGTCGCCGCCGGCGAGTCCGGTGACGCTGCCGTGCGAGAGCGAGCGCTCGACCAGGTCGGCCAGTCCGTAGCCGTTCCGCTGGAGGAACGTTGCGCCCTGCGTCTGTCCGTGGTCGGAGAGCACGACGAGCTCGTAGGGTCGCGGCGCGTAGCGACGCGCACGCTCGACCCGGCCGAACTGCTGATCGAGCTTGCGCAGCGCCTCGAGCGTGTCCGCGCGCTCGAGGCCCGAGTGGTGCGCGACCTCGTCGTAGCTCGAGAAGGTCGCGTAGACGGCGGGCCGGCCTTTCAGCATGTCCGAGATCACGCCGAACACGAGCAGGTCGCGGACGAAGACGCACATCGTTGCGCGGAGCAACGGATAGATACCGCCCCGGTGTCCACGCGGCCGGACGTCGCGACGGATTGCACGGAGCGCCGCGAGCCACTCGAGGATCACCTCCCACGTCAGCAGCACGAGTACGCGCGTGATGTTGAAGCCGTTCGCGAGGAACGCGCGGTAGCCGGGGTTCGCGCCTTTCTCGGCCTCCATCCGGCTGACGGTGAGGATCACGTGGTCGGCCTCTCCCGAGAGCAGGTTGCCCCTGCTCGCGCCGTCGTGGATCAAGAGGCCGCGGCCGCTCGCGTGCCGCCGCTCGATCTCGGCGCAGTCGGCGGGAGCCGAGCAGGTCATCAGGGTGCCGGTCTCCTTCTCGACCCATCGGAACGCGGGGATGTCGTCGTTCGAGCCGAGCAGGATCCCCGACTGGCTCGCGCCGGTCTGCGAGGAGAAGTCGGTCTCCCACTCGAGCAGCCGATGCCTACCCCCGTGCAGCCAGCGCGCCATCACCGGCGCGTTCCCGTCGCGCATCGCGCGCAGCAGGACGGGAAGGGCGAGCCCGTCGATCTCGAGAAAGATCAGCCCCGGCTCGTCGGTCCTGATCGGTCCGCCGGAGCGGCGAGCAATGCGTCCGATGACGCGGTACGTGTATGCGTCGTTGTCGTTGATCCCGAGGACGACGTCGAGAACCATCGTCACCGCGGAGGCGATCAGTGCCGTCAAGAGCGCCCACCCGAACGAGTCGACCTGGATGGCGCTCGGGGCGATCTGCGACGTGAGCTCGAGCATCAGCGCGTCGAGCGCGAGCACGAGCAGGAAGCCGACGAGCACCGTGTAGGGGAGCCGGAGTGCTGCGACGATCGGCGGCAGCAGCGCATTCAAGACGGCGATCAACGCCGCGGCGACGATGGCTCCGCCGGCGCCGCCCACGGTGACGTGAGGCACGAGCGCTGCCGCCACGAGCAGGGCGGCCGCAGAGACGAGCCACGAGAGGATCGCGCGGAACGGCTGAATCCGCGGACGTTCGGGCTGCCACGTGAACTGCTCGCCGTACTCCATGGGGGGAGACAACCCTAGACCAGCGCCCGGCGCCGTTCAGTCGAGCATGAGCGTCTCGCCCGGGTCGAGCACCTTCACGTCGACCCCGGGGGCGAGCTCTGCGGCCTCGCGGGCGAACTCGTCGGCGGGCGCGCGCTCGGCATCCGCTGTCCGCGGACGGCTCGTGATCGTGGAGTAGGTCCCCCAGTGGATCGGGACGGCGATGCGCGGCTCGAGCAGGCGCAACGCCTCGGCGGCGCGCTTCGGGTCGAGATGACCCGGCGGCAGCCGCGGCCCCCAGCCCGAGACCGGCAGCAGCGCGAGATCGAGCGGTGCCAGCTCCGCCAACTCGTCGAACAGGTCGGTGTCGCCCGCGAAGTAGATCCGCTTCGTGCCCTCGACGACGTAGCCGAGCGCTGGCGACTTCGCGCCGAGCGGCCCACGGCCGGCGTCGTGCTCCGCGCGCGTCGCCGTGACCACCACCGATCCGATCTCGATCCGCTCGCCGACGTCGATCTCGGCGACGTTCGTGAAGCGCCGCCGCCGCAGGAGCTTGCCCGCTCCGCGCGGGACGACGATCCGAGCATCGCGGCCGAGTCGAACGAGCGACGGCACGTCGAGGTGGTCCCAGTGGGCGTGCGAGACGAGCACGGCGTCGAGGTCGCGAAGCGCCGCGTCGTCGACTGCGTCGCGCCTGCGGAGGTGGAGGACTCTCCTCCGGAGCACCGGGTCGGTGAGGAGCCGCACGCCGTCGAGCTCGACGAGCAGCGTGGCGTGTCCGACATAGATGACCTGCGCGGCAGGCGGCAGCTGGGTCTCCTCTCGAACGATCGTGGCCGGCCACGCGTGAGCCTAAGACCTTGCTAAAGACCTAACTCGCCGGGCACCCTCGGCGTCTAGACACAAAGCCCCTCGGACGCAGACGGACGCGCAGGTATTGACCGGACATTCTCGAACATCGCCTCCAGCCATGGAGGAAAGGCGACGACAGACGGTTGCTATACTCGCCGCGCGCCAGGCAGCGTGGGCACGTCCGCTGCGCATGGCGCTTTTTCCATGAAGCGAGCTGTCCTTCTCGTCGTCCCGATGCTTGCCGTCGTGCTGTTCCTGTCGGCATGCGGCGGATCCTCGACTGCGAGCCTCACGTCGAGCGACGCCGCCGTCGTCGGCGACCAGACGGTCACCCAGGCTCAGCTCGCGGCGCTGATGACGCGTGCCCAGCACGTGTACGTGTCGCAGGGCCGTGCGTTCCCCAAGCTCGGGACGCAGGCGTACGAATCGTTGAAGGGACAGGCGATCACGTTCCTCGTCCAGCGCGCGGAGTTCATGCAGAAGGCGGACGAGCTCGGCGTTCACGTCAGCTCGAGCCAGATCGACCAGCGCATCGAGGAGGCGAAGAAGCAGTTCTACCACGACAGTGAAGCCGCCTATGAGAAGGCGCTGAGGCAGCAGGGACTGACCACCTCTGACGCGCGCGACGACGTCGAAGCGCAGCTCGTCGAGCAAGGCGTCTACAACAAGGTCACGAAGAACGTCAAGGTCAGCGACAGCGAGATCCAGCAGTACTACGACAAGAACAAGTCGCTGTACCAGCAAGCGGAATCACGCGACGTGCGTCACATCCTCGTCAGCTCGAAGGCGCTCGCCGACAAGATCTACGCACAGCTCGTCGCCGCAAAGGAGAAGAACTTCGCGGCGCTCGCCAAGAAGTACTCGAAGGATCCGAGCTCCGCCTCCGTCGGAGGCAAGCTGACGATCACGAAGGGACAGACCGTCCCGCCGTTCGACAAGACCGCGTTCTCGCTGAAGACGGGTCAGCTGTCGAAGCCCGTGCACACACAGTACGGCTGGCACGTGATCCAGGCGCTTTCCCCGATCCGCCCGCCGACGAAGACGCCGCTCAGCAAGGTGCGCGCGTCGATCAGCGCGCAGCTCCTGAGCCAGAAGAAGAACACCGTGATGACGGCGTGGGTGCAGGCGATGACGAAGGCGTTCTGCAAGCCCGGCCACATCAAGTACCAGGTCGGCTACCAGCCGAGCCCTGATCCCTGCCTCGCGGTCACGAGCACGAACGCGACTACGTGAGCCTCGGCCAGGCGCTCGAAGAGCTCCAAGAGCTGACCGAGCGGCTCCGTCGCGAGTGCCCGTGGGACCGGGAGCAGACGGCGGTGACGATCGTGCCGCACACGGTCGAGGAGGCGTACGAGGTCGCGGACGCCGCGACCGTGGGTGACGACGCGAGGCTCGCGGACGAGCTCGGCGACCTGCTCTTCCAGGTCTACTTCCTCGCGCTCCTCCTCGCCGAGGAGGGGTCGGCCGACCTCGAGCAGGTCGCGCGGGCGGTGCACACGAAGCTCGTGAGGCGCCATCCGCACGTGTTCGGCGACGCCGACGCGCAGACCGCCGGGCGCGTCCGCGAGCGCTGGGACCAGATCAAGCGCGACGAGGAGGGGCGAGCCGGCATCTTCCACGACGTCCCGGAGTCGCTCCCGGCGTTGCTCTACGCCCGCAAGGTGCAGCGCCGGGCGGCGGCCGTGAACTTCGAGTACGCGGACGCCGCCGGCGCGCTCTCGGACCTCGAGGACGAGCTGCGCGAGCTGAAGGAAGCGCTCGCCGCGACGGGCGAGACCGCGCCGGAGACGCAGCCCGACCCGCATGTGTTCGAGGAGCTCGGCGACGTGCTCTTCGCCTCGGTCAACGTCGCGCGCCGGCTGAACGTCGACCCGGAGCTCGCGCTGCGGGCGATGACTCGTCGCTTCGTCGAGCGGGTCGAGCGCGCGGAGCAGCTCGCCGCCGCAGACGGAAAGGAGTGGACGGCGCTCGACGTCTCGGAGCAGGACCGCTACTTCGACCGTGCGAAGGTGGCACTTACGTGAGCGCGATCGAGGCAGTGCGCGCGCGTCAGATCCTCGATTCGCGCGGGAACCCGACGGTCGAGGTGGACGTGCGGCTCGCGTCGGGTGCGTCGGGCCGCGCGGCCGTGCCTTCGGGTGCGTCCACCGGCGCGCACGAGGCGGTCGAGCTGAGGGACCGCGGCGAGGCGTACGGCGGCAAGGCGGTCATGCAGGCGGTCCTGAACGTCGACGGCGAGATCGCCGCGGCCGTTCGTGGGCTCGACGCCGAGGACCAACAAGGAGTCGACCGGACGCTGATCGACCTCGACGGGACGCCGAACAAAGGCAGGCTCGGCGCGAACGCGATCCTCGGCGTCTCGCTCGCGGTGGCGAAGGCGACCGCCGCGGAACGGGGTCTCTCGCTCTTCCGCTCGCTCGGGGGCGACGACGCGCGCGTGCTCCCGGTCCCGCTGATGAACGTGATCAACGGTGGCGCGCATGCACAGAACTCGCTCGACTTCCAGGAGTTCATGGTCGTGCCCGCCGGCGCGACGTCCTTCGGCGAGGCGCTCCGTATCGGCGCCGAGACCTTCCACGTGCTGCAGTCCGTCCTGCACGAGCGCGGCCTCTCGACCGGCGTGGGCGACGAAGGCGGGTTCGCGCCGGATCTCGGCACGAGCGAGGAGGCGATCGAGCTCATCCTCGAAGCGGCCGCGCGTGCAGGACACGAGAAGCGCGTTGCGATCGCCCTCGACCCGGCGGCGACGGAGTTCTTCGACGACGGCCTCTACCGGTTCGAGGGACGTGAGCTCGACGGCGGTGGGCTCGTCGACTTCCTCGAGGGTCTCGCCGACAGTCGGCCGATCGTCTCCTTCGAGGACGGTGTCGCCGAGGACGACTGGTCGTCCTGGCAGGTGCTCACCACGAGGATCGGCGACCGCGTGCAGGTGCTCGGCGACGACGTGTTCGTGACGAGCAAGGAGCGGTTGCAGCGCGGCATCGACGACGGCGTCGCCAACGCGATCCTCGTCAAGGTGAACCAGATCGGCACGTTGACCGAGACGCTCGAGGCGGTCGACCTCGCCCGCTCGAGCGGCTACGGCGTCGTCATCTCCCACCGCTCGGGCGAGACCGAGGACACCACGATCGCCGACCTGACCGTCGCGACCGGGGTCGGCCAGATCAAGGCCGGCGCGCCGTCGCGCACGGACCGGGTGGCGAAGTACAACCAGCTGCTCCGGATCGAGGAGGAGCTCGGTGACGACGCGGTGTATCCGGGGTGGGACGTGTTCCCGCGCGCGCGTCGCGGCGACTGACTTCGGAGCTACTCTCAGAAACATGGCCAGGTCCGCTTCGCGCCGGACGAAGATCGTCGCGACGATCGGGCCCGCGAGCGCCGACCCGCAGGTCCTCCACGCGCTGATCGACGCCGGCATGGACGCGGCCCGGCTCAACCTCTCGCACGGGTCGCACGAGGACCATGCCGCACGAGCCCAACTCGTCCGAGAGGTGCAGGCGGAGAGGGGCAAGCCGCTCGCGCTGATCGGCGACCTGCAGGGGCCGAAGATCCGTGTGGGCAACCTCAACGAGCCGATGCTGCTTCCGAGCGGCGGCGAGGTCACGGTCGTCTACGCCGACCGCGGGAACGACGGCGAGCTCCCGATCGCGCCGGCGCTGGTCGGCGAAGTGCTGCGCCCCGGGCACGAGGTGCTGATCGACGACGGAATGGTCCGGCTCCGGGTCGACGAGGTCGAGCACGAGCGGGCACGCTGCGGCGTCGTCGTGGGCGGCCTGATCAGCTCCCACAAGGGCGTCAACCTCCCCGGTGTCCCGATCCCCATCCCTTCGCTGACGCGCAAGGACCTCGTGGATCTCGAGTTCGCGATCGGCATCGGCGTCGACTACGTCGCGCTCTCGTTCGTGCGCTCGGCGGCCGACGTCCGCGACCTCAAGGCGCTCCTCGAGCAGTCCGGATCGCCCGCCCACGTGATCGCGAAGATCGAGAAGGCCGAGGCGATCGACGCGCTCGACGACGTGCTCGTCGGTGCGGATGCGGTGATGGTCGCTCGCGGCGACCTCGGCGTCGAGATCGGCCCCGAGCTCGTCCCGCTCATCCAGAAGCGGATCATCCTCAAGGCGCTCGAGCGCGGGAAGCCGGTGATCACCGCGACACAGATGCTCGAGTCGATGATCCACCACCCCGAGCCGACGCGAGCAGAGGCGAGTGACGTCGCGAACGCGATCCTCGACGGGACCTCGGCGCTGATGCTCTCCGCGGAGACGGCAACCGGCGAGTACCCGGTGCAGGCCGTGCAGACCATGGACCGGATCGCACGCGCGATCGAGCCGAGCCTCGACTATCGGCACGAGATCCCGCAGGCCAGGGAGGACCCGACGATCGGGAACGCGATGTCCAACGCCGCCTGCGACATCGCGGAGGCGCTCAGCGCGGGAGCGATTCTCGTCCCGACCTTCACCGGCAAGACCGCGTCGGCGGTCGCCCGCCTCCGCCCGCGCCGTCCGATCGTCGGGCTCTCGCACCAGCAGTGGGCGATCCAGCAGATGGCGCTCGAATGGGGAGTCACCCCGCGCTGGATCCCGGAGACGAACGACGTGGACGACCTGTGGTCGCGATCACTCGGCGCAGCGCGCGACTGCGGCCTGATCGACAGCGGCGACACCGTCGTGATCACGGCCGGCACCGCCGTAAACATCCCGGGCTCGACCAACGTGATCAAAGTGGACGTGGCGTAGGAGGTCGGTGGTCGCCAACGAATAAGGGCGACCCGTGCCTCGCGCCGCCAAACGTCCGACCAAGCGCACGCGCCGTCCGCCGGCGACGACGCTCCTCCGCCGATGGGGCGTCGTGGCGGTCGTGGCGATCGTCGCGTACCTCTACTACCACCCACTGCGCACGTACCTCTCGACGCGCGGTGAGCTGGCGCGGAGCAAGACCGAGGTCGCGCAGTTGACGGCATCGAAGCGCGACCTCCAGCAGCGCCTGGCGATCGCCAGCAGCCCGGACGCGCTGGCCCGGGAAGCGCGGCAGCTCGGCTACGTCCGTCCGGGCGAGCACCTGTACATCGTCAAGGGCATCCAGGCGTGGCTCGCGCACCAGGCTACGATCGTCGAGCGTGGAGGACGACCGTGACGCCGTCGCGAGACAGATCGGACGCGAGCCGCGCGCGTTCCGCAGGGTCGCCGTGCGCTGTCCGTTCGGCCGGCCCGCCGTGGCCGAGCAAGATCCGTTCGACCGGTCCGGCGCGCCGTTTCCGACTTCCTTCTGGCTGACCTGTCCCTGGCTCGTCGCCGCGGTCTCTCGCCTCGAGGCCGGCGGCGGCGTCGAACGCTGGAGTCGCGAGGCGGCAACCGACCCCGTGCTCGTCGAAAGCCTCGACCGCGCGAACGCCGAGCAGCGCCGCCTGCGGCCGGAGCTCTCGCTCGGGATCGGCGGCGCACGAGCGGGAGCGGGAAGCCTCAAGTGCCTCCACGCGCACGTCGCCTTCGCGCTCGCGCGACCCGGCTACGAGCTCGGCGATCGGATCGTCGGCGAGCTCGAGCCTCTCTGGCCCACCAGCTGCTGCACGAAGTAGCCTCACGCACCGTGGTCGCGCTCGAGTCCGTTCGCCAGGAGTGGGAGGAGGGAAACCGCAGGTTCGAGGACGCGACGCGCGACCCGGCGAGACGGGTGGCGCTCCTCGAGCAGCTCGACCTCGTGCTCGACGAGCTGCGCAAGCGCGTCGGCCAGACCTTCACGCTCGAGGAGCTCGCCGCCGAGTACGACCGTGCGGACCGTTGGGTCCGTGAGACGGTCGAGAACCGGGCGCCGGCACCGGGCTGGCCGCGCACGCTCGCGTTGGTGCAGGACGCGGGGTTCCACCTGTACCAGCGCGGCGCCGTCGACTACGTGCCGTGACGATCGCGCCGGAGGAGCGGCGCGAGCGGCGCCGGCGCCGACGCCGCCGCGAGATCGTGCGGTGGGTCGTCGTCGGCCTGCTCGTCCTCGTCGTCTTCGGGCTCGGCGTCGCGCTCGGCCAGGCGCTGCACGACAACCCGAAGCCTGGAGGCACCGTCAGCAGCGACGAGACGTTCAGGCTCCCCTCCGTTCCGCCCGGCGCGACGATCACCACGCCGTAGGGACGCGCTGCGCGGCGCAACGCGAAGATCAGGCACATTTGGGTAGATTCGGTGTGCGATGCCGTCAAGCACTTCTGGCAACGGCCCGCGCCGTCCTCACACCGCCGAGACCGAGTGGATGACGCTCGGCCCAGCGGCGCGCTATCTCGGTGTCGCGCAGAGCACGATCCGGAAGTGGTCCGACCTCGGCCGCGTGCCGGCGTTCTACACGCCGGGCGGCCACCGACGGTTCCGCCGGTCCGACCTCGACGTCTTCCTCGAGCGCTCGGGGCCCGGTCGGCCGGCTCGCGGACCGGTCATCCTCGTCGTCGACGACGATGCGGCCGTACGCGAGGTCGTGCGCGTGAATCTCGAGCTCGAGGGCTACACCGTGCGCGAGGCGGAGAACGCCGAGGAGGGGCTCGAGGCGGTGGCGGGCGAGGCGCCGGATCTGATTCTCGTGGACGTGCTGATGCCCCAGGTCGACGGCTGGGAGATGCTGCGGCGGGTGCAGGAGCGTCACGGCATCGGCGCGATCCCGGTCGTCATGTTCAGCGGTCAGCTCGAAAGCAGCGGCGACGAGGCGATGGAGCGCGGTGCGCAGGGCTTCATCGGCAAGCCGTTCGACCTGAACGCGCTGATCGCGCAGACGAAGCAGATCGTCTCGGTCTGAGTCCGGTGCGCTCCGCCTAGAGCTCTTCGCCGGCGCGAAGCAGCCCGGCAACGATCACGAGCAGCGACGCGATCAGGCTGATGAAGATCCCGATCCCGCGGCCGCGCCAGCCGAAGAACGTGTCGGGGATCGAGATCAGCCGGATCAGCACGAAGATGGTGGAGAGCGATCCGAGTGCGATCACGACGAGGCTCTCGGGAACCGTCGCGGGCAGCTCGATGCCGGACTCTCGGAGCGCGACGATCGCCAGCACGGCGAGGCCGATGAAGAAGACGAGCTTGCCGAGCGTGCCTGTATGCCAGCCGATCACCGCCGTCGTCACGCCCTGGCCGTCGCCGACGTACCACCCGGTGAACGACGAGATGGCGAGCACGAGGCCGGCGACCCATGTGAGCTGCCCGCCCCACGTCCAGACGCCTGTCAGCGGACGGGCCGGCCTGGGCTCGGGCGGTTGCTCGTCGTCGAGCCAGTCGTCCTCGGGGTCGGGGCCGGGGACGTGGGGATCAGGCGTCTGCATCGCCGCCAGTATGGGCGAGAGTCCGGCTGTCCGTCGCCGAAGGCGCTCCCGCGGCTCGTGTGGCTAGAGGCCGAATGCGTGCTGGATCTCGTGCCAGAGCAGGACGATCAGCGTGATCGCCAGCGCGACGAGGACGACGGTCGCGGCCAGGAAACGGAGTCGCGCCCGCGCGTGCTCGCGGCGTCGCTCGACCTTCGCCCGGCGCCGTGCGCGGTGCAGTCGGTACGCGTGGTCGATCGCGGCCGTGGTATCGACCGGGGGATCCTCGGGCGCGGCAACGGCGTGGCGAGCGGTCTGAGCCATCGCCCGGGGATTCTAGTGCGGCCGGTCGCCCGCAATCGCACGCACCAGGCGCTTCTGGCAGGGTCGCCGCAGTGATCGAGCTACGCCGCGAGCAGGGCGAATTCGCCCGCGTGGGCCACCGCGGCGCGGCTGCGCTGGCCCCTGAGAACACGCTCGAGTCGTTCGCGTTGGCTGTCGAGCTTGGGTGCGACATGCTCGAGTTCGACGTCCTGCCGCTGCGGGACGGGACTCTGGTCGTGGCGCACTCCGACAAGCTGGGGGAGGTCACCCATGGTGCCGCGCGGGGGCGCGTGCAGCAGAGGACACTCACGCAACTGCGGGAGCTCGCGCCGAAGCTGCTCACCTTCGAGGAGGCGTTGGCGTTCTTCGCCGACGCCCTTCCGCATGTCGGCCTCCAGATCGACCTGAAACGCCGCGGCATCGAGCCCGGGGTCGTCGAGTCGCTCGAGCGTCACGGTCTGCTCGGCCGCTCGTGGGTGAGCGGTGTCGATGCGGAGAGCCTGCGTCGAATCGCGGCGCTCGCGCCCGAGCTTCCCCGCTCGTACACGATGCCGCGCGACAGACTCGGGATCGAGAAGCGTGGACTCCTCGCGCCGGTCGTCCGCGCCGCGCTCACCGTGATCGGCAGATCGGTCCCACGACGCCTGCCGGGCGTGCTCGAGAACGCGCGCGCGAGTGCGGTCACGCTGCACTACTCGGTTGCGACGCCCGATGCCATCCTGCAGGCGCACGAGCTCTCGGTCGCCGTGTACGTCTGGACCGTCGACGACGTGCGCATCGCACAGGAGCTCGTCGATACGGGAGCCGACGGTATCATCACGAACGATCCGCGGATCTTTGCGAGCCTGAAGACGTGAAGCGCGTCGTTCTCCTGCTGCTACTCGGCGCCGGGCTGGCGTTCGGTTCAGTGGTCCGGGCGAGCGCGAGCGAGCCGCCGGTGCCGGCGACGATTCCCGCGGGTGTGACCGTCGGCGGTGTCGCGGTCGGCGGCATGACGACCGACGCTGCGGCGTCGGCGCTCGAGACTGCGTTCGACGCGCCACTGCAACTGGTGGTCAAGAGGACGCGCGTGCTGGTCTCGCCGGACGTCGTCGGAGCAACGACCGACGAGCAGGCAGCGGCCGAGGCTGCGCTCGCGGCTGCGCCCGACACCCAGCTTCCACTCGCCGTGACCGTCGACCGCACGAAGGCGAACGCGTTCGTGGCGACGCTCGCGAAGCGGTTCGACACTGCGCCGGCGGACTCGAAGTTGCTCCTTCGCCAGATGCGGCCGTTCCTGACGAAGGAGACCGCGGGCAGCAAGCTCGACCAGAAGAACGCGGTTCGCCTGATCGTCGCGGCGCTGAGCGCGAACTCGCGGAGCGACATCGCGCTCACGTCGAAGGCGATCAAGCCCAGGGTGACGCGCGCGAACTTCGGCGCCGTGATCGTCATTCACCGCGGCGAGAACAGGCTGTTCCTCTACGACGGCATGCGCTACTGGCGCATGTTCCCGGTCGCCACGGGTCAGGTCGCCTACCCGACGCCGCTCGGACGCTTCACGATCGTCGTCAAGTGGAAGAACCCCTGGTGGTATCCGCCGGCGTCGCCGTGGGCGAAGGGCGACAAGCCGATTCCGCCCGGTCCCGACAATCCGCTCGGCACTCGCTGGATGGGGCTCTCCTCACCGGGCGTCGGCATCCACGGCACGCCGTCCGACGGCTCGATCGGCTACTCCGTCTCTCACGGCTGCATCCGGATGCACATCCCCGACGCCGAGTGGCTGTTCAACCACGTCCTCGTCGGTACGACGGTCTTCGTCGTCCCGGGCTGATGGCGCGGCGCTTGCGGTTCGTGGCGGAGGGGCTCGCGGTCGCTCTCGTCGGCGCCCTGCTCGCGCTGCTCGTCTGGCGCATCGTGGAGGACAACGGCGGCAGCGTGTCCGGGGCGCTCTCGAAAGGGCACACGCCGACCGCACCCACGTTCGACCTCAAGCGACTCGACGGTGACGGCTCGATCGACCTCGCATCGGTGAAGGGCCGCAAGCCGTTCGTGCTCGACTTCTGGGCGTCGTGGTGCATCCCGTGCATCCACGAGTCGCAGCGCCTCGAGCGCGCGACGAAGCAGTACGGCAACCGCGTCACGTTCATCGGCGTCGACACGAAGGACTACGGGCCTGACGCGCGTGCGTGGGTGCGCAAGCACGGGATCACGTATCCGAGCGTCCACGACGGCAGCGGCGCCGTGCTCAACCGCTGGGAAGGGCGTGTCCTGCTGCCGAGCATCTTCTTCGTCGACCGCGCCGGCAAGGTGGTCGGGCAGTTGGCGGTCGAGCAGGACCTCCCGCGCTACCTGCACCAGATCGCGGAGTCATGATCCGCCTGCTCGCTGTCGTCGTGGTCGCCCTCGTGCTCGCTCCGGCGGCGCTCGCGTGCAATCCGCATCCGACGCTCGCGGCCATGGAGGGACAGATCATGTGCCCGGTCTGCGGCACGACGCTCGACCAGTCGGACTCGGCCGCAGCCGCGCAGATCAAGAACGTGATCTCGCGTCGGATCGCCGCCGGCGATTCCGACTGCCAGATCAAGGACCTGCTCGTCCAGCAGTACGGCGACGCGATCCTCGCGGCGCCGCCCAGGCACGGTCTCGGGCTGCTCGCCTGGTGGCTCCCGATCGCGGGGATCGTGGTGGCGGCCGCGGTCCTCGGTGTGGGCGTGTGGCGATGGTCGCGTCACGTCGACGACGAGCCGCCGTTCGACCCGAACCAGAACGGTCGCGGCGGGCTCGACCCCGCGCTCGAGCGTCGCGTCGACGAAGAACTCGCGCGCTTCGACGGATGATCACGAAGATCCCCGTCGCCTTCGCCGCCGGGCTGATCTCGGTGATCACGCCGTGCGTCCTGCCGCTCGTCCCCGGCTACCTCTCGGCGATCTCCGCGGTCGAGGCGAGCAGGCTCGGCGAGCCGCGCGTCGCGCGCCGCGTCGTGGTCGCGAGCCTGCCGTTCATCGCCGGGTTCACGGTCGTGTTCGTCGTGCTCGGTGCTGCAGCCGCGGCTGTCGGCGGCATCGTCAACGGCGAGCGGCAGCTGGAGATCGCCGGCTTCGTCCTCGTCGTCCTCGGGCTCGTGTTCATGGGCCTGCTGCCGTGGCCCGAGCGCGTCGTCGCGCCGGGGTTGCTGACTCGCTCGCGTAACACCGGATCGGGACTGCTGCTCGGCGGTGCGTTCGCAGTCTGTGCGGCCCCCTGCATCGGCACCGTGCTCGCCGGCATCCTCGTACTCGCCGCGAACTCGCGGACGGTCGTGCGCGGCTCGATCCTGCTCGTGGCGTACTCCGCGGGGCTCGCGTTCGCGTTCCTCCTTGCCGGGATCGCGTTCACCCGCGCGATGGCCGTCTTCCGCTGGCTGCGCGACCACTACCTCGCGATCCAGCGCGTGAGCGGCGCGATCCTCGTCGTGCTCGGCCTGCTGCTGTTCTTCCACCTGGACTGGTGGCTGCGCGTCGCGTTGAACCACGTGCTGGACACGGTCGGGCTCGGCGGCGTCTGAGCGCGGATCAGAGCACGGGCGGAGGCAGCTCGAGCGTGCCTTGTTCTCGCAGCTCCTCGAGCTGTGCGAGCAGCGGCGCCAGCTCGACGTCACGGTGAGCCGGCGCGTAGGGACCGAGGCGACGAATCGCCTTCTCGAGCTGTCGCTCCGTCCCGACCCGGCGTCCCCGCGCTGCCTGGTACCACGCGACCGCGACGTGGACGAGCCCCTGCAGGAAGTCGCGCTCCTCGGGCGGCGCAGCACGCCACGCGTCCTCGAGCTCCTCGTGCGCCGCGAAGTACTCGCCCGAGCGGATCAGCTCGAGCCCGCGCGCGAGTGCCGTGGCGTCGTCCGGCTCAGACCCTGACGCGGACGTCTCCGTCGACGACCTCGACCTCGTACGTCCTCAGCTTGATCGCGAGGTCGAACTCGTTCGTGCCCGTCCTCACGTCGTACTGCCAGCCGTGCCACGGGCAGGAGAGGACGCAGCCGTCGAGGACGCCGTCTCCGAGCGGTCCCTCCAGATGGAGGCAGTGCTGCTGGACGGCGTAGAACCCGCCCTCGCAGTGGGCCAGGGCGATCTCGTCCTCGCCGGCCTGGACGCTCGTCAGCGTCCCGACCGGGACGTCGTCCACGCGCGCCACCGTCACGAACTCGCCGGTCGCCACGGCTCGACCCTAGCAGCGTGGCTTGAACAGACAGTGTGAGCGGCGCTACCCTCCGCGCGTGGCGACGATCCTGCTGTGTGGGGTCGACACCTTCTTCAGGGGCAAGCTCGAGGCGCTCCTGCCTTCGCACCACCTCGTGACGACCGACAGCGCCGACTGGCCGGACCTCGTCATCGCCGACATCTCGCGCGTCGATCCCGAGGAGGTCGTCGACACGTATCCCGAGGTCCCGATCCTCGGCTTCGGCGGGCACACCGACACGTCAGGATTGCGACGAGCGCACGAGGCGGGCTTCGATCAGGTGATCGTCAAGAACGCGCTGCAGGAACGCGCTGCTCAGATCGTCGAGGAGCTGACCTCCTCGGTAGAGTAGCCGCCCGCATGACGTACATCATCGCCGAGCCCTGCATCGACATCAAAGACAAGTCGTGCGTCGACGTCTGCCCCGTCGACTGCATCCACGAGGCTGACCGGATCCTCGTCATCGACCCGGAGGAGTGCATCGACTGTGGTGCGTGCGAGCCCGAGTGTCCGGTCGAGGCGATCTTTCCGGAGGACGCGCTACCGGACAAGTGGAACGCGTTCATCGAGATCAACTACGCCTATGGACAGGGGCTCGACGTCGTCAATCAGTTGACCCAGGCCTACGCGGACGAGCACAACGTCCAGAATCCGCCGCTGGAGTAGCGCGCTCGGCGGCGCCCGTGTCACGCCGACGTAGCCTTGATCGGCGCAGCTATCCTCGCCGCGTGGAGCCAAAGACACTCGATCACGTCGCCTTCTGGGTCGAGGACCGCACTCCGATCGTCGACTTCGCGACAGCGCATCTCGGGATGCACGTGATCGACGAGCAGGACGCGTTCACGCTGATCGGCTCGAACGCGCGGCGCGGGAAGCTGACGCTGTTCGGCGCAGACGGTCCGCGCGAGCGTGGGGCGATCAAGCACGTCGCGTTGAGAGTTTCCGACC
Organism: Gaiellaceae bacterium; assembly: GCA_035623685.1. Lineage (GTDB taxonomy): Bacteria > Actinomycetota > Thermoleophilia > Gaiellales > Gaiellaceae > 3-1-20CM-4-69-9. The sequence continues at coordinate 48,581 of DASPSY010000059.1, forward strand.
TCGGGCGCGCGCGTGCGGAGCTGCCGCGCGACGCGGGCGCCGACGTCGAGCTCGGCGAGGGCGTGCGCGTGCTCCTCGTCGAGGCGCCGACCGACGTGGACTACGACCTCGACCACGTCGCGCTCTACACGCCCGTCCCGCAGTTGACCGCCGAGGAGTACACGAGGCTCGGGTTCGCGGCGGCGGAGCCGAGCGACGACGGACACGCGCGTGTCGAAGTCGGCGGCGCCTACGTCGAGTTCCACGAGGGCGACCCGGGCTCCCCCGACAAGCCGCTGCTCAACCACGTCGCCGTGCTCGTCGACTCGGCGGACGACCACACGCGCGAGGCCGAGGCGCTCGGGATCGTCGAGCAGGTGGTCGACGCAGCGAACACGAAGGCCGTGTTCGTGACCGGCCCGGACCGCGTGCGGATCGAGTACGTCGAGCACAAGCCGACCTTCTCATTGCAGTAACCGTCGCAGGTGCAGGGATGGCCGGGCTGGTCGCTGCGGCGCGGCTGCGCGAGCTCGGCACTGCACCGGTCGTCTTCGAGAAGGGCACGGAACCGGGAGGGTCGATGCGCCTGTCGAGCTGCGTGGTCTGGCGCCACCGCGAGTGGGACGACTTCCGCGCCGACTGTCCAGGCGGTGATGAACGGCTGCAACGAATCGTCTGGGAGCAGCTCGACGACGGGATCGCGTGGCTCGAGTCCCTCGGCGCGCCGGTGGTCTGGGAGGAGACCGGCAATCCGCGCACCGTGGGGAAGAGGTTCGACCCGGACCGGCTGACCGCGGTGCTGATCGAGGCTGCCGGCGGCGATGTCCGTCTCGGCGAGGCAGCGGGCGACGACGTCTCGATCCTCAGCACCGGCGGCTTCCAGGCGAGCGCCGAGCTCGTGGACGAGCACATCCACCCGTCAGCGCGGCTCCGCCTACGTGCGAACCCGTGGAGCAGCGGCGACGGGCTGCGCATCGCGCTCGCCCGGGGCGCGGCGCTGTCGGCCGGCATGGACGAGTTCTACGGCCGCAACATGCCAGACGCCGACTTCTCGCCCGCCGACTTCGTCGCGCAGGCGCAGCTGTACGGACGCTACGCGCGCGTCTTCGACGAGCGCGGAGACGAGTTCTTCCACGAGCCCGTGTCCTGGTCCGAGGTCGACCTCGTGCAGGCGACCGCTCGTCGGCCGAACGCACGCGCCTGGTACGTGCTCGACGAGCAGGCGCTCGCGCACCCTCTCCGCGTCGGCACCGTCGCCGAGCTCGTCGCGGCCGCGCCTGCGTCGACGCGCATCGACCCGGCCGAGCTTCCGTTCGCAGTGCCCGGCGAGTCGCGTGTGGCGATACGCGTCGCTCCGGGCATCACCCACACGATCGGCGGGCTCCGCATCGACGAGTGCGCGCGCGTCCTCGGCCGCGGAGGATCGGCGATCGACGGGCTGTTCGCGGCGGGAGCGGACGTCGGCGGGATCTCGACCGGCGGCTACGCGAGCGGTCTCGCCGCTGCACTCGTGTTCGGGCGGATCGCTGCTGAGAGCGCGGTCGGCTAGCTCGCGACGAGGTAGACGCACCTTCGTGCGTCGTTCGGAAGCGGCGACGATGCGAGCTTGGCCACGCGCAGCTCGGCGCCGTCGGCCTCGACGATGGAGCCGATCTGGGGCGGCTCGCCCGTTTGCTCGCGCAGCTCGTAGCCGCTCGGGGTGGAGACGAACTGGAGATACGTGCCTTCTTGCACGGCGGGCGAATCCTAGTCCTGCGACGCGGGACTAGCCTGCGACGACGTACGGCGGCAGCACCAAACGCACGGTCGTGCCTCCGTTCTCGCCCTGCTCGAACGTGAGGCGGCCGTTCAGCGTCCGTGCACGCTCGGTCAGCTCGTCGAAGCTCCGGCGGCGGCGCTCGCCCGGCGCGTCGTCGGCGATGCGTGTCTCGATTCCGCCGTCCTCGGTCCGGCTGAGGCTGACCGCGACGGACGTCGGCGGACCACGTCGCACGGCCTGGTTCAACGCCTCGCGGATGATCTGGTAGAGCGCCGCCTGTGTCTTCTCCGCGAGCCGCTCGCCCGCGTCGACGTCGACGTCGAAGTGGACGCGGTGCGCGATCCCGATCTGATCCGTCAGCGCGCGAACCGCCGTGACGAACCCCTGGTCGCGCAGGACGACCGGCTCGAGGTTGAACGACAGGTCGCGCAGCTGCCCGATCGTCGAGCGATGACGTTCGAGCGCCCGCGCCATGATGCCGCTTGCCTCCTCGTACCGGCCCTCCGCGACCGAGTTGATCGAGGCGTCCAGGAGCAGCGCGATTCCCGACAGGGACTGCACGGCGCCGTCGTGAAGCTCGTCCGCGAGTCGCCGACGCTCGTCCTGCTCGGCCGTGATCAGCTGGTCGGTCAGCCGTGAGCGCTCGACCTCGCGCACCTGTGCCTCGGCGAGCAGCCGCGCGTTGTCGTGCTCGCGCGCAGCGAAGTTGGCGAGCACGGTTGCGCGCACGACGTCGTCGTGGTCGAACGCCCGGTCCCGCGTGAGCTTCAACGCCGAGATCTCGGCGTCCCTCACCTTGAGCGGAACGATGATCGTGTTCTCCGCGGGCGCTCGACGCGGCCGCTCCCCCGGTTCCAGCATCTGCGCGCGCGCCTCGAACAGCCGCTCCGCCTGGACGGACGTCGCAGCCAACACGTCGTCCGCGCCGGCGATCGAGCCGAGCGAGTCGACCAGGTTCTCGAGGAACACCGCCTCCGTCGTCAGCTCCTGCTCTGCCGCCTCGTGACGACGGCGCTCCGTGACGATCAGGTACGTCGCGAGCAGCGCGGCGAAGCCGACGGAGAGGCCGAGCGCCACCGCCGTCAACACCGTCGAGTCCATGAACAGGCCGACGACCGCCAGCACGGCAGAGACGCCGAACAGGAGCCCGAGGAGCCCCGCCCTAGTCGATGATCGCTTCGCGAAGCGCAATCGCGACCGCTTGCGTGCGCGTGTCAGCCTCGAGCTTCGCCAGGATGTGCCGGACGTGGCTCTTCACGGTCTCCTGGCTGATGAAGAGCTTCTGGGCGACGTCCTGGTTCGACATGCCGTCCGCGAGGAGCTGCAGGATCTCCCGCTCGCGGGTCGTCAGCATCTCGTCCTTGTCCTTGCCCGTCAGGAACGCGGGCATCAGCGCCGGGTCGACGTAGCCCTCCCCGCCGGCGACCTTCTCGATCGCGCGCAGGAGCGTCTGGTGCGGCGCCTCCTTGAGGATGTAGCCCTTCGCCCCGGACTCCAGGCCGCGGCCGAGCAGCGAGCGCTCGCTGTACGCCGTGAAGATGAGCACCGCGCTGTCGGGAACCTTCTCGGTCAGCTGCTTCGTGGCCTCGAGCCCGTCCATCCCGGGCATCCGGACGTCCATGATCACGACGTCGGGATGGCGACGTTCCGCGAGCGCCACCGCGCTGGCGCCGTCCGCCGCCTCACCGATGACGCGGATGTGGGGCGCGCGGGAGAGCGACAGACGCAGGCCCTCGCGCACCACCTCGTGGTCGTCGACGATCAGACAGGTGATCTCACCGGGGACGGCCGACACGACGGGCCGATTCTATTGACCTCGTCGGCGAGCGAAAGCTGCTCGGGCGCAGGTGGCGGGGCGAGCCGCCGGGAACGCCGGTCACGGACGTGGAGCTCGCGCGCCAGGCGCCGCACCTCGTCCTTCGCCGGCCACGTCGCCTCGGCACCGAGGTATGCACGCTCTGCGTAGAGCTCCTCGTAGCGGGGCACGAGCTCCGGCCAGTCCTCGGCGAGGTGCGCGAGGAAGTGCTCTCGCGTGCCGGGACGGAGGAAGAGCAGGTTCGCCCAGACGCCTGCCGCGCCTGCGTCGCGCGCAGCCTTGACGACCGCGCGAAGCTGTTCCGGCCGGTCGGAGATGCCCGGCAGGAGCGGCGCCATACCGACGCTGCATCTGATCCCTGCGCCGACGAGGGTCTCGAGCGCACGCAGACGCTGGCGCGGGTGGGCCGTGGACGGCTCGGTCCTTCGCCAGACCTCGTCGTCGAGAGTCGGGATCGAGAACGTGACGGAGACGTCGCCCCGCGTAGCGGCCTCGGCGAGCACGTCGACGTCCCGAACGATCATCGGGCCGCGGGTGATGATCGAGAAGTCGTTGGCCGCATCCCGGAATGCCTCGATGCACGCACGCGTGAGCCGGTACTTCCCCTCCGCGGGCTGATATGGGTCCGTGGCCGCGCCCACGGCCACGGGCTCGCCGCTCCACGTGCGCCGCGCGAGCTCGCGGCAAAGCACCTCGGCGACGTTCGTCTTGACCCGGATCGAGGCGCCGTAGCGCTCGTCGAACGGCCGATCCGATCGCAGCTCGAAGTGGCGGACGTAGCAGAACGTGCATCGATGTACACAGCCCATATACGGGTTGAGGGACCACTTGAAGGGCATCCCCCGGACCCGGTTGAGGGCGGTCCTGCACGGCTGCTCTCGGTACTCGACCCCCACGGGGCCATGGTAGAACATCTGTTCGCATACGGCGGGGCGGTCGCCTATACTGGGGCGCAGTTGGACGACGAGAGCCCGCCTAGTACCAACGGCCCGGGGGTCGGGCCGTGAGCCTCTTCTTCGAGCTCGTCGCCGTCGGGGTCCTGATCCTGCTCAACGGCTTCTTCGTCGCGGCCGAGTACGGCCTCGTCACCGCGCGTCGCACCCGCATCATCGAGCTGCACCACGCCGGCAACCGTCGCGCGCGCGACGTGCTGCGAATCACGAGCGATCCGCCGCGGTTCATCTCCGCGATGCAACTCGGCGTGACGCTCACCTCGCTGGCAATCGGTGCTCTCGGCGAGCACGCGCTCGGCAAGGCGTTCGGCACGTTCATGGCCACTGCGGTCGCGATCGCGCTGGCATATCTCGTACTGACGTTCTTCCACGTGGTCATCGGCGAGCTCGTGCCGAAAGGCGTTGCGCTCGGGCATTCCGAGGGGACGGCGCTTGCGGTGGCCGCCCCCGTTCGGGCGTTCTTCACGGTCACGGCGCCGCTCGTCTGGGTGCTGCAACGCTCGACCGAGCTCGTCCTACGCCTTCTCGGGCAGAAGCCGCCGGGTGCCGAGGACACCGTCCACTCGGAGGCGGAGCTGCGCATGCTCGTCTCCCAGTCGACGCAGCACGGAGAGATCGAGGAGCAGGAGCAGGAGATGCTCTACAAGGTCTTCGACTTCGCCGACAAGGAGGCGTCAGACGTGATGGTGCCGCGGCCGGAGGTGGTCGCACTCTCGATCGACCTGCCGCCCGAGGAGTGTCTCGAGGCCGTGATGGACTCGCCTTACACGCGCTACCCGGTGTATCGAGGGAGCCTCGACGAGGTGGTCGGCATCTTGCACGTGCGCGACCTGTTCGCGTCGCTGCGCGAACGCGGCATGGAGAACGTGAGGATCGAGGACATGCTGCGGCCCGCATACATCGTCCCCGAGACGAAAGACCTGGCCGCGCTGCTCGCCGAGTTCCGACGCACGAACCAGCACATGGCGATCGTCGTCGACGAGTACGGCGAGATGGAGGGGATCGTCACGCTCGAGGACCTGCTCGAGGAGATCGTCGGCGAGATCGAGGACGAGTTCGACCTTCCGGACGAGTCGATCGAGCAGGTCGACGAGGACACCGTGAGGATCGACGGCACGTTCTCGATCGACGACTTCAACGAGCACTTCAAGTCCGACCTACCCGATGAGGACTACCACACGGTCGCTGGGTTCGTCTTCGGGCTGCTCGGTCGTGCGCCGAAGGTCGGCGACGAGGTCTCGCACAACGGCATCCGCTTCGACGTCGTCGAGGTCGAGGGCTCGCGCATCGATCGCCTCGCGGCGACGTTCGAGGGGCGCCGCGAGGCGCGGCGGAACGACTCGCAGCCCGGCGACGCCCTCGAGTCCGAGACGCTCGACACCGACCACTAGGCGCGCACTCTTCTCGCGGTCGTCACGTTTCTTAACCGGGTCGTAATGCCCCTCGGGCTACACTGCCGCGCGAGGAGTGCGGCGACCCAGAGCTCGCGGCCGCACTCGGTGGGTCTACAACTCGCATCAAGGAGAACAATGTCTCGAACACGTCTCGCGCTCGTCGCTGCGCTCGCGGCGGCCCTCGTCGTGGTCGCCACTGCCTCGGCGGCGCCGACCAAGCTGACCGGCACCGTCGGCCCCGGCTTCACGATCACGCTGAAGAAGGGCGGGAAGAAGGTGACGACGCTGAAGGCCGGCACGTATGTCTTCACGATCCAGGACAAGTCGAGCATCCACAATTTCCACCTGACCGGGCCCGGGGTGAACAAGAAGACCTCGGTCGGTTTCACGGGCACGAAGACATGGACGCTCACGCTGAAGAAGGGGATCTACAAGTACGTCTGCGACCCGCACGCGACGATCATGCACGGGAGCTTCAAGGTCACCTAGGCAATCCGTTCGGGTCTCCTTCGCGTATCGAGGGGTTTAGTCCTCGACGCGAAGGAGCCCAATGGCCCGCTTCACCATCTGCACGATCGTGCTCGTCGCGCTCGGTGCCGTCGGCCTCGTCGCCGCGGCCGGCGCGCAGACGGAGTCACATCCGAAGCTGATCGGCGTCGTCGGCAAGAACAACGCCTACAAGATCACGTTGACGACTGCATCCGGCAAGAGCGCCAAGACACTCAAGCACGGCACGTACACGTTCGTGATCCACGACGACTCGTCGATCCACAGCTACTCGCTCGACGGTCCGAACGGGAAGTCGTGGGACTTCACGACCATTCCGTTCATCGGCACGAAGACGCGGACGCTGACCCTGACGCCGGGCAAGTACAAGGCGTACTGCGAGGCACACGAGTCGGAGATGTACTTCCACTTCACCGTCAAGTAGCCAGGTTTCCCCGAGCAAGGCTCCTCGGCGACGAGGGGCCTTGCTCCGAACGGCGACTCACCGTGTACCGTGGCGTCCGCTCGGCAACCGTTGGGAGTGGGCCATGATGCAGATGCGACGCCTCGTCGGTGTGGCCGCCGTTGTCGCGGCGGCGACGGTCGCCGGCTCCGGCGGGACGGCACGCAGCGAGTCCGACGCCGCTCGTGCCGCCGGAAGCCCCGCGGGCGTGATCGCCTATCACTGCGGCGTGCGGCTCTGCGTCGCGCGGGTGAACGGAACCGGCAAGCGTCGTCTGCTCGGAGCCGCGCAGCCGTCGCCGCAGTGGGATCCCGCCTTCTCTCCCGACGGTCGGATGGTCGCCTTCCGCGGCTACTTCGAGCCGCCGAAAGGGGACTACGCGCTGTACGTGATCGGCACGAACGGATGCGGTCTACGTCGGCTGACGCCGGGGGCGACAGATCCCTCGTGGTCCCCCGACGGCCAGTGGATCGTCTTCGACACGAGTGGTTCGGGCGTGATCTGGAAGGTGCATCCCGACGGGAGCGGACTGACTCGACTCGTGGGCCGCGTCGGAACGAGCCTCGACGAGATGCCCGCCTGGTCGCCGGACGGCAAGACGATCGCCTTCGTCAAGAACGGGCAGCTCTGGCTGATGAACGCGGACGGGACCGGCGCGCGGCTGTTGCACGCGGGCCTCGGCGAGACCGATCAGACGCCGGTGTGGTCGCACGACGGCACGAAGCTCGCCTTCGCCACGATCGGACCTCGCACGTCGATTCAGGTGATCGACGCGGATGGGAGCCAGGTGCGCACACTCGTCCAGGGTGACCGGAGAGTCGCAAACCCCGCATGGCTGCCGCAGGACGCGGGGATCGCATACCTCCGTGCGACGAGCCCGACCACCAGCAGGATCTACTCGGTGCGGCTCAACGGCACCGGCACGCATCGGCTCGCCGTCCCGGCAACCGACCAGTTCGCGTCCAGCACCGCCCGACTTCCGCCGCGCTGCTAGCGCGGACGCCGCACAACGTCACGCGTCTCGTTCCGCTAGCGTCCGCACCGTGTCCGTCGTCGTCATCCTGATCATCGTCATCCTCGCCCTGTTGCTGGCAGGGTCGGTGATCGGCCTCGCGTGGTCGCTGCTCTGGCTCGCGGCCACTGGCCTGTTCATCGGCGCGCTGGGCCGGCTCGTGCTGCCGGGCAAGCAGGACATCAGCATCCTCATGACGGTGCTCATCGGTATCGCGGCGAGCCTGCTCGGCGGCATCCTCGCGAACGTGTTCAACGTCGGGTGGATCATCCAGTTCCTCGTGGCGGTCGCGCTCGCCGCGCTCGGGATCACGCTCTTCATGTCGTCCGAGTACGGCCGGCGAAGAACGACCTAGTCGATCTCGATCGGCGAGATCCGGCCGGCGGAGATCTCCCAGGCCGCGAGCTCTCCCGTCCGCAGAGACAGGATCAGGTACGGCCGCTGCTCCCAGAGGCCGATGTTCTCCACGTCGGTCCTCGACGGGCGCGGTGCCGATGCGGGATGCGAGTGGAAGACCGCGAGCTCGTAGCCGTCGTCCTCGGCGAACCAGAGCTCGGGATCGTCGAGCTCCAGCTCGAAGCGGTACGGCGACGCCGCCTTGTTGCGGCCCGGCTCGTAGCGTTCCGCGCGGCCGCCGCGGAAGAAGAGAAGTCCGCAGGCCTCGTTCGGCGCCTCCTGCTCGGCGTGCGTGACGAGCTGCTCGCGCACCTCGTCCGGGATCACCACCAGACGGTGCGCTCCATCGACGACTCGACGTCGTGCGCGTTCCAGAAGTCGGCGGACACGTACTTCCAACCGCCGTCTGCGAGCACGGTGACGACGACGCCGCCTTCGTCGTCGTCGTCTCGCTCCGCGGCGAGCTTGCGCGCGACGTGGACGACTGCGCCGGACGAGACGCCTGCGAAGATGCCCTCCTCGCCGAGCAGCCGCCGGAGCTCTCGGACCGACTCCTCGTTCGAGACGAGCACCTTCCGATCGAGCTTCCTCAGGTCGAGGATGGGAGGGACGTAACCGTCCTCGAGCGAGCGCAGCCCCATCACCGGGTCTCCGGGCATCGGCTCGGCGGCCGCGACGACGACGTCCGGAAACGCCTCGCGCACCCGCGCACCCGCGCCCATCAGGGTCCCGCCGGTGCCGAGCCCCGCGACGAACACGTCGACGCGGTCGAGCGCTTCGACGATCTCCGCGCCCGTCCCTTCGTAGTGCGCCCGCGGATTGGCTTCGTTCGCGTACTGGAAGGGCATGAAGAAGCGCGAGTCTTCCTCGGCCAGCTCCAACGCGACGCGGACCGCGCCGTTCGATCCTTCGTCTGCCGGCGACTCGACGATACGCGCGCCGTAGAGGTGGAGCAGCGCTCTGCGCTCGTCGGTCGCGTTCTCCGGCATCACGCACGTGAGCGGATAGCCCTTCAGCTTCGCGACGAGCGCGAGCGCGATGCCGGTGTTGCCGCTGGTCGGCTCCAGCAGCTCGCGCCCAGGCTGGAGCTCTCCTGAGGTTTCCGCCGCCTCGATCATCGAGCGTGCGACGCGATCCTTGATCGAACCGGTCGGGTTCTGCCCTTCGAGCTTGGCGTAGATCCGCGTCGCTCCGACCGGCGCGAGCTCGACGAGCGGCGTGTCGCCGATCAAGTCGAGCAACGACGTGACGGTGGCACTACGCATCGCGCTCCCAAACGTAGATCGTCGGACGGAGCTTCCCGAGCAGCTGGTAGATACCCCAACGGATTCCCGCGGCATAGGTGGCGACGCGGTCCTCTCCGTGACGCTCGACCAGCTCTGGCTCGATCCGCCGCAGCCGCGACAGCCGGAGCAGGTCGCCGCGGACGTCCCAGGTCTCGTCCTCGATCATCCGCTCGCGCCACTCGCTGCCGAGCTTCGTCTCCGACGTGAGCGTGAGCCCTGCGGCGGCTGCGTGCTCCTCGACCCGACGCGGGTCCGTGCTCTCGGGGACCACCGCGACCGCGTCGAACAACTCCTTCGCCTCGCGCGGCTCGAGCCGCTCGGTCGCGAGCGTCACGTAGGCGAGCATGCGCCCACCGGGCTTGAGGAGGCGCGCGCACTCGGCGAAGCCGCGTGCGAGGTCGACGTGCACGAGCACGTCGCGGCACCAGATCCAGTCTGCGGACGCATCGGCCAGCGGCGTCACCTCGATACCGGCCTCGACGACCTCGATCTCGCCGTCGAGCCCGGCCGCTGCGACAGCGCGACGCGCGAGCTCGCCGTGGAGTGGAACGGGATCGAGCGCCACCGCGCGGACGCCGTGGTCGCGCACGAGCCGGATCGTGTAGCCCGCGTCACGCGAGCCGACGTCGACGACGAGCTCGCCGGGTTGCGGGCCGAGCGCCGCGAACTCGGTGAACAGCCAGTCGGTCCCGCGTGGATCGAGGCTCTCACCGAGCTCGTCCTCGAGCGCCTGTCGTTCCGCCCAGAGCTCGCCGTAGAGCTTCTGGACCGAGGTCATCAGCCGCCGGCCATCGCCGGCAGGAGGATGACTGTCGAGCCCGGGAGCACCTCGGTCTCCATTCCCTCACGGGTGCGCACGTCCTCGCCTTCGACGTAGACGTTCACGAACGGGGCGATCTCCTCGCCCTCGACGAGCTGGTCGCGCAGGGTGGGGAAGCGTGACATCAGATCCTCCAGCAGCTCGCGCACCGTGGCGCCGTCTGCCTCGATCTGACGCTCGCCGCCGACTTCGGCGCGAAGCGTGGGCGGAATGCGGACGACGCTCATCGCGCGTGCTCCGGCCTGCCCGTGCAGAACTGGACGTAGTCGATGTAGTCGGTGATCGTCGGGTGCTCGCCGCAGACGGGGCACTCGGGATCGCGGCGAATCGACACCTCGTTGAACTCCGCGGTCAGCGCGTCGAACAGCAGCAGCCGGCCGACGAGCGGCTCGCCGATGCCGAGCGCGAGCTTGAGCGTCTCGCTCGCCTGCAGCGAGCCGATCACGCCGGGCAGCACACCGAGCACGCCGCCCTCGGCGCACGACGGCGCGAGCTCCGGCGGCGGCGGTGTCGGGAAGAGGCACCGGTAGCACGGGCCCTCGCCCGGCTTGAGAACCGTCACCTGTCCCTCGAAGCGGTAGATCGACCCGTGCACGACGGGGATGCCGTGCCAGACCGACGCGTCGTTGACGAGGTAACGCGTGGGGAAGTTGTCTGCGCCGTCGACGATCACGTCCCAGCCGTCGGCGAGCACGCGCTCGACGTTCTCCGATGTGAGCCGTTCCTGGTAGGCGACGACCTGGACGTCCGGGTTGAGAGCCTCGATCGTCCGCTTCGCCGACTCGACCTTCGCCTCGCCGAGCCGCTCGGTCGAGTGGACGATCTGGCGCTGGAGGTTGGACTCGTCGACCACGTCCGCGTCGACGATCCCGATCCGGCCGACGCCGGCCGCCGCGAGGTACAGCGACGCCGGCGAGCCGAGGCCGCCTGCACCGATCAGCAGCACCTTCGAGTCGAGCAGCCTGAGCTGGCCCGCTTCGCCGACCTCGGGGATGAGGAGGTGACGCGAGTACCGCGCACGCTGCACCGGCTCCAGGCCGCTGCTCTGATCGACGGGGAAGCCGTTTCGTTTCCAGTCCGTGAAGCCACCGGCGAGCGAGACGACGTCGCCGTACCCGAGTTCTTCGAGCGTCTTCGCCGCGAACGCCGACCGGTTGCCCGCCGCGCAGTAGACGACGATCTGGCCCTCCTTGTCCGGCACGGCTGCCTCGACGCGGGACTCGAGATTGCCTCTCGGGATGTGGATCGCACCCGGGATGTGCCCTTCGTCCCACTCGTCCTGCTCGCGGACATCGAGAATGACAGGATCGCCGCCCTCGATCAGCTCACGTGCTCGCGCGGCGTCGACCTCCGCGATCTCGGCCTTCACCCGCCCAAGCAGCTCACGGTACGTCGCCATCGCTTTCGAAAGTATAGCTTGGTCGTGAAGCCGTGAGCCCGCGAGTCAGAGTCGTGGTGATCGTTGCGGCGGCCGCCCTGATCGCCGCCGGGACCGCCGTCGGCGTCACGCTCGCCACGCGCACGCATCTGCCGAAGGAGGCCGCGAGCACGGCGCCGCCACTCGTCACCGATCCGACCGCGCCCGCCTCGGTCGTGAGCGAGGTGCGCGAGGCGTTGCGCGCGTGGCCGAACGGAACGGTCAGGCGGCTGCGGATCCTCGCGGCTCAGCATCCGTCGTCGGGGCTCGTTCGCCTCGAGCTCGGACTCGCGCTCGTGCTGACGAATCAGCCCGGGCAGGCGGAGGCCGCGTGGCGGCAGGCGAAGAAGGTCGAGCCGGACTCGGTCTCGGCGGTCCGCGCAGACGACCTCCTCCATCCGGACACTCCGCGAGGCGAGCCGCCGTTCGTGCCGAACTTCGTCACTCCGCGGACACGTGTGCAGCGGCTGCTCGCTGAGGGCGTCGAGCTGCAGCGTGCGTACCGTCCCGTCTCGGCGGAGCACGTGTTCGCAGAGGCGGCCCGTCTTGCGCCGAACGACCCCGAGGCGCGGGTTGCGGCCGCGGTCGGCCTGTACGACAAGGATCGTCCGCAGATCGCGTTCTCGCAGCTCGGTCCGCTTGCCCGGAGATTCCCGCGGTCGCAGTCGGTGCGCTTCCATCTCGGCCTGCTGCTCATCTACTTTCGTCAAATCGCGCAGGCACGGACGCAGCTGGCGCTCGCAGCCGAGGAAGGACGCACGACACCCGACGGAAGGGCGGCGCTCGAGCTGCTGAAGGCGAGTCGCAAAAGGTAGGACCACTCGGCACAAAAATGAGCCGTTCGGCCCATGGCGCTCGCCGAAAACTGCTGGCACAGTTCGCCATCGCCACAAACCGGGTTCCGAGGGGGGACACGAGTGTGAGCGCAACCGAAGAGGCCGTCGTCGGAAAGCGCGTCACCGATCTCTTCGAGACGGACGACGCGAAAGCACTGATCGAAGCCGGCCGTGAGGCGGGCCAGCTCAACTCGGAGGACATCAGCGTCGCACTCGACGAGCTCGACCTCGAGCCCGGACAGATCGACGACTTCTACCACGCGCTCGAGGAGCTCCAGATCGAGGTCGTCGACACCGGCGACGACGAGAGCGTGGAAGACTCGGGCGCGGCTCAGACGGATCCGCGGGAGTACTCGACCGACTCGCTCCAGCTCTTCCTGAAGGACATCGGCAAGGTCGACCTGCTCACCGCGGCGCAGGAGGTCGAGCTCGCGAAGCGGATCGAGCGCGGCGACCACTGCGCGAAGCAGGAGATGGTCGAGGCCAACCTGCGCCTCGTCGTCTCGATCGCGAAGAAGTACCGCAATCAGGGCCTGCCGTTCCTCGATCTGATCCAGGAAGGGACGATCGGGCTCGTCCGCGCCGCAGAGAAGTTCGACCACCGCAAGGGCTTCAAGTTCTCGACGTACGCGACGTGGTGGATCCGCCAGGCCGTGGCGCGCGCGCTCGCCGACAAGGCGCGCACGATCCGGATGCCGGTGCACGTCGTCGAGAAGCTGAACAAGATCGTGCGCTCCGAGCGGAAGCTGCGTGCAGAACTCGGCCGCGAGCCGACCGCCGCCGAGATCGGGCGCGACCTCGACCTGAGCTCGGTCGAGGTCGAGCAGATACGCCGCAGTGCGCAGACGCCGGTTTCGCTCGAAAAGCCGGTCGGCGACGAGGACGAGTCGGAGTTCGGCCACTTCCTCACCGACGAGAACCAGGAGCTTCCTGACGAGGCGGCCGAGATCACGATGCGGAAGGAGACGCTCCGCAAGATCCTCGGGACGCTCTCGTCGCGGGAGCGCGCCGTGCTCGAGCTTCGCTATGGGCTCGACGGCCGTCACCCGCGGACGCTCGACGAGGTCGGACGGACGTTCAACGTCACGCGTGAGCGCATCCGGCAGATCGAGAACCAAAGCCTGAAGAAGCTCAGGGCGCTCGCCGACGCGGCGAAGCTCCGCGACGTCGCCTAGCTTCGACGACGCGCGTCTAGTCTCTGTCGGATGGGTGCGTCCGCAGACGGTGCGGGGAGCGAAGCGCGATCGACCGCGCGGGCGCGTAGGCATCGGTACCTGACGGCCGAGGAACGGATCGCGCGCGGAAAGGTGGCGCGGCGAGTCGTTCCGAGATCGAGTCACGGGGCGTGGTCGCCGTCACCGGGCAGGCCCGATCCCGTGGCGCTGCTGGAGGAGCAGGCCGAGAGCCGCGATCCGACGCTCGTCCCGATCCGGCACGGGCGCATGCTCGTCTCGCCGTTCGCCTTCTTCCGCGGCGGCGCGCTGGTGATGGCAGGCGATCTCGCGAACAGTCCGCAGTCGGGGATCCACGTCCAGCTGTGCGGCGACGCCCACCTCTCGAACTTCGGAGTCTTCGGCTCTCCCGAGCGCAAGCTGCTGTTCGACATCAACGACTTCGACGAGACGCTTCCCGGCCCGTGGGAATGGGACGTCAAGCGGCTTGCGGCGAGCGTCGAGATCGGCGGCCGCGAGCTCGGGTTCTCGGCGGTCGACCGTCGCGCCGCCGTCGTCGCCTGCGCCAGGCAGTACCGCACCCAGATCCGCGAGTCGGCGGAGATGAGCACCCTGGACACGTGGTACGACCACCGCGACGCCGAGGCGATCATGGACTGGGTCGACAGCGAGGCCGCCGCGAAACGCCTCGGCCGGAAGGAGGCGAAGGAGGCTGCACAGGACATCGCGAAGGCGCGCACGCGCGACCACCTCCGCGTCCTCGACAAGCGGACAGACCAGATGAACGGTGGCATCCGGATCGTCGCCGACCCGCCGCTGATCGTCCCGATCGAGGACCTCGCGGGCGAGGGTGTGTCCGCCGAGGAGATCGATCGCTCGGTGCGCAGACTGATCCAGTCGTACCGCCGCTCGCTCTCGCATCATCACCACCCGATCGAGGAGTTCGAGTACGTCCACGCCGCGCGCAAGGTGGTCGGCGTCGGCAGCGTCGGGACCGAGGCGATGATCCTGTTGATGGTCGGACGCGACGACCGAGACGTCATCTTCCTGCAGGCCAAGGAGGCACAGGCGTCGGTGCTCGAACGATTCGTCGGCGCGAGCGAGCTCGGCAACCACGGCCAGCGGGTCGTGGTCGGCCAGCGGCTGATGCAGTCCGCGAGCGACATCTTCCTCGGCTGGCTCCGCGTCAAGCAGCACGACGGCCGCACGCGCGACTACTACATCCGGCAGCTGCACGACTGGAAGGGCGGAGCCGAGGTCGACACGTTCCGTCCCGAAGGGGCAGTGCTCTACGCGCGCCTGTGCGGCGCGACGCTCGCACGTGCGCACGCACGTTGGGGGGACCGGATCGCGATCGCCTCGTACCTCGGCAAGGGGCCGGTGTTCGACCGCGCGATCGCAGACTTCGCGTCGTCGTATGCGAATCAGAACGAGCGCGACTACGAGACCTTCGCAAACGCCGTGAAGACGGGTCGGCTCGCGGCCGAGACCGGCGTGTAGGAACCTCTCGCCGGTCCCCTGCGCTGCGAGGCACGGGAATCGTTAGCTTTCGAGCGATGGAGCAGGCATGGCTCGAAGAGCTGCGTGAGTTCGTCGCGATCCCGAGCGTCAGCGCTGACCCGGTGCACCGCGACGACGTCGTCCGCGCCGCGGACTGGCTCTGCGAGCTGATCAAGCGCTCCGGCGGCGACGCGGAGGTCACGCCGTTCGGCGAGCGCGAGCTCGTGCTCGGCGAGATCCGAGCGACGACGAACGTCGGGGGTGCGCCGACGGTCCTCGCCTACGGCCACTTCGACGTGCAGCCACCGACGCCGCTCGAGCTGTGGGATTCGCCGCCGTTCGAGCTCGAGGTTCGCGACGGCTGGGCTTATGGTCGCGGCGTCGCGGACGACAAGGGCCTGCTGTACACGGTGGTGAAGGCTGCGTCGCTGCTCGTCCACGACGGGGGGCTGCCCGTCAACGTGCGCATCGCCTCCGACGGCGAGGAGGAGATCGGCGGCCACACCATCGTCGACTTCCTGGCGGAGGACAAGCGCGGGGCGGACGCATGCGTGATCTTCGACGGCGGCCCTCTGCGAGCCGACCAGCCTGAGTTCGCGATTGCGACGCGGGGCCTCGTCGGTTTCTACGTCGAGGTCCAGACCGGCGAGCGGGACCTGCACTCCGGTCTCTACGGCGGCGTCGCCATGAACGCGCAGCACGCTCTCATCCGGGGGCTCGACGCCCTGACCGCGCGCGACGGGCGGCTCCCCGACGAGCTTCGCGTCGGGATCGCGCCCGTGAGCGACCAGGAGCGCACGGGCTGGAGCGCCATGCCGGCGGGCGCCGACCTCCTCCGCGAGGCCGGCGCGGTGCCGCTCGACGAGAACGCCGCGGCCGAGCTCTACGAGCGGACCTGGGCCGAGCCGTCGATGGACGTCAACGGCATTCGCGGCGGCAAGCCGGAGTTCGTGAACACGACGCTCGTCTCCCGCGCCGAGGCACGCTTCACGATTCGCATCGCGCCGGGCCAGGAGGTGGCCACGATCGCGGCTGCCGCCGAGCGCCTGTTCAGAGAGGCGCTCCCCGAGGGCGCGAAGGCCGACGTCACGCTCGAGACGTTCGCTTCGCCCGGGTCCTTCTCACCGGACTCGAACGTGATCCAGCTCGGCGTGGACGCGTTCGAGCGCGCGGTCGGCGCGCGTCCGCTGCTCGTCCGCAGCGGTGGCACGCTCCCGATCGTCCCTGCGCTGGCCGAGAAGGGCATCGATACGGTCGTCAGCGGCTTCGCGCTGCCCGAGTCGAACGTCCATGCGCCGAACGAGCGGCTTCGCGTCGAGGACATCGACCGGAGCATCGCCGCCGCCCAGGAGCTGTTCCGAGCGTGGGGTGGCCTTGGCTGACGAAAGCCGGTACGCGTCCGCGATCGCAGCCGAGCTCGCGGACGACGTCCTGGATCGGCTCTTGCGCTACGTCCGGATAGACACGCAGTCCGATCCCGAGTCCGCCACCTATCCGAGCACCGCGAAGCAGAAGGATCTCACCGAGCTGCTCGCCCGAGAGCTGCGCGAGCTCGGCATCGACGACGCGGTCGTCGACGAGCACGGCTACGTCTTCGCGTCCCTCGCCGGGTCGCGTGGTCCGACGGTCGGCCTGATCGCGCACGTCGACACGAGCCCGGACGAGTCGGGCTCCGGAGTCCGCCCGCAGGTCGTTCACTACGAGGGCGGGGACATCGACCTGCCCGGCGACGCGCGAAGGTCGATCCGGCCGGGCGAGAGCACGCTGCTCGCCGAACGCGTCGGTCACGACATCGTCACCACCGACGGGACGACGCTGCTCGGCGCCGACGACAAGGCGGGCGTCGCCGAGATCATGGCCGCGGTCGCGTACCTCGTCCGGCATCCCGAGATCGAGCACGCGCCGGTCCGCGTCGGGTTCACCGTCGACGAGGAGGTCGGCCGTGGCGTGCTCCACTTCGACATCGCGAAGTTCGGTGCGAGCTTCGCCTACACGCTCGACGGCGCGAAGGTCGGCGAGATCGACGACGAGACCTTTGCCGCGTCGGAGCTCCGCGTCCGCATCTACGGACACAGCGTCCATCCCGGCACGTCGAAGGGAAAGATGGTGAACTCGATCAAGCTCGCAGCCGCGCTGATCGAGCGGTTGCCGAGTGACCGGCTCTCCCCCGAGACGACGGAGAAGCGAGAGGGATTCGTCCATCCGATCCGTGTCGTCGGCGGAACGGCGGAGACGACGATCACGTTCATCGTGCGCGACTTCGACGCCGTGCAGCTCAAGCAGCACGAGCAGCTCCTCCGCGAGCTCGCCGAGTCGATCGAGGCGGAGGAGCCGCGCGCGAGGGTGGTCGTCGAGGTCGAGGACAGCTACCGGAACCTGAAGGAGTTCCTCGACCGCCGGCCGCGCATCGCCGAGGCCGCCGACGAGGCGACGAGGCGCGTGGGCGTCGAGCCCGTGCGAACCGCGATCCGCGGCGGCACGGACGGATCGGTGCTCAGCGAGCGTGGGCTGCTCACGCCGAACGTGTTCACCGGCGGCCAGGAGTACCACTCCGTGGAGGAATGGATCTCCGTCCAGGACATGGCGATCTCGGCCGCGGCGATCGTCGAGCTGGTCAAGCTCTGGGCCGAGCCCGACTGGGCGGGCCTGCCCGAGGCGAGCTAGGAACGGATCTCAGCCGTGGGCGAGCACGTGCTCGTGCGGCGCGTGCTCGTCGTGACCGAGCCACGCGTGGCCGAACTCGCGCATCGCCTCGATGATCGGCAGGAGCGCTTCGCCCTTCTCCGTCAGCCGGTACTCGACGCGTGGCGGCGACTCCGGATAGCTGTGGCGCTCGACGATCTCCTCCTGCTCGAGCGCCCGTAGCCGCTCCGACAGTGTCCGGGGCGAAATTCCGCAACACGAGTGCTCGAGCTCCGAGAAGCGCCGTGGCCCCTCAGAGAGGTCGTGCACGAGCAGCGCCGTCCACTTCGCGCCGATGATGGCCGCGCACGCGGCGACGGCGCACGAGCTCGACTCGTGGATCGGGTTCATTGTGCGCATTTCACCTGATTGTAGTCGGCCCGGGGGGTGTGCCTCCGGTTCCCGAAAGCCCGCCTTCTAGCGGAACGGGTGCGGCGTGGCCTCGAGCTTGGGGATGGAGAAACGGGCGATCGTGCCGAACCCGGGCGCGGGCTTGCACGCCTGGGCCACACCCGCGTCGCAGGCGATCGAGAGGAAGATGAAGGCGTCCTCGATCGAGAAGCCGTGCTCGTCGACCAGCAGCCTGGCAGCCTCCTCGGCGACGAGCTGGAGCGCGTCCGCGTAGTCGTCGGCGGTCGCGTGCGGGAGCCAGCGGTCGGCGAGCTCGGTCACGGGCCAGGTCGCCTGCTTGCCTTTCAGCAGGTCGAAGCGGACGTCGACCTCGCCCGCGATCTCGACACCCGTGAAGCAGATCTCGCCGTCGCCCATCGATGCGTGCATGTCGCCGACCGCGAACATCCCACCCGGCTGGCGGACGGGAAAGTAGATCCTCGCGCCCTTCGCGTGGAAGTGGTCGTCGAGGTTCCCGCCGTGGAGTCCGGCAAGGCCGTTCGAGAGCGTCTCGCCGCCGGTGGCGACGCCGACGACCCCGACCATCGGTTTCGCAGGGAACGAGACGCGGTCGTTCAGGTGAACGACTCCGTCGTCCACCGCCAAGATCCGCGTCACGGGATCGGGAACATGCGACGTCAGCTGCCCGAAGCCGGGAATCAGCGCGGCGATACCCCACTCGATCGGACGGACGTCGAGGATCTCGACGACCAGCGAGTCGCCGGGCTCCGCGCCGTTCACCGACACCGGGCCGGTCGCGCCGTTGATCCGCGACATGTCGATGCCTGTCACGAGGTCGTCCTCGCTCCGGATCTGTCCGGTGAAACAGTCGTTCGTCTCGAACGTGACAGTCTCACCCGGCTCGACCTCCAACACCGGGACGAGGTCGGGCCCGAAGGCCCAGATCACCTCGTCCCTGGAGAGCCGGTGTGCCTCCGCCACCGCCACGTCAAATCACGCCGTGAGTTCGACTGCGAGATCCAAGGTGCCATTCAATCCCACGGCGGCGGGTTGTGCACCCATCGCCCGCCGACCATCGTCGCGACCACGGAGACCGTCGGCAGCTCGTCGGGGTCGAGCGCGAACGGGTCCCGGTCGAGCACGACGAGGTCGGCGAGGAGGCCCGGCAGCAGCCGGCCGCGCCGGTGCTCGTCGCCCGACAACCAGGCCGGGTTCACGCAGGTGGCGAGGAGCGCGCGCTCGAGGTCGAGCGTCTGCTCCGGATGCCATGCCGGCCGCTCGTCGATCGTGCGCAGCACGCCCGCGCAGATCCCGGCCCACGGGTCGAGCTCTTCGATCGGCGCGTCCGATCCGTTGGCGACGAGCGCGCCGGAGTCCCACAGCGAGCGGTACGCGTATGCACCCGTCGATCGGCCGTGCCAGAACCGGTCGGCGAGGTCGCGGTCGCTCGGCGCGTGGCTGAACTGCACGGACGCGGCGACGCCGAGCCGGCCGAAGCGTGGGATGTCGTCCGCCGACAGCAGCTGTGCGTGCTCGATTCTCGGCCGGAGACCGAGCGGCTTCCACGCGTGGGCGGTCGCCTCGAACGCATCGAGCGCGTCGCGGTTCGCAGCGTCGCCGATCGCGTGCACGGCGACGGGAAAGCCGCGCGTGGCGGCCCGCGTGATCACGCCCTCGAGCTCCTCGCGGGTCGTGATCTGCACCCCTGAACCGTCGAGCAGTCGCGCGGTCTGCGAGCCGAGTGTGCCGTCCATGAATGCCTTGACGTAGCCGAGACGCACGAGTTCGCCGCCGAAGCCTCCGCGCAACGGCATGGCGAGCAGCGCGTCGAGGTCGTCGCTCGGATGCGACTCCCAGACTCGGAGCCGCAGGTTTCCTTCCGCCTCGAGCCGCTGGAAGATCGCGAGGGCTCCGAGCCAGCCGTCCTTGTCGTGGATCGCGGTGACGCCGCGTGCGTTCGCGATGCGAACTCCTTCACGGGACGCGTGGAGCAGCTCGTCCTCGGTCGGGCGTGCGTGCCGGTGGAGGAACTCCCACGCACACTCCTCGCGCAGCACTCCCGTCGGCTCACCCCGCTCGTCGCGCTCGACGACTCCTCCGGGTACCTCGAGGTCGCCGTCGACCGCCGCGAGCGCGGCCGAGTTGAGCCAGAGGGAATGGCCGTCGCGTGCCTGCAGCGCCACCGGCCGGTCGCCGGTGACCGCGTCGAGGTCCGCCTTCGTCGGATCGACCGGCGGCGACCAGCCGCCGCTGCGCCAGCCGCGGCCGCGCACCCACTCGCCGGGCTGCGTCGCGAGCGCCTCGCGGACGCGTGCGAGCGCCTCCTCGAGCGACGACGCATCCTCGAGCCGCACCTCGTTCTGCGCTGCAGCCCACGACGGGAAGTGAACGTGCGCGTCCGTGAAGCCGGGGACGACGCAACGTCCGCCGAGGTCGACGCGGTCGGGCGACGCAAGCGCGGTCTCGTGCGTTCCGATGCCGCCCGCGATCCGATCGCCGGCGATCGCGAGCGCGCGCGACGTCGGCAGCGACGGGTCGAGCGTCCTGATCACCCCGTTCTCGAGGATCACGCCGCTGACTCTAGTGCCACGTGGCCTCGCCGTCGCGGCTGCCGCGAGGGCCGGGGCTAGACTCAGCGCCGTGCCGTACGACCCCCTGAATCCCGAGCAGCGCGAGATCCGCGAGCTCGTCCGTCAACTCGCGCAGGAGCGGATCGCACCACGCGCTGCGGAGATCGACGCGACGCACGAGTTCCCGTGGGACGTGGTCGACCTCTATCGCGAGCACGACCTCTTCGGCCTCTACTTCGACGAGGAGTTCGGCGGCGCCGGCACCGGGACGCTGCTCGGCCTCGTCGCGATCGAGGAGGTGTCGAAGGTTTGCGCGACGAGCGGGCTGATCCTCGCGGTCCAGGAGCTGGGGTCGCTCGGGCTGAAGCTGGGCGGGAGCGACGAGCAGAAGGGGCGATTCCTGCCGAAGCTCGCGTCGGGGGAGTGGCTGTGCGCGTACGCGTTGACGGAGTCGGGTTCCGGCTCGGACTCGGCAGCGATGCGCTCGACCGCGCGCCGCGATGGAGACGTCTACGTCGTCGACGGCTCGAAGCGCTTCATCACGAACGCCGGCGTCGCGCACGTGTACACCGTCTTCGCGAAGACCGATCCGGAGGCAGGCCACTCGGGCGTGAGCGCGTTCGTCGTCGAGGCCGACACGCCGGGCTTCGAGGTCGCGCGCGTCGAGCCGAAGATGGGGATCAAGGGCTCGACGACCGGCGAGCTCGTGTTCGAGGACTGCCGAGTCCCTGCGGACAACCTGATCGGAGAGGAGGGCGAAGGGTTCAAGCTCGCGATGCGGATCCTCGACCGGTCGAGGCCCGGGATCGCGGCACAGGCGCTCGGGATCGCGCAGGGGGCGACGGACTACGCGCTCGAGTACGCGAAGACGCGCGAGACCATGGGTCGTCCGATCGCGGAGCACCAGCTCGTCGGCGCGATGCTCGCCGAGATGGAGACGAAGTGCGCGGCCGCGCGCAGCCTGCTGTACGCATTCGGAGGCGCGGTCGACCAGGGCGCCGACGGCGCGGAGCTGACGAAGCTGTCGGCGATGACGAAGCTCTTCTGCACCGACGTCGCCATGGAGGTGACGACCGACGCCGTCCAGGTGCTCGGCGGCTACGGCTACATCTCCGAGTATCCGCTCGAGCGGATGATGCGCGACGCGAAGATCACGCAGATCTACGAGGGGACGAACCAGATCCAGCGCCTCGTGATCGCACGCGAACTCGTCTCCGAGCAGCGTGCGTCTCGGCCCGCCGGCGTGAGCTGAGCGCGCTCCCGCTCAGGCTCGACCCGAACGGGTAGCGTGGACCAACCGCATCCGCGCGAAAGGAATCCCATGCGTTTCGAAGGCATCCACCACGTCACCGCGATTACCGGCGACGCGCCGGGCAACGTCGACTTCTACGTCCGCGTGCTCGGACTGAGGCTCGTGAAGAAGTCCGTCAACCAGGACGACCCGACCGTCTACCACCTCTTCTACGCCGACGAGAAGGGAAGCGCGGGAAGCGACCTGACCTTCTTCGAGTACCCGCACGCCGCGCGCGGACAGGCGGGCGCAGGCATGGTGCACGCCGTCGTGTTCCGCGTCGCTTCCGAGCAGGCGCTCGACTTCTGGGCCGAGCGGCTGAGCAAGGAGGGCATCGCAGTCGAGCGCGAGGACGGGAGGCTGCGCTTCGCCGATCCCGAGGGCATGGGCCTCGAGCTCGCGCTCGTGGAGACCGACGACGAGCCGCTGATCGCCGAGCATCCGGAGATCCCGTCCGAGCTCGCGCCGCAGGGCTTCGACGCCGTTCGCGCGTACGCGCGCGACCCGGAGCGCAGCAGGGCGTTCTTCGAGGAGACTCTCGGGTTCGCGCCGAGCGGCGACGAAGCCTGGGAGGTGCGCGGAGACAGACGTGGCGGCTTCTAC
>DASPSY010000094.1:0-83960 GCA_035623685.1 Gaiellaceae bacterium
AAGCACGAACTAGCGGATGCCGAGGAGATGCTGAAGGGCAAGAACATCGAGGCCGAGTACGTGCCCGCGCTCGGCGAGCCTGCCGACACGATCGTCGGGCTGGCAACCGACCGGAAGGCCGACCTGATCGTCGTCGGCACGCGCGAGCCCGGCGTGGTCGGACGACTACTCGGTCAGAGCGTCAGCGACTCGGTGGCGCACCACGCCCACTGCGACGTCCTCATCGTCCACTAGCTAGAGCCCCGGGATCCAGTCGGTCCCGGCGAGCGGCACTCTCGCCATCGCGGCCGCTTCGATCGTCAGCGCGACCATGTCCTCGGGCTCGAGGTTGTGGACGTGCGTGTGCCCGCAGGCGCGTGCCAGCGTCTGCGCCTCCAGCGTGAGCACGCGCAGGTAGTTCGCGATCTTCCGGCCGCCGAGGACCGGGTCGAAGCGCGCCGCGAGCTCGTCCTCCTGCGTCGAGATTCCCACGGGATCGCGCCCCGCGTGCCAGTCGTCGTAGAAGCCGGCCGAGCTGCCGATCTGTCGGTACTGCTCCTCGTACTCTGGGCTGTTGTCGCCCATCGCGATCAGCGCGGCAGTGCCGATCGAGACCGCGTCCGCGCCGAGTGCGAGCGCCTTTGCGACGTCGGCGCCGGTGCGAATCCCGCCCGAGACAACCAGGTGGACCTTCCGGTGCATGTCCAGCTCCTGCAGCGCGTCGACCGCGCGTCGTGTCGCCGGCAGCGTCGGGATGCCGACGTGCTCGATGAACACGTCCTGTGTCGCTGCGGTCCCACCCTGCATCCCGTCGAGGACGATCACGTCGGCGCCGGCCTTCACGGCGAGCTGCACGTCGTAGTACGTCCGGGTTGCGCCGACCTTCACGAAGATCGGCTTCTCCCACTCGGTGATCTCACGCAGCTCGTGGATCTTGATCTCGAGGTCGTCAGGGCCGGTCCAGTCCGGATGCCGGCACGCGCTCCGCTGGTCGATCCCCTTGGGCAGGTCCCGCATCTGCGCGACGCGGTCGGAGATCTTATGGCCGAGCAGCATGCCGCCCCCGCCGGGCTTCGCGCCCTGGCCGACGACGATCTCGATCGCGTCCGCGCGCCGAAGGTCGTCGGGATTCATCCCGTAGCGCGAGGGCAGCAGCTGGTAGACGAGTGTCTCGGAGTGGAGGCGCTCCTCGTCCGTCATCCCCCCGTCTCCGGTCGTGGTCGAGGTCCCGACCTCGGTCGCGCCGCGGCCGAGCGCCTCCTTGGCGGGAGCGGAGAGCGCGCCGAAGCTCATGCCGGCGATCGTCACCGGGATCTTCAGCTCGAGCGGACGCTCCGCGAAGCGCGTGCCGAGCACGACGTCCGTCCCGCACCGCTCGCGATAGCCCTCGAGCGGATAGCGCGAGATGCTCGCGCCGAGGAAGAGCAGGTCGTCGAAGTGCGGGACGTAGCGCTTCGCGCCGAACCCGCGGATGTCGTAGATGCCCTCGCGCGCGGCGCGCTGGATCTCGGCGATCACGTTGCGGTCGTAGAGATACGACTCGCGCAGGCCGGGGTGCCACGAGGACCCGGAGGCGCCGTTCGTGGTCCCGGGCTGCGTCTCGATCATCAGTACGCCCCCGCGTTGTCGATCTTGAAGTTGTAGAGCTGGCGCGCAGACCCGTAGCGGCGGAAGTCCGCGGGATCGAGATCGTCGAAACCCGCGCGCCCGAGCAGCGCGGTCAGCTCGGCGACATGCTCGTCCCGCAGCTCCTTCTCGACGCAGTCGGCGCCGAGCGCGGCAACCGACCCGCGGAGGTACAGGCGCGCCTCGTAGATCGAGTCGCCGAGCGCGTCGCCGGCATCGCCCGCGACGACGAGGCAGCCGCGCTGAGCCATGAAGGCGCTCATATGGCCGATCGAGCCGCGGACGACGATGTCGATTCCCTTCATCGAGATGCCGCAGCGTGCAGCCGCGTCGCCTTGGACGACCAGCAGGCCGCCGCGTCCGGTCGCGCCGGCCGACTGGCTCGCGCTGCCGTGGACGACCACCGTCCCCGACATGAGGTTCTCGGCGACGCCGGTGCCCGCGTTGCCGTGGACGCGCACGGACGCGAGCTTGTTCATCCCGGCGCAGTAGTAGCCGACGTGACCCTCGATCTCGACCTCGATCTCCGCGTCGAGCCCACACGCGACGGCGTGCGCGCCGTTCGGGTTCAGCACCCGCCAGCTCCGCGGCGCAGACGGATCTCCGTGCACCGCGTGCAGTCGTCGGTTGAGCTCCCGCAGGGGCGTCGACGCGAGATCCACGACCTCGACGTCCGTCCGTACCTCCGTCTCCGTCGCCATCAGACGAGTGCCCTCTCCCAGACGTACACGACGCTCGGCTCGGGTTCCCAGAGGCGCGCGTCGGCGGCGCCCGGCAGAACCGCGAGCGCGCGGTACTCGGAAGCCATCGCCACCCATGCGTCCGTCTCGGCGAGCACGGCCGGCTTGCACGCGATCGGGTCCCGGAGGACCGCGAAACCGTCCGCCGTTCCGACGAGGAACGTGTAGAAGCCGTCGAGATCCTCGAGGCAGCCTTCGAGCGCGGTCTCGAGCGTCGCCCCCTCGCGCAGCCGCCACGCCAGGTAGCCGGCGGCGACCTCCGTGTCGTTCTCGGTCTGGAACTCGATCCCCTCGCGGCGCAGCTTCTCGCGCAGGCGGTTGTGGTTCGAGAGCGAGCCGTTGTGGACGAGACAGACGTCCAGCCCGGTGGAGAACGGATGCGAGCCCTCGGTCGTGACGCGGCTCTCGGTGGCCATCCTCGTGTGACCGAGCCCATGTGTGCCGGCGAAGTCGCCGAGCTCGAAATCGGCGACGAAGCGGTTCGGCCGTCCGACTTCCTTGTAGATCTCGATCACGCGTCCTGCGCTCATCACGCGGAGGTCGGGGCGGTTGTGACGCACCCAGGCGTCCACCTCGTCCGCCTCCGCGTCGACGACGAGCACACAGTGCTTCGCGCGGACGCTCGACTCCTCGGCGCCGCCGAAGGCCGCGGCGAGCTCTCCTGCGACGGCCGACCAGTCGATCGACGGGTCCGCCGAGTAGAGCGTCAGCTTGCTCGAGCCCGGCGGAACCGGTTCACGGTAGACCGCGACGCCCGCGCTGTCGGGGCCGCGGTCGTTCATCTGCTCGAGCATGGCGCCGAGATACGCCCCGAGCCTCGGCTCGAGCTCGGACGACTTGCAGAACAGGCCGACGATTCCGCACACGTCGGGTTCGAACTCTACGCGCTGTCGGGTCGAGCGCTAGAAGCGGGTCAGGTACTCCTTGACTTCCCACGGGGTGACCTGCTCGTGATAGCGCGTCCACTCGTCGCGCTTCACCGAGATGAAGTAGTCGACGTAGTCCTCGTCGCGTGCGCGGCCGAGCGCCTCGCGCAGGACGTCGTCCCGCTCGAGCTCGTGCGTCGCCTCCAGCAGGTTGGCCGGCAGGAGCTCGATGCCCTGCTTCTTCAGATCCTTGGTCGACGTCGTGTAGAGGTTGCCCTTCACGGGATCGCCCGGATCGAGCTTGTTGTCGATTCCGTCGAGACCGGCGGCCAGCACGACCGTCGCCGCGAGGTACGGGTTGCACGAGCCGTCGATCGTCCGGTCCTCGACACGCCCCGGGCCGGGGACGCGCAGCATCTGCGTTCGGTTGTTGTAGCCGTAGCTGATGTAGACCGGCGACCACGTTGCGCCGCTCGTCGTCGTTCCGTGCTTCAGGCGCTTGTACGAGTTGACGGTGGGCGCGGTGACGGCGATGTACGCCTTCGCGTGCTTCTTGAGCCCGCCGATGAAGTTGTACGCGAGCTCCGAGAGGCCGAGGCCGCGCGGGTCGTCCTCGTCGAGGAACAGGTTCGTGTCCCCGTCCCACAGCGACATGTGGAAGTGGCAGCCGTTGCCCGTAAGGTCGGTGAACGGCTTCGGCATGAACGTCGCGAGCAGGCCCTGCTGCTGCGCGAGGGTGTGCACCATGTAGCGGAAGAAGATCGCGCGGTCGCAGCTCGTCAGCGCGTCCGCATAGGTGAAGTTCTGCTCGAACTGGCCGTTCGCGTCCTCGTGGTCGTTCGCGTAGTTGCCCCAGCCGAGCCCGTTCACGTAGTTCGAGACGCGTCGGAGGAACTGGTAGTTGCGCGTCAACCCCTTGAGGTCGTAGCAGGGCTTCTCGAGGTCGTCGAGCTCGTCGGCGATCCTGATTCCGCCGTTGTCCCCGTCGCGCTCGAGCAGGAAGTACTCGAGCTCGAGGCCGACCTTGAACTCGTAGCCCGCGGTCCTCGCGCGCTCGAGCTGGTGCCGGAGGATCGTGCGCGGATCGTACGGCCACTCCTCACCCTCGACCGTGACGTCGCAGGCAAAGCGTGCGAGCGTCGGCTCCCACGGCACCGGCGTGAAGCTGCGGAGATCGGGAATCGCTGCGATGTCCGGATCGCTCGGAAGTTGCCCGATCTCGCCTGCGGCGAACCCCGCGAATCCGGCGCCCTCCGTGACGAGGTCGTCGAGGCATACGGCCGGCACGAGCTTCGCGCTGGGACGCGCGTACATGTCGACGAACTGTGCGAAATAGAACTCGACCCCGAGCTCCTCGGACCTGGCGCGAATGTCTTCGACACCCGGCTCTGTCACTGTTGCCATCTTGCCCTCCCCACGAGGTAATGGTCAGGGCGGTTATATCGCGGTCCGCGCGGCCGCGGAAACCGGCGCCAAGTCCGAGACGAGCTCTTCCAGCGAGACCGGCGCCCGATCCGCCGACTGAAGCGGGGTGACCGTTCCGGCCGAGCGCGCGCGGGACGCGGCCCGGAGCGCGCGGCGGTACGCCTCCGCGACGGTCCGACCACCGGCCATGACCTCCCCGGTGGAGCGCATCTCGACGCCTCGATCCGCAGCGCCCGCGAAGCGCTCGGTCGGGAAGATCGCCTCCTTCGCCCACGCGCGGGTCGGCTCGGCCCGCTCGGGGAGAGCGAGCGCGGCGAGTGGTTCTCCGAGCAGAAGCCGACACGCGTGGTCGACGAGCGGGATGCCCGTCGCCTTCGAGACGAAGGGCACGGTGCGGGAGGCGCGCGGATTCGCCTCCAGGACGTGGAGCTCGCCGCCCGACAGCGCCAGCTGGAGGTTCAGCAGCCCGCGGGCGCCGAGGCGTGGCACCAGCGCGCGGGCGAGGTTCCGGATCTCGGCGTCGACCGACGCGGTCACCGACGGCGCCGGCACGACGCAGGCCGAGTCGCCCGAATGCACGCCCGCTCGCTCGACGTGCTCGAGCACGGGCGCGATCCATGCGTCCTCGCCGTCGCAGAGGATGTCGACGTCGAGCTCGATCGCGTGCTCGAGAAAGCGGTCGACCAGAGCGGGACCGGTCAGCTCGAGCTCGTCCGGGCCGCGCGCGATCGACATCCCGCGGCCGCCGAGCACGAACGAGGGCCTCACGAGCACCGGGTAGCCGAGCTCCGACGCGATCGCGCGCGCCTGCTCGGTCGTCGCCGCGATTCCCCACGCGGGTGCACGCAGACCGAGCTCCGCGAGCGCTGCGGCGAAGCGGCCGCGGTCCTCGGCGGTCTCGATCGCCTCGAGCGGATCGCCGAGCAACGGCACTCCTTCGTCGGCGAGCGACCGCGCGAGAGCGAGCGGCGTCTGGCCGCCGAGCTGCACCGCGACGCCGAGCGGCTGCTCCAGCTCGCAGACGTCGAGCACGCGCTCGACCGTCACGGGCTCGAGGTAGAGACGTCCGCACGTGTCGTAGTCCGTCGACACCGTCTCGGGATTCGAGTTGACGAGCACAGTCTCGTAGCCGAGCCGCCTGAACGTCTGCGCAGCGCGCACGCAGCAGTAGTCGAACTCGATCCCCTGGCCGATACGGTTCGTGCCCGAGCCGAGCACGACGATCGTTCGTGCACCGGGCGAGGCTGGCTCGTCTTCGAGCTCGTGCGAGAGGTAGTAGTAGGGCGTCCGCGCCTCGAACTCACCGGCGCAGGAGTCGACTGCGAGCCGACCGGCCCGTCGACGCCGCTTGCGTACGTCGCGCTCGCCGAGCCCCAGCACACGCGCGACGACCGAGTCCGGCAGACCGAACCGCTTCGCGGCTGCGACGTCTCCGGTCGCGGCGAGCTCGCGCTCCGCGGCGTGGATCGACTCGAGCTCGGCGACGAAATACGGGTGCAGACCGGGGATCACCGGCAGCGCCGCCCCGGACTCGACTCCTTCGAGCGCCTTGAGGAACGCCTCCGGAAACGTTCTGCCGAGCCCGAGCGACTCGCCGACGGCGCGCATCTCCGTCCCGAGCACGGGTTCCTCGTGCGGGAACTTCCGGAAGTCGAAGCGCGGTGCCTTCACCGCCACGTAGTCGAGCGCGGGCTCGAACGCGGCGCTCGACGCACCGGTGATGTCGTTGGGCAGCTCGTCGAGCGAATAGCCGACCGCGAGCAACGCAGCGAGCTTCGCAATCGGGAATCCTGTCGCCTTCGACGCGAGCGCCGACGAGCGCGACACACGCGGGTTCATCTCGATCAGCGCGAGCTCGCGTGTTTTCGGCTCGTATGCGAACTGGACATTGGCCCCTCCCGTCGCGACGCCGACCGCGCGTGCACACGCGAACGCCGCGTCGCGAAGGCGCTGGTACTCCCGATCGGACAGCGTCTGCTGCGGAGCGACGGTCCACGAGTCGCCCGTGTGCACGCCGACGGGATCGAGGTTCTCGATGGAGCAGACGACCACGCAGTTCCCGGCCGCGTCGCAGACGACTTCGAGCTCGAACTCCTGCCAGCCTTCGAGCGACCGCTCGACGAGCACCTGCGCGATCGGGCTCGCCGCGAGACCGGCCTTCACTCGCGTCTCGAGCTCCTGGGGCGTCCGTGCGAGACCGCCACCGCGGCCGCCCAGCGTGAAGGCGGGTCGGACGACGCTCGGCACCGGGCATCCGCCGAGCTGCGCTAGGGAGGTGACGACGACACTGTCCACGACAGGGAGTCCTGCCGCACGGGCCGCGGCGCGGAACGCGGACCGGTCCTCCGCCCGGCGGATCGCGTCGAGGTCGGCGCCGATCAGCTCGACGCCGTGCTCGGCGAGCACGCCAGCCTCCGCCAGCTCGACCGCGAGATTGAGCGCTGTCTGGCCGCCGAGGGTCGGTAGCAGGGCGGACGGGCGCTCGCGCGCGACGATCGCGGCGAGCGTCTCCGCGTCGAGCGGCTCGAGATACGTCGCGTCCGCCCATTCCGGGTCGGTCATGATCGTCGCGGGGTTGGAGTTGACGAGCACGACGCGGTAGCCCTCGGTGCGGAGCACCCTGCACGCCTGTACGCCCGCGTAGTCGAACTCACATCCCTGCCCGATGCGAATCGGGCCTGAGCCGACGATCAGGATGCTGCGTAGATCGGTGCGCTTCGGCACGACTCCACGATCCGGTCGAAGAAGGGAACTGCATCCCGCGGGCCCGGCGCCGCCTCCGGATGGAACTGCAACGTGACGAAGTCGTCGCCCTCGAGACCCTCGACGGTGTCGTCGTTCAGCGAGAGGTGGCTCACGGACACGTCGTCGGACGGCTCGACGGCGAAGCCGTGATTCTGCGCCGTCACCAGCACGCGGTTCGAGCCGCGGATCCGCACCGGGTGGTTCGCGCCGCGATGGCCGAACTTGAGCTTGAACGTCTGCAGGCCGAGCGCGAGCGCAACGAGCTGGTGTCCGAGGCAGATGCCGAAGAGCGGAACCTTCCCGAGCAGATTGCGCGTCGTCTCGATCGGACCCGTCAGCTGCGCCGGGTCGCCGGGGCCGTTGCCGACGAGGACCGCGGCCGGCGCGAGTGCGAGCACTTCGTCGGCGCTCCACGAGCCCGGGACGACGACCGCCTGCGCGCCGGCCTCGACGAGCCGTCGGGCGATCGAGCGCTTGCAGCCGAGATCGAGGACGACGACGCGCGGACCGGTGCCGAGGACGTACGGCTCGCCGGTCGCGGCCTCGAGCGCGGGCGGTGAGGACGCGAGCGCCGGCTCTGCGAGCATGCGCTCCCAGTCCAGATGCGGCTGCGCGAGCGCGAGCGCATGCAGCTCGTCCGGAGCGG
This sequence comes from Gaiellaceae bacterium, assembly GCA_035623685.1. Lineage (GTDB taxonomy): Bacteria > Actinomycetota > Thermoleophilia > Gaiellales > Gaiellaceae > 3-1-20CM-4-69-9. Next base: position 8,028 of record DASPSY010000094.1, read on the forward strand.
CGTCGCCGAGCGCGCAACGCATCGTCCCGTCCTCACGGAGGCGCCGAACGAGTGCTCGCGTGTCGATCTCGTCGAGCGCGACCACGCCTCGTCCGGCGAGCCAAGCGCTCCAGAGCGGACGTGCGCGGCGCATGACGACACCCTCGGTCCACACACGACCCGACTCGAGCAGCGCCTCGTCGACCCCGTAGTTGCCGACGAGCGGATACGAGAAGGCGAGCACCTGCCGCGCGTAGCTCGGGTCGGTCACCGCCTGCTCGTAGCCGCTCATGGTGGTGGTGAAGCACGCCTCCCCGGCCGAGACGCCGGCGGCGCCCACGGAGCGCCCCGGAAAGACAGTGCCGTCCTCGAGCACGAGCGCGGCGGGAGCGTACGCGATTTGCATAGTAACTCTGATTTTGCATAATACGCACAGTGACTGCAACCGTCGTCCTCGGTACGTCCGGCTTCGCGGGGCAGGAGACGCTCGACCGAGTGCTCGCCCACCCCCGGCTCGAGCTCGTCGCGCTCGGCTCCGACTCGCTCGCGGGGGAGCTGGCGGCCGCGCTGGACCCGCGTCTCGGCCAGGAGCTGCCTCCGTTCGTCCCGAACGACGAAGCGCTCGCCGCCGGGGCCGAGCTCGTCCTCTGCTGCCTCGGGCACGAGCAGGCCGCCGCACTGGAGCCGCCGGAGGACGCCGTCGTCGTCGATCTCTCGGGCGCTCACCGGCTCGACGATGCGGAGCTCTATGCGAGGTGGTACGGGTTCGAGCACCCGCGGGCCGATCGTCTTGCCGACTGGTGCTACGCGGTTCCCGAGCTCTTCCCGCCGACGACCTCCCGGATCGCCAACCCAGGCTGCTACGCGACCGCCGCGCTGCTCGCGCTCGCACCGCTCGCCGACGTCGTCGACGCGACGAGCGTCGTCGTCGTCGACGCGAAGTCGGGTGTGTCGGGTGCCGGGAAGGAGCTGAAGCCCGCGTCGCACGCGGCGGCCGTGCTGGAGAACGTCGCGCCCTACCGCGTCGGCAGTCACCAACACGTCCCCGAGCTGCAGCAGGCGCTCGGCTTCCCGGTTTGCTTCGTCCCTCACCTCCTTCCGGTGCGGCGGGGCCTGATCGCGACGTGCTACGTCCGCACCGGCGCGGACGTGCGCCACCTGCTCGAGGCGACCTACGCGACCGCGGCGGCCGTCACCGTGCTGCCCGAAGGGATGGCGCCGGAGCTCTCACGCGTGCAAGGGACGGACGCGGCGGAGCTCGGCGTCTTCGTCGACAACGCGACCGGCACCGCGATCGTCATCTGCGCACTCGACAACCTCGGGAAAGGCGCGGCCGGCCAGGCGGTCCAGAACGCGAACCTCGCACTCGGACTGGACGAGACCGCCGGCCTGCGACTCGCGGGAGTGCTCGTATGAGCGTCACCGCGCCGAGAGGTTTCGTCGCAGGTGGGATGCACGCGGGCATCCGTCGGGACGCGAAGGACCTCGCGCTCGTGCGCTCGACGGCACCGGCCGTCGGCGCCGCCATGTTCACCGCGAACCGCGTCCAAGCCGCGCCGGTCGTCGTCTCGAAGTCGCATCTCGCCGAGGCCGAGCCGCAGGCGGTCGTGATCAACTCGGGCGTCGCAAACGCCGCCACGGGCGTGCGGGGAGAGCTCGACGCGCTCGCGACCGCCGCGGAGGCGGGTCGCCTCCTCGACCTCGACGCCGAGGAGGTGCTCGTGCTCTCGACCGGCGTGATCGGCACGCTGCTCCCGCTCGAACGGCTGCTCGGCGGCCTGCGCGCGCTCGCGCCGACGCTGAGCGGCGACGGAGGCGCGGACGCAGCAGAGGCGATCCTCACGACCGACACACACGCGAAGCAGGCAGCCGTCTCGACGGCCGGGTTCACCGTCGGCGGCATGGCGAAGGGCTCGGGGATGATCCACCCGCAGCTCGCGACCATGCTCGCGGTCGTCACGACCGACTATCCGCTCGAGCTCGGCGAGGCGGGCGACTTCCTCCGCCCCGCCGTCGAACGGAGCTTCAACTCGATCTCCGTCGACGGCGAGTGCTCGACGAACGACGCCGTCGTCCTGCTCGCGAACGGCACGAGCGCCGTCCCACGCACTCCGGCCTCGGACGAGGCGTTCGCGCGCGCGCTCCAGGAGGTCTGCGCACGGCTCGCTGAGCAGATCGTCGCGGACGGCGAAGGCGCGACCGTGCTCGCGGAGATCGCGGTGCACGGCGCCGTCGACGGCGAGCAGGCACGCGCGATCGCGTCGCGGATCGCGACGTCGTCGCTCGTCAAGACCGCGCTGTTCGGACGCGATGCCAACTGGGGCCGCGTGCTCGCGGCGGCAGGATCAGCTCCGTTCGACGGCGGCTTCGCCGAGATCGAGCCGTCGCGCGTCACGCTCGCCTACAACGGCACGGTCGTACTCGCGGAAGGGGTGCCGCAGGCGCTCGAGCCGCAGCTCTCCAACGGCCACTGCCGGATCGAGCTCGACCTCGGACTCGGCGAGGGCAGCGCGAGCTACCTGACGAGCGATCTCTCCTACGACTACGTCCGCATCAACGCCGACTACCGGACATGAGCCTCGTCGTCGTGAAGCTCGGCGGTGCGGTCGCAGAGGACGCGGCGGAGATGGTGCTCGCCCTCGCGCTGGAGCACGACGTGTGCGTCGTCCACGGCGCCGGCCCGCAGATCACGGCGGAGATGGAGCGGTTCGGGATCGAGGTCTGCTTCGTCGGTGGACGGCGGGTCACGAGCGAGGCGGGCCTCGCGGTGGTTCGCTCGTCGGTCGCGGCGGTCAACCGCGCCGTGTGCGCCGCCATCGGCCCGCGCGCGCTGCCGATGTTCGGCGACGAGGTTGGCCTCCACGCTGCGCATGTCGGGCCCCTCGGCTTCGTCGGAGATCCGCTCCCGTCGCGACCGCCCGCGATCGTCGAGGCGGTGCGCGACGGTCGCATCCCTGTCGTCGCGCCGCTCGCCGTCGGCCCGCTCAACGTCAACGCGGACGAGGCGGCAGCCGCGCTCGCAGTCGGGCTCGAGGCCGACCGGATCGTGTTCGTCACCGACGTGCCCGGGCTGCTCGTAGGTGACGCCGTCGCGCCGGAGATCGCCGTCGGCGACGCGGTACGGCTGCTCGACGACGGCGAGCTCGAGGGCGGGATCGTGCCGAAGCTCCGCGCAGCGGTTTCCGCAGCGCGGAACGGCGTGGACGCGGTGATCGGGGACACGGCGGTGGTCGCGTGACGACCGCCGTGTCGCAGAACGCGGTCCTCCCGCTCTACCCGCGGCAGGACGTCACGCTCGTGGCGGGTCAGGGGACGACCGTCGTCGACAGCGACGGCCGGAGCTACCTCGACTTCCTCGCCGGGATCGCCGTAGTCGGCCTCGGACACTGCCATCCCGTTCCCCTCGCAGCGGCGAGTGCGCAGCTCGAGCGGCTCTGGCACGTGTCGAATCTCTACTGGACCGAGCCGATGACGGCACTGGCCGAGCGTCTGTCGGCGCGGTTCGGTGGCGCGCGCGCGTTCTTCGCCAACTCGGGAGCAGAGTCGATCGAGGCCGGGCTGAAGCTCGCGCGCAAGGCAACGGGGAAGCCCGGCGTCGTCGCGCTGCACGGATCGTTCCACGGCCGCACGCTCGGCGCGCTCTCCATCACCGGCCAGCCCGAGAAGCGCGAGGCTTTCGAGCCGTTGCTCCCGCACGTTCGGTTCGCGGAGCGGAACGCGACCGAATCGCTCGAGGGGGCCGTCGACGACGAGACCGGCTGCATCGCGCTCGAGCCGATCCAGGGAGAGGGCGGCATCCACGTCCTCGAGCCGGGCTTCCTGCGCGCCGCGCGCCGCCTCGCCGACGAGACCGGAGCGCTGCTCCTCTACGACGAGATCCAGACCGGCGTCGGTCGCACCGGTACGTTCTTCGCCTGGGAGCAGACGCCCGTGCGCCCCGATGCCGTGACGCTCGCAAAAGGCCTTGCCAACGGCCTGCCGATCGGCTGTCTGCTCGTCGCCGACGGCGTTTCCGATGCCTTCACGATCGGTGACCACGGCAGCACGTTCGGCGGGAACCCGGTCGCGTGCGCTGCTGCGACGGCGGTCTGCGACACGCTCACGGACGAGCTGCTCGCATCGGTGGCGCAGAACGGCCGCCTGCTCGCCGACGGGCTCGCCGAGCTCGATGCCGTTCGCGAGGTCCGTGGTGCCGGCCTGTTGCTCGGCGCGGAGCTCGACCGGCCCGCGGCGGATGTGGTGGACGAGTGCCGCGCGCTCGGGCTCCTCGTCGGCACCGCCGGCGACAACGTCCTGCGCGTGACCCCGCCGCTGGTCGTCACGCCGCCGGAGATCGAGACGGCGCTCGGAATCCTCGAGGAGGTGCTCGCGTGAAGAAGTTCGAACGGCAGGGCGCGATCCTGCGACTCGTCAAGGAGCAGAAGCTCTCGACGCAGACGGAGCTCGCGGAGGCGCTGCACGGCGCCGGCTTCGGCGCGGTCCAGACGACGGTCTCACGCGACATCGCCGAGCTCGGGCTCGTCAAGGTCAGGGACGAGCAAGGGCGACTCGTCTACGCACTGCCCGGTGCGGCCGATCTCTCCCGCCTCGGCGAGCTCGGCTCCGCGCTCCGACGATGGGCGCTCTCGATCGTGTCGACGGGGAACCTCGTCGTCATCCACACACCTCCGGGAACGGCGAACGCGCTCGCCCGCACGATCGACGCGACCGGTCTCGCCGACGTCGCCGGGACGGTCGCGGGCGACGACTCGATCTTCGTCGCTGCACGCGACGGCGTCGAGGGCGCGGCGCTCGCCGACCAGCTCCGCCACCACCTGGAAGGAGAGACGCAGTGAGCAGGATCGCGACGCTCGCCTACTCGGGCGGGCTCGACACGAGCTGCGCGATCGCATGGCTCAAGGAGGACTACGGCTTCGACGAGGTCGTCGCCGTGCTCGTCGACGTCGGGCAGGAGGCGAGCTTCGAGCCGGCGATCGCGCGCGGAACGCTCGCAGGCGCCGATGACGTACTCCTGCTCGACCGCAAGGACGAGTTTGCCGACGACCAGGTGGCGAAGGCGCTCGTTGCGAACGCGCTCTACGAGGGGAAGTACCCGCTCGTCTCCGCGCTCTCGCGGCCCGTGATCGCGGGCGCCGTCGCAGAGGTCGCTCTCGACCTCGGAGCGGAGGCAGTCGTCCACGGCTGCACGGGGAAAGGGAACGACCAGCTGCGCTTCGAGCTCGCGTTCAAGGCGAGGTACCCGGGAGTGAAGGTGATCGCGCCGCTGCGCGACCGTGTCTGGACGAGGGACGAGGAGATCGCGTACGCACAAGCGCGCGGCATCCCGGTCGAGGCGAAACAGGAGTCTCCGTACTCCGTCGACGACAACCTGTTCGGACGGGCAATCGAGGCGGGCGTGCTCGAGGACGCGTGGAGCGCGCCGCCTGACGATGCGTTCGTGCTCACGTCGCAGCCGCGCGAAGGCGCCGAGCCGACAGAGGTCGTGGTCGGCTTCGAGGGCGGCCACCCGCTGACGCTCGACGGAGAGGAGCTCTCGCTCGCGACGCTCGTCGGTGCCCTCAACGAGCTCGCGGGCATGTACGGGATCGGGCGGATCGACATGATCGAGAACCGCGCGGTCGGCATCAAGAGCCGCGAGCTCTACGAGGCGCCGGCCGCCCTGACGCTGATCGCGGCGCACCGCGCGCTCGAAGAGCTCGTGCTCACCAAGGGCGAGCTGGAGGCGAAGCGCGAGCTCGAGCCGCGCTGGGCGAAGCTCGTCTACGACGGCGGCTGGTTCGCGCCGGTTCGGCCGGCCTACGACGCCTTCTTCGACGCGACGCAAGAGCGAGTCTGCGGCGAGATCCGCGTCGCACTTCGGCCGAACGCGGCGGTGGTCACCGGGCGCCGGTCGGAGCACGCGCTCTACTCCGAGTCGCTCGCCTCGTACGCGACCGGCGAGTCCTTCCCGCACGAGGCGGCGGCCGGCTTCATCCAGGTGACTGCGCTCGAGACCGAGCTGCTGGCCGCGCGCGAGCGGATCGGCGTGCTGTGACGCTCTGGTCGGCACGCGTTCGGACGGAGCTCGCGCCCGAGGTCGCCTCGTTTCTTCGAGCTCCGGACGCGGAGCTGCTCCCATACGACTGCGCGGCCACGGCGGTGCACGTGCGCCGCGTCTGGGCCGCGGGCCTGCTGACCGACGCGGAGCTGGCCGAGGCGGAGGCGACGCTCGAGTCGATCGCCGCGACCGGCGCCGTCGAGCCGAAGGACGAGGACGTCCACTCCGCGATCGAGCGACAGCTCGGGCGGGTGGGCCGGAAGATCCACGCCGGCCGCAGCCGCAACGACCAGGTGGCCGCGGCGCTGCGCCTCTACGTGGAGGAAGCGTGCGGTGAGGCGACGACGGCGATCGAGACGTTCGCAGGCGCCGTGCTCGACCGGGCCGAGGAGCACGCGAGGACGCCGCTGCCCGGTTACACGCACCTGCAACGCGCTCAGGTGGTGACGGTCGGGCACCACCTGCTTGCGTGGGTAGAGATGCTCGAGCGGGACCGCGACCGGTTCCGTTTCGCGGCGGCTCGGGCCGCGCACTCACCGCTGGGTGCCGCGGCGCTCGCCGGCTCGACGCTGCCGCTGCCTCCGCCGCCCGGCCCGCAGCTCCGCAACTCGCTCGACGCGGTCGCGGACCGCGACTTCGCGCTCGACTACCTGTATGCGTGCGCCGTGCTCGGCGTACACCTCTCGCGCATCGGCGAGGAGCTCGTGCTCTGGTCGACGTCCGAGTTCGGCTTCGTGAGGCTCCCCGAGGAGGCCGCGACCGGATCGTCGATGCTGCCGCACAAGCTGAACCCCGACGTCGCCGAGCTCGTGCGTGGCAAGGCCGGCGCGGCGATCGGACGGCTCGTCGGCCTGCTCGCAACCGTCAAGAGCCTCCCGCTCGCATACAACCGTGATCTCCAGGAGGACAAGACGCCGGTGTTCGAGTCGCGTCACGCCGTCGCGGGGTCGCTCGCAGCGCTCCGGACACTCGTCTCGGGGATGACCCTCGACGTCGATCGGCTCGCGGCCGCATGCGGCGATCCGCTGTTGAGCGCGGCCGACGCCGCCGAGTCGCTCGTGCGACAGGGAACGCCGTTTCGCGATGCGCACGAGGAGGTCGCTGCATCGGTCCGCGACGGGAGCTTCGAACCCGGGCACGACGCGGCGGCGCAGCGCGTGTCACCCGGCGCCGAGGACGTCGCCGGCGCGATTGGCGCGGCGCGTCTGCGCCTTGCCGGCTCCTAGGCCAGCAGACGCTCCGTCAGCGACGCGAGGTCAGCGTCGCCGTCCGCGACCGGAGCCACGAACGTCCGAAGTCGGTCATCGCATCGAGGATCGGGAGCACGTCGCGGCCCTTCGCCGTCAGCTCGTACTCGACCCGCGGCGGCGACTCCGGGTAGCTCTGACGGCGGACGATGCCCGCCCGCTCGAGCCCACGTAGCCGTTCGGCGAGCGTCCTGCTGCTGATCCCGGCGCACGAATGCTCGAGCTCGCGGAAGCGGCGCGTGCCGCCGGCGAGGTCGTAGATCAGGAGCGCCGTCCACTTGGCTCCGACGATGTCGGCCGACGCCGCGACTGCCTCACGCTTCTCGTCGCCGATCCCGTCAAGACCCGCGGCCATGCCGGGCCAAGTCTAGCTCGGTCGTCCGGATGCAATCTCCGCTGCGTCACCGACAGCGTCGGTGCCTTCGGGCGGTGCAGTCTCCGCTTCGGTCCCCTCCGCCTCCGCCTCGAGCCGGCCGACTTCGGGCTTCGGGCGAACGACTCGAAAGTCGCGAACTGCCTCGTGCCAGCGCTCGAGGAGCGAAGCCGCACGTTTCGATCCCGTGTGTCGCACGTGCTCGTCGAGCAGTGCGCGCAAGCGCGCGACAGCCGACTCGTCGAGCGCCTCGCTCGACACGAGCTGCCGGTTCAGCCGTCGCGCCAGCCGCTCCTCCGGGTCGTGCACGAACACCTCCCCGCCGGTCATGCCGGCCGCGAGGTTTCGCCCGAATGGCCCGATCAAGACGACCGTGCCGTTCGTCATGTATTCGCACGCATTGCTGCCGACGCCTTCGACGACAGCACTCGCCCCGGAGTTGCGGACGGCGAACCGCTCTCCGGCCGAGCCCGCGCAGAAGAGCTCTCCGCTCGTGGCGCCGTAGAGCACGGTGTTGCCCGCGAGCGTTGGGTCGCCCGCGTCGTCCGCCGGCGGCCGGATGACGATACGTCCGCCGCTCAGGCTCTTGCCGACGTAGTCGTTCGCCTCCCCGTCGAGCACGAACTCCGTTCCGGCCGTGAGGAAGGCGCCGAAGCTCTGGCCGGCCGAGCCGACGAACCGGAACTGCCGGCCAGGAGCGTGGTCACCGTCGACCCGCGCGAGCGTGCCGCCCAGCCGCGCGCCCACCGCACGATCGTCGTTGCAGATCGCGTAGCTCGGTGCGGGGTTCGATGCGTCCGCGGCGATGCGCTCCCCGAGCTCCCCGCCGGGCGCGAGGAGCGTCGACGCGCCGACGTAGCGGGTCGCGTCCCCCTGCGGCCGAACGAGCAGTTCCGAAACGTCGAGCAGCGCGGCCCGTCCGTCGACGCTGCGCTGCGCGAGCAGATCGACTCGCCCGACGGCGTCCTCGAACGTACGCAGGCCGAGGGACGCGAGCTCGCGCCGCACCTCCTCCGCAACGAGCAGGAGGTAGTTCTCGACCATCTCCGGTGTGGCGGCGAACTTGGAGCGAAGCTCGGGCCGCTGCGTCGCGATCCCGACCGGACACGAGTCGACGTGACAGGTCCGGACCATCAGGCAGCCCTCGGCGAGCAGCAGCGCGGTGCCGAAGCTGACCTCGTCCGCACCGAGCAGAGCCGCGACGACGACGTCGCGCCCCGTCTTGATCCCGCCGTCGATGCGGAGCCGGACACGGCCACGCAACCCGTTCGCGGCGAGCGCCGCCTGGGCCTCGACGAGCCCGAGCTCCCACGGCGCGCCAGCGTTCTTGATCGACGAGAGCGGGCTCGCGCCGGTGCCGCCGTCCGCGCCGGCGATGTGGACGATGTCCGCCAGCGCCTTGGCGACGCCGGCGGCGACCAGCCCCACACCTGCTTGCGAGACGAGCTTGACGGAGACGTCAGCATCCGGGTTGACCTGCTTCAGGTCGAAGATCAGCTGCGCGAGGTCCTCGATCGAGTAGATGTCGTGGTGGGGCGGCGGCGAGATCAGCGCCACGCCGGGCTGCGTGTGGCGTAGCCGGGCGATCTCCGCCGTGACCTTGTGGCCGGGCAGCTGCCCACCCTCGCCGGGCTTCGATCCCTGCGCGATCTTGATCTGCAACTCCGAAGCGAACGCCGCGTACTCGGCGGTGACACCGAAGCGTCCGGACGCAACCTGCTTGATCCGCGAGTTCCTCGACGTGCGAAAGCGCGCCGGGTCCTCTCCGCCTTCGCCGCAGTTCGAGCGCGCGCCGAGGTTGTTGAACGCGATCGCGATCGTCTCGTGCGCCTCGGCCGAGAGCGCGCCGTGCGACATGCCACCCGCCGAGAACCGTCGCACGATCGACGTCGCGGGCTCTACCTCGTCCAGCGGAACCGGTCGCACGACCGGCCGAAGCTCGAGCAGGTCGCGGATCTCCATCGGAGCCCGTCCGTTGACGAGCCCCGAGTACACCGTGTAGCGATCCCAGTCGGCGGCGCCGACGGCACGCCGGAGCGCGTGCGCGGCAGCCATGTCGTCGGTGCGGACCGCCGCCTGGAGCGCCTCGAGCACGTCGGGGCTCGTCTCGTGCGGCTCCCCGCCCTTGCGGAACTTCACGTAGCCCGGGTTCTCCAGTCGCGGCCGCCCCGCAACCGCCGCCTCCGCGCGTTCGCGCGTCTCAAGCTCGAGCTCCGCGAGGCCGGTGCCGCCGATCGACCACGGAGTCCCCGGGAAGGCGGACTCGACGAGCCCGCCGCCGAGACCCACTGCCTCGAACGTCTGGGCGCCACAGTAGCTCGCGATGTCGGAGATACCGAGCTTCGACATGACCTTGAGCACCCCGTCCTCGATCGAGCGCTTGAAGCGCAGCTGCGCCTCCGCCTGCGAGGGTCGGTCGCCACCGATCCGGTCCGCCTCCGCAAGGGAGGCGACCGTGTGCAGGGCAAGGCGCGGGCAGACCGCCTCGGCACCGAAGCCGATCAGGCTGGCGACATGATGCACCTCGCGTGGCTCGTCGCTCTCGACGAGCAGCGTCGCGAGTGTTCGGAGCCCCACGCGGACGAGTCGGTGGTGCACGAACGAGGTCGCGAGCAGCATCGGCACGGGCGGCCGCTTCGGCGTCGCCGCGGAGTCGGAGAGGAGGAGCATCCCGTGGCCTTCGCGAACTGCCGCCTCGGACGCGGCTGCCAGCCGGTCGCAGGCGCCGGCCAGCCCTTCATCCGGATCGAAGCTCGCGTCCAGCCGCACGACCGCGAGCTCGTCGAGCGCCGAGGGGAACAGGAAGAAGCTCTCGAGCTCGAGTCCGGCCGCCGCCTCCGGCGCCTCGACCAGCAAGGGCGCTCGTGCACCGAGGAGCGTCGCCAACGACATCGCGAACCGCTCGCGAATGTGGTCGACCGCGGGGTTCGTGACCTGGGCGAACCGCTGCCGGAAGTAGCTGTAGAGCGGTCGGGCGCGACCCGCGAGCGGCGGCAGCGCGGTGTCGTCGCCCATCGACAGCGTCGGCTCGTGCCCGTGCGCGGCCGACGGCCGCACGATCATCGACAGCTCCTCGCGGGTGTAGCCGAAGAGGACGTGCCGCGGGGTCAGATCCTCGTCCGCCCTGGAGACCGGCTCGCCGATCGACGCCTCGCGACGCCACTCGTTCAGCCAGCGCCCGTACGGACCGGAGGCGGCCAGCCGCTCCTTGATCGCGGCGTCGTGCTCGAGGCCGCGGGAAGGATCGACGACGAGCATCTCCCCGGGGCCGAGACGGCCGCGCCTCGCGCTCGTCCCCTCAGGCACGTCGATGACGCCGGCCTCGGAGGCGCAACAAACGACGTCCCCCGCAACCAGGGTCCGGAGCGGGCGCAGACCGTTGCGGTCCAGCGCGGCGCCGACGACACGGCCGTCGGTGAAGACGATCCCGGCGGGGCCGTCCCACGGCTCGACGAGGCCCGCATGGAAGCGGTAGAAGTCGCGCACGCCCGGCAGGAGCTCGGTGTCGCCCTGCCACGCAGGCGGCACGAGCATCGCCAGCGAGTGGCGCACGTCGCGTCCGCCGCGCACGAGCAGCTCGAGCGCGTTGTCCAGCATCCCCGAGTCGGAGCTCGACTCCTCGAGCACCGGCCCGGCGATGCCGAGCGCCGACGCGCGGGCGCGCATCCAGTTCACGTTGCCGCGGACAGCGTTGATCTCGCCGTTGTGGCAGAGGAGGCGGAAGGGTTGCGTCCGCTCCCACGACGGCTCCGTGTTGGTCGAGAAGCGCTGGTGGAAGATCCCGAACGGAACCTCGAACGCGGGCTCGCGCAGGTCGGCGTAGAACGCCGCGAGCTGGTCCCCTGCGCAGAGCGCCTTGTAGACGACAGTGCGGAACGAGAGCGACGCGACGTACACGTCCGCACGGCCGTCGAGCCGCTTCCTCGCCCGGAACGCCGCCTCCTCGCCGCCGTCGTCCGCGCCGACGGGCGGCTCGAGAACGGCTTGGGCGATCAGCGGAGCCGAGGCCCGTGCGGATGGGCCGAGCGCGTCCTGGTCGACCGGAACCGAGCGCCAGCGGCGCACGGTGATCCCCTCGGCGCGACAGGCGGCGTCCACCGCACGCCTGCCCGCCGCGCTGCCGAGAAACACCATCGCCAGCCCGAGGGCAGGCTCGCCCGCGAGCAGCTCCGGGATCGGCACGAGCAGGCCCGCGCCGTCCCCGGAGCGATGATCCGCCGCGACGGCCCCCCGGTGCCGCACGCGCACGAGGGCCTCGAGGAGGGAGTCGAGGACGAAGCGCGACGGTTCACCGGAGAGCCGGGCGACGAAGCCGATGCCACAGGCATCGCGCTCGCCGACCGGAGGGTCGAGCGTTGCGGGATGCGACACCTGCGCAGCACCTTTCTCGGTCGAAGAGAGGAAGCCCCGCCCTTTGTGGTCGGCTAGCCGGCGAGGGCGGGAGGTCGAAACCGCCGGCTAGCGAACGCGCTTGCGCGCGGTGCCGACAAAAAGCGTAATCGGTCCGTGCGCGCAGGCCATGGCGACAGGATAGAACGACCAGCCGGTCAGATCAACCGAAAAACCGCATCAATCCGAAAATCTGTAGCGAAGAAAGCGGCTTGACAAGGTAAAGCGCGTCAGCCACACTTCGGGATCACGATGAGGACACGCACGACTTCCTGCACGCCTGCCCGGACGATCTCGTCCGGTTCGATCGTGCTCGTCCTCTCGATTCTCCCCCTCTAGGGGGAGACGCGAACCACGCGCCGCCGGCGCACACACCCACCGTTCGACGCCACCGGTGCGCCTTCCGGCCACCGCGACGAGGAGGTTCCGTGAGTTCGCGCAAGATCCAGATTTTCGACACGACGCTACGAGACGGGGAGCAATCGCCGGGCATCGCGCTGCGCCCGGACGAGAAGGTGGAGATCGCCAAGCAGCTCGAGCTTCTCGGGGTGGACGTGATCGAGGCGGGCTTCGCGGTCGCGTCACCGGGGGATCACGAAGGAGTTTGTGCCGTCTCGAAGGCGGTGGACACGACCGTCGCCTCGCTATGCCGGACCCGCCGTGAGGACATCGACGCGTCCGTCGACGCGCTGCGCGACGCGAAGCGCTCGAGACTGCACATCTTCCTCGCAACGAGCCCGATCCACATGGAGAAGAAGCTCGGCCTCGAGCCGGACGAGGTCGTCGAGCAGGCGGCGTGGGCGGTGGGCTACGCACGCGAACGCGCGGACGAGGTCGAGTTCTCGTGCGAAGACGCCACGCGCTCGGATCCCGCGTTCGTGGCTCGTGTGTGCGACGCCGTCGTCGAGGCAGGCGTCGACGTCGTCAACCTCCCCGACACGGTCGGCATCTGCTTCCCGAACGAGCACGCTGACTTCTTCCGGACGGTGCGCGAGCTCTGCCCGTCCCTCGAGCGGGTCACCCTCTCCGCGCACTGCCACGACGACCTGGGTCTCGCGGTCGCGAACTCGTTGGCGGCCGTCGAGGCAGGGGTCGACCAGATCGAGTGCACGATCAACGGCCTCGGCGAGCGCGCGGGCAACGCCGCGCTCGAGGAGGTCGCGATGGCTATGCGCGTTCGAAAGGACCGCTTCGACGTCGTGACCGGTATCGATCCGACCGCGATCGCCGCCACCTCGGCGCTGGTCGCACGCCTCACGGGCTACGACGTGCAACCGAACAAGGCGATCGTCGGCGCGAACGCGTTTGCACACGAGGCGGGCATCCACCAGGACGGCCTGCTCAAGGACGTGTCGACCTACCAGATCATCGATCCGCGCGAGCTGGGCTACGCGATGACGCTTCCGCTCGGCAAGCACTCGGGCCGGCACGCGTTCGCACGCGCATGCGCCGACGCGGGCATCGAGCTCGACCGAGAGCAGCTCACGAGTGCCTTCGAGCGCTTCAAGGAGCTCGCGGATACCGGCAGACCCGTGACGATCGCGGACGTGCTCGACGAGGTGGTCGTCGCATGAGCCGCCGAACGTACAGCGTGATCTGTCTCGCTTGGCACGGCGTCGGCCCGGAGGTGATGGCGGCCGCGAGCAGAGCACTCGCCGCCACCTGTCGTCTCCACGGCATGCTGGTCGAGGAGCGTCACGTCCCGTTCGGCGCGGATGCGCTGACGCGATTCGGGCGCCCGTTCCCGCACTCCTCACGGCGCGCGGTCGTCGCCGCGGACGCGGTGCTCGTCGCATCCAAGTCGGGGCACGCGCTCGTCGCGCTGGAGGAAGACCTCGACTTCCACGCAACGGTCGTCAGTGTCCGCTTCGACCACGGCAACATCACGCTGTTCTCGCCGCTCGGGCCGGACGGCTGGGCCTGGACGCTCGAGCGCGCGAGCGCATCCGCGCGCGCGAGCCGCGGCCGGATCACGCTCGTCGGCGTCGACCCGCGCTGGGCGGACGAGGCCGATGAGCTCGAGGCGTACGGCGACGGGCTCGAGGTCGAGCGGCTTGACGCACAGGAGGCGGTGCGAGCCCTCGTCTTCGACCCGGAGCGGTTCGACGTCGTCGTCTGTCCGCCTGAGCTCACGCGAACGGCGCCCGATCTCGCCGCCGGCCTGCGCTCCCGGAGGACGACGGCTTGGGGCAGGCTCGCGCCGGAAGGGCCGAGCGTCTTCGGCGTGTCGGACGACGCCGCGGACGAGCTTGCCGGCCATGGGGTCGCGGATCCGAGCTCGATGCTGCTCGCCGCCGCACTGATGCTCGGCGAAGGGCTGGGCGAGCGAAGCGCCGCCGCGACTCTGACGAACGCCGTCGGACGTGCAGGACCCACCGGCATGCTGCTGCCGTCGACGCGGGACCGCGCGGACGTCGTGGTCGCTCAGCTCCCGCTCGCACTTGCGAATGCCGAGTTCTACCGGGAGGCCGTATGAGAATGCAGGGTGCCGACGCCGTGCTTCGGTCGCTCGAGGCCGAGGGCGTCGACGTCGTCTTCGGGCTACCCGGCGGAGCGATCCTGCCGACCTATGACGCGTTCGCGCGCGGCACGACCGTCAGGCACGTGCTCGCGCGCCACGAGCAGGGCGCGGGTCACATGGCTGAGGGCTACGCGCGCGCGTCCGGCCGGGCCGGTGTGGCGCTCGCAACCTCCGGACCGGGCGCGACGAACCTCGTCACGCCGATTGCGGACGCCTGGATGGACTCGACGCCGCTCGTCTGCATCACGGGGCAGGTCCGGTCGCACCTGATCGGTACCGACGCGTTCCAGGAGTGCGACATCACCGGGATCACCATCCCAATCGTCAAGCACTCGTGGCTCGTGAAGGACGTCGAGGAGATCCCGCACGTGCTCAAGTCGGCGTTCCACGTCGCGCGCACCGGCCGATGTGGGCCAGTTCTGGTGGACATCCCGCGCGACGTCCAGGAGGCGGAGCTCGAGTTCGAGTATCCCGACGCAGTGGACCTGCCCGGCTGGCGTCCGCCCCGCCGCGGCCACCCGCGCCAGATCCAAGAGGCGGCGCGGCGCATCGCCGCGGCCGAGCGGCCGGTCCTCTACGTCGGGGGCGGCGTCGTCAACGGCGACGCCTGCGCGGAGCTGCTCGAGGTCGCCGAACTCGCGCGCCTCCCCGTCATCACGACGTTGATGGCGAAGAGCAGCTTCCCGGAGACGCACGAGCTGCACTTCGGCTGGCCCGGCATGCACGGTCCCAAGTGGTCGAACTGGGCGATGAACAAGTGCGACGTCCTCGTCTCGGTCGGAGCGCGCTTCGACGACCGCGTCACGGGCAAGCTCGCGTCGTTCGCACCGGGGGCGACGGTCGTGCACCTCGACATCGACTCGGCCGAGATCGACAAGCTCCGCCGCGCGGACGTCCCCGTGGTCGGCCCGCTGAAGCCCGTGCTGTCCGAGCTCGTGCGCGAGCTGCGGCTCGCGGCGCGGCCGGATGCGACCGAGCCGTGGCTCGCCCAGCTCCGCCGCTGGCGGGAGGAGTTCCCGCTGCGCTACGGCGACGTCGGACCGCTGATGAAGCCCCAGCCGGTGCTCGAGACGCTGCAGCGGCTCACCGCCGGCCGGTCGGACGTGATCTGGACGACCGGCGTCGGCCAGCACCAGATGTGGGCGATGCAGTACCTGCTCTGCGATCGGCCGCGGACCTTCATCACCTCGGGCGGACTCGGGACGATGGGCTTCGGTGTCCCCGCTGCGATCGGCGCAAAGGCCGCCCGGCCGGACGCGACCGTGATCTGCGTCGACGGCGACGGCTGCTTCCAGATGACGCAGCAGGAGCTGGCGACCGCGGTCCTCGAGCGCCTCCCGATCGTGGTCGTGCTCGTCAACAACGGCCACCTCGGCATGGTTCGCCAATGGCAGGACATGTTCTTCGAGGAGCGGTTCTCGCAGATCGAGCTGACGCACCACGTGCCGGACTACGCGGGGCTCGCCGAGGCGTACGGCGGCCGCGGCTTCGTCGTCGACGACGAGAGCCGGCTCGAGGAGACGCTGTCAGAGGCAATCGGGTGCGGAACGACCGCGGTCGTCGACTGCCGAGTCGATCCGCACGAGCACTGCTTCCCGATGATTCCGGCCGGCGCTGCCGCGCTCGAGCTCGTCGAGTATCCGGGAGCGTCCGAGACGGAGACGCCGACCGAGCCGGCGGTGTCGGCATGAAGCACACGCTCTCGGTGCTCGTCGAGAACAAGCCCGCCGTGCTCGCGCGGATCTCCAGCATGTTCGCTCGGCGCGGCTTCAACATCGAGAGCCTCGCCGTCGGCACGACCGAGCGGCCGGACATCTCGCGTATCACGCTCCGCGTCGACTGCGACCAGGCTTCCCTCGCACAGATCGAGAAGCAGATGCACAAGCTCGTCAACGTGCTGCGGATCACGGAGCTCGCGGCCGGCGAGTCGATCGAACGCGAACTCGCGTTGATCAAGGTCACCGCGCCGCCCGCGAAGCGCACGGAGCTGATGGCGCTCGGCGAGGTCTTCGGCGCGCGCGTGGCCGATCTCGGCCGCGACGCGCTCGTCTTCGAGCTCGCCGGCGCGCCGGAGGAGATCGACTCGTTCGAGGAGCTGCTCCGTCCGCACGGCGTGAAGGAGCTCGTCCGCACCGGCCGCGTCGGCCTCAGCCGCGCGGCCTCCAACTCGACCATCCGGCGCCGCCAGCTCGTGCTGCGCTGACCGAAAGGAGCCTCCGTTGGCAACCATTCACCGCGAAGGAAACATCGACCTCCTGTCCGGGAAGGTCGCGGTCATCGGATACGGCAGCCAGGGCCACGCGCATGCGCTGAACCTGCGCGACTCCGGCGTGGACGTCGAGGTCGGACTGCGCGAGTCGAGTCCGTCACGCGAGGCCGCCGAGGACGCCGGCCTCGCAGTCGGCACGATCGCCGAGGCGACGAGCGGCGCAGAGCTCGTCGCCATCCTCTTGCCGGACCACGTGCAGAAGGGCGTCTACGCGCAGGAGATCGAGCCGAACCTCGAGGCGAACGCCGCGCTGCTGTTCGCGCACGGGCTCAACGTCCACTTCGGCCGGATCGTTCCCGCCGCCGGCCACGACGTCGTGATGGTGGCTCCGAAAGCGCCCGGTCACCGGGTCCGCGAGCTGTTCGAGTCCGGCGCGGGCACGCCGGGCCTCGTCGCCGTGCACCAGGACGCGAGCGGACGCGCGCTCGAGCTCGCCCTCGCCTACGGCACCGCGATCGGATGCGGACGGGTCGGTCTGCTCGAGACGACCTTCGCGGAGGAGACCGAGAGCGACCTGTTCGGCGAGCAGGCCGTGTTGTGCGGCGGTGCGACGGCGCTGATCTCCGCGGGCTTCGAGACGCTGGTCGCCGCCGGTTACCAGCCGGAGATCGCCTACTACGAGTGCGTCAACGAGCTCAAGCTCATCGTCGACCTGATCTATGAGGGAGGATTCGAGTACATGCGTCACTCGATCTCCGACGTCGCCGAGTACGGCGATCTCTCCCGGGGTCCGCGCGTCGTCGACGAGCGCGTGAAGCAGACGATGCGGGAGCTGCTCGAGGAGATTCGCAGCGGCGCGTTCGCACGCGAGCTCTTCGCCGACGACGAGGCGGGACGGCCCCGATTCGAGGAGCTGCGTGCACGCAACGCCGGCGGGCTACTCGAGGAGGTCGGCTCCGAGCTGCGCGACCTCGCTGGGAAGCGAGGGCTCCTCGGCGTGGACGTGCATGGCGTCAGTTGACGTTCCCGTCGCGCTGCTCGGCTACGGCACGGTCGGCGCGGCGGTCGATCGACTGCTGATCGAGAACGGGGACGAAATCGAGCGGGCGACCGGCCACAGGCTGCGCGTCGTGCGCGCGCTCGTACGTGACTCGGGCAAGGAGCGCGAGCACCAACCGGCCTCCGACGTCCTGACTACCGACTTCGAGTCGATCCTCGAGGACGACTCGATCGCGCTCGTGGCCGAGGTGATGGGCGGGCTCGAGCCGACGGGAAGCTACGTGCTCGAGCTGCTGCGCGCCGGCAAGCCGGTCGTGTCGGCGAACAAGCAGCTGCTCGCGCGGCGGAGCGCGGACCTGTTCGCCGCGGCTGCGGAAGGAGACGTCCAGCTCCGCTTCGAGGCGTCCGTCTGCGCGGCCATCCCTGTGATCAAGGTCCTGCGCGAGTCCCTCGTGGTCACGAACGTCCACCGTGTGCTCGGGATCGTGAACGGAACGACGAACTTCATCCTCACGCGCATGGAGAGCGGGACCGGGTACGAAGAGGCGCTCGCCGAGGCACAGCGGCTCGGCTACGCCGAGGCCGATCCGACGGAGGACGTGTCGGGAGCGGACGCCGCGGCGAAGATGGCGATCCTCGCCACGGTCGCGTTCGGCTCGCGCGTCGAGCTCGGCGACGTCCGCTACGAGGGAATCGAGGGGATCAAGCCGCACCACGTCGCCGCCGCGTACACGGAGTCCGCCGTCATCCGCCTCGTCGGCTCGGCCACGCTCGTCGGCGATGCCGTCGACGTCCGCGTCGGGCCCGCGTTCGTCGATCGCCACCATCCGCTCGCCTCGGTCGACGGCCCGTTCAACGCGGTCATGCTCCAGGGCGACGCGATCCGCGAGATCACGCTGGAAGGTCCCGGCGCGGGCGGCGTCGAGACCGCATCGGCCGTGATCGCCGACATGGTGAGCGTGCTGGGGACGAACGAGACCGGGTTCCTGCAGAACGACGCGAGCTGGCGCTCGCTCGAGCGGCTACCTCCCGGCGAGCTGCCCGCGCGCTTCTACGTCCACGTCGAGGTCGACGACAAGCCCGGAGTCCTCGCGCACCTCGCCGAGTGCTTCGCAGAGGAAGGGGTCTCCATCGCCACGCTCGCGCAGCACCTCGTCGACGGCAGCGCCGCGCTGGACCTCGTCACGCACGAGGCGCCCGCGGGACGAGTCGAGTCGGCGCTCGACGCCGCCGCACGGCTCGGCGACGTCCGCTCCACGCCGGAGGCGTTCAGGCTGATCGCGGAGCGTGGGCTCTAGTCCGCCTGCAACGATGACGGCGTCGTGAGCGATCCGTACGACCGCCCTTCGGATCCCGCCAAGCGGCACAGCGCGGCGCTGACCGACGGCGTCGAGCGCGCGCCCGCGCGAGCGATGCTGAAGGGCACAGGCTTCGACGACGACGACCTCGCGCGCCCGCTGATCGGAGTCGCGACGACGTGGATCGAGACCATGCCGTGCAACCTCAACCAGCGGGAGCTTGCGCAACATGTCAAGCGCGGCATTCGCGACGCGGGCGGCATGCCGGTCGAGTTCAACACGATCGCCGTCTCGGACGGCGTCTCGATGGGGACCGAGGGGATGCGCGCGTCACTCGTGTCGCGCGAGGTGATCGCCGACTCGATCGAGCTCGTCGCGCGCGGCCACCTGCTCGACGGCCTCGTCTGCCTCGTCGGCTGCGACAAGACGATCCCGGCGGCGGTGCTCGCGCTCGCCCGGCTCGACCTGCCGGGCCTCGTGCTCTACAACGGCTCGATCGCGCCGGGGCGGTTCCACGGACGCGACGTGACGATCCAGGATGTCTTCGAGGCCGTCGGCGCACACGCTGCAGGCACGCTCGACGCAGCCGACGTCCACGAGCTGGAGGGCGTCGCCTGCCCGGGTGCGGGCGCATGCGGCGGCCAGTTCACCGCGAACACGATGTCGCTCGTGCTCGAGTTTCTCGGCATCAGCCCGGCCGGCGGCAACGGCATCCCCGCAACCGATCCCGCGAAGGCGTCCGCGGCGGAGCAGGCGGGCGCGCTCGTGCTCGAGCTGGTTCGCACCGACACCCGGCCCTCCTCGATCCTCACCCGCGAGGCGATCGACAACGCGATCGCGGCGGTCGCCGCCACGGGCGGCTCGACCAACGGAGTCCTGCACCTGCTCGCGATCGCGCGCGAGCTCGGCGTGCCGCTGGAGCTCGACGAGTTCGACGGCATCGCGGAGCGGACGCCGGTCGTCGCCGACCTCAAGCCCGGCGGCCGCTTCGTCGCCACCGACCTGCACCGTGCCGGCGGCGCCGCGCTCGTGGCGCGCGAGCTGGTCGCGGGCGGGCTGGTCGACGTCAGCGCGCGCAACGTCGACGGCCGGACGCTCGCCGAGATCGCCGCGGCTGCCCGCGAGACGCCGGGACAGGAGGTCGTCGTCCCGATCGACCGGCCACTGAAGGCGACGGGCGGCATCGCGATCCTCCATGGCAACCTCGCTCCGGAGGGCAGCGTCGCGAAGCTGGTCGGACACGAGCGCCGACTGCACCGCGGGCCTGCACGAGTGTTCGACTGCGAAGAGGACTGCTTCGCCGCCGTGGCCGCCGGTGCGATCGAGCCGGGAGACGTCGTCGTGATCCGGTACGAGGGGCCCGCGGGCGGGCCCGGCATGCGGGAGATGCTCCACGTCACGGCCGCGCTCGTCGGCGCCGGACTCGGTGACGAGGTCGCGCTGCTGACCGACGGACGCTTCTCCGGCGCGACGCACGGCCTGATGGTCGGGCACGTCTCCCCCGAAGCGGCGCGCGGCGGTCCGCTCGCTGCGCTGGAGGACGGAGATTCGGTGGTGATCGACGTCGACGCGCGCGAGCTGCGCGTCGAGCTCAGGGACGGCGAGCTCGAGCGCCGGCTCGCACGATGGACACCCCCGCCGCCGCGCTACGAGTCGGGCGTGCTGGCAAAGTACGCCGCGCTCGTCTCCTCCGCCTCCGAGGGTGCGATCACACGCCCGCCGGAGCGAGTCGGCTCGCTCTCGTCGTAGAGCACGAGCCGGTCACGGTGGACTGCCTCGATGCCTCGGGGCCTGCCGCGCACCTCAGCCGCGGCTGCACTCGCAAGTCCTTTCCCGAAGACGACGCCGTCGGGAGCGACGAGCTCGACCGCGTCGCCCGCGACGAACTCGCCGTCGCACTCGGCGACGCCGACGGCCAGGAGGCTCCGCCCGTCCGCAACGAGCGCGCGATGCGCACCCGCGTCGAGAACGAGGCGGCCTGCCGCCGGTTTCGCGTACCGCAGCCAGAGCTTGAAGGCACTCGTCGGCGTGCTCGTCGGCGTGAAGCGCGTGCCTCTGCCCTTGCCTCCGACGAGCGGCACGAGGACATCCTGGCCCTTGCCGGACGCGATCACCGTCGGGATCCCCGCCGCCGACGCGAGTCGCGCCGCGGCGATCTTGCTCTCCATCCCGCCGCGTCCGGCGGAGCTCGGCCGGCCGGGGCGGACCTCGTGCGTCTCCGCTCCGTCGGCGAGATGCCGGGCGCCGGGTTCGGCCGGGTGCTCGCTGTACACGCCGTCGACCTCGGTCAGGAGGACGAGCAGTCGCGCGCGGACGAGGACAGCGACCTGCGCGGCGAGCGCGTCGTTGTCGCCGAAGGTGATCTCGTCCGTCGCCGTCGCGTCGTTCTCGTTGACGATCGGCACGAGACCGAGCTTGAGCAGCTCCTCCAGCGCGTTTCGCACGTTCACGTAGCTCGCGCGCTGCGCGAGATCCGGTGCCGTGAGAAGGACCTGCGCGGCCTCGAGGCCCTCGGTGGCGAGCGCGGCGTTCCACGCGGCCTGCAGGCGGGCCTGACCCGCAGCCGACGCCGCCTGGAGACGCGTTGTCGCACGGGGCCGCCGCGACAGCCCGAGGCGCGGGAGGCCGAGCGCGATCGCGCCCGACGAGACGATGCACACCCGCTCGCCCAGCCGCTTGAGCGTGGCCACCTCGGATGCGAGGGCAGCGAGCTGGGAGCGCCGGGCGCGGCCCGCCTCGTCGACGACGAGCGACGAGCCGAGCTTCACGACCAGCGTCACCGTTGCTCGCTGCCGTCGCCGACGACGCGGTACTGCCGCAGGCAGAGGTCGTCGTACGTCACAGGCCCGCGCGGACCCGGTGCACGGTCGACGTTGACGCCGGTCTCGGGTGTGCCGAGCAAGGCGAAGCCGTCGGTGAACCGGGTGCTCGCGTTCCAGAACGCCGCAGTCCCGCGGTACCCGTCGAGAAACCGTACCGCCGCGGGCTCGTCCTCGGTCACGATCGACGCCGCGAGCGCCGACGTGTCGTCGTTCGCGATCCGCAGCGCCTCGTCGAGGTCGCCGACGACGTGGACGGTCACCGTCGCCACGCGGTCCGGATCTGAGGCCCACTCGTGTCCGAGGCGTACGTCCAGCGGCAGCACGCCGTCCACGCTCAACGCCTCGTCGGTGCCACGCACTTCGAGGCCGAGCTCCGTGAAGAGCGCGACGAGCGCGGGCAGCTGAACGAGCGCGCCGCGGTCGACGAGCACGAGGTTGAGCCGGTTGCAGACGCCGAGCCGATCGAGGCTCGAGCGGACGACCGCTTCGAGCCGCTCGGGCGACGCGCCCGCGTGGACGTAGAGCACGCCGCCGCCCTCGGCGTGCGCGAGCGTGCGGACACCGTTCGATGCGGCGCGGCGCGCGAGCTCGGCGGTCGAGGGGCCGCTGCCGCGGAGGATGACGAGCGGAATCAGCTCCGGAAGGGAGACGAGCGCCTCGGCGCCGTCGCGCTCCGGCGTTCGGACGAGCCCGACTGCGGCGCTCGGCAACCCGGCCTCCTCCAACGCAGGACGGAGCACCGAGTCCACGAGCACCGTGACGGTGGCGAGCGCCGCACCGCCCGTCCGCAGGACGACGGCGTTGCCGCTCTTCAGCACCTGCGAGGCGATGTCGACTGCAACGTTCGGACGCGCCTCGAAGTTCGCGCCGACGACGCCGATCGGGACGCGCCGCTCCGACACCTGAAGCCCGTTGGGAAGGCGCCAGGAACGCACCTCGCGGTTCAGCTGCGGGAGCGATGCCGTCGCCTCGAGCCCGGCGACGGCGACCTCGAGCCTGGCGTCGTCGAGCCGGAGGCGATCGAGCCCGCCCTGGTCGAGCCGGGACTCGGCCGTTCGCACGTCGGCGGCGTTCGCCGCCAGTATCTCGTCCCGCCGAGAGCGGAGCAGGGCCGCGCCGCTCCGAAGCGCCTCGCCGACGAGCGACTCGTCAAGACCGGGGAGCGCGTCGCGCGCCGCCTCGGCCTCGCCCGCAACCAGCTCGAGAGTGTCGCGGCGGCGCGTTTCTTTACTTTCTACACCGATCGTCGCCCTACTCTATAGTGCGTCCCCAGCGAGCGGGCCCGTCCCGCTCCGCATCAAGAGAGGTCGAGGGAACCGGCCCGACGACGCCTCGGCAACCTGCGCGAAGCGCAAGGTGCCAAGCCGGCCGAGCAGCCGCTCGGACGATGTAGAGCGAGACAACCGGAGGAGGCCTTCCATGCCCGCCACGCACCTCTGCTGCACCCGCTGTGCGAACACGCTCCCGCTCGATGCGGTCGTCGCGTGCCCGAAGTGCTTCGCGCCGCTCGAGCCGGTCTACGACAGCGCCGAGCTCGAGCGAACCTGCACGCGGGAGTCGATCGCGTCCGGCCCGCCGTCGATCTGGCGCTACGCGCCGCTGCTGCCGGTCGAGCCCGCATCGGCACGGCTCGCACCCGGCCTGACGCCGCTCGTTGGCGCACCGCGACTCGCCGCCGAGCTCGGCGTCCGCGAGCTCTACCTGAAGCTCGACACCGCGAATCCGACACACTCGTTCAAGGACCGCGTCGTCGCCGTCGCGTGCGCGAAGGCACAGGAGCTCGGGCTCGAGACCCTCGCGTGCTCGTCCACGGGGAACCTCGCGAACGCAGTCGCCGCGCGCGCCGCCGCCGAAGGGCTCGACGCCGCGGTCTTCTGCCCGGTCGACCTCGAGCGCGAGAAGCTCGTCGCAACCGCCGCGTACGGCGCGACGATCTACGCCGTGCGCGGCACGTACGACGACTGCAGCCGCCTGACGGTCGAGCTGTCGTTCGAGCTGCCGTGGGCGTTCGTCAACGTCGGGCTGCGCTCCTACTACTCCGAGGGCTCGAAGACCGTTGGGTACGAGATCGCGGAGCAGCTCGGATGGGAGCTGCCGGACGCCGTCGTGTGCCCGATCGCATCGGGGTCGCTGCTCTCGAAGGTCGGGCGCGGGTTTCGCGACTTCCTCGAGCTCGGTCTCGTCGACGGTCGCCCGCCGAAGCTGGTCGGCGGACAGCCGGCCGGTTGCTCCCCGGTTGCGGACGCGTTCGCGGAGGACCGTGCTGTCAAGCCCGTGCGTCCGTCGACGGTCGCCCGCTCGCTCGCGATCGGGAGCCCGGCCGACGGAGGACCGGCGATCGCCGCAGTCCGCGAGTCGGGCGGATCGATCCACGCGGTCGCCGAGAACGAGATCGGCAACGAGATGGCGACGCTCGCGGAGACGACCGGGGTGCTCGGCGAGACCGCGACAGGCGTTACGCTCGGCGCTCTGCGCGAGGCGATTCGCATCGGACGGGTGGGCTCGGACGACCGCGTCGTCCTGCTCGTCACGGGCGACGGGCTGAAGACGCCCGGCCCGGTCGCGGACCGGCTCGCGCCCGTCGAGATCGAGCCCGACGCCGACGCGCTCCTGAACGACCTCGGAGTCGCCGTCTGACCTCGCGCGCACGAGTCTGATGCGCGTCGTCTGCCTGCCCGGGGACGGAATCGGCGCCGAGGTGACGGCTGCCTCGCGTCGCGTGCTCGAGGCGCTGCCGCTCGAGGTCGAGCTCGAGGAGTACGTGTTCGGCGGCGCGGCGATCCACGAGACCGGGGATCCGCTTCCCCCCGAGACGCTCGCGGCGTGCCGTCGCTCGGACGCCGTGCTGCTCGGCGCGGTCGGCTTACCCGAGTTCGACGGCGCGCCGGTGCGTCCCGAGCAGGGGTTGATCCGCATCCGCGGCGAGCTGGACGTCTACGCCAACCTCAGGCCGAG
Organism: Gaiellaceae bacterium; assembly: GCA_035623685.1. Classification (GTDB taxonomy): domain Bacteria; phylum Actinomycetota; class Thermoleophilia; order Gaiellales; family Gaiellaceae; genus 3-1-20CM-4-69-9. The sequence continues at coordinate 32,857 of DASPSY010000094.1, forward strand.
CCAGGGCGACGGGATCGACCTGCTGATCGTCCGCGAGCTCGTCGGCGGCCTCTACTTCGGCGCGAGCGGTCGACGCGCGGACGGTTCCGCATTCGACACCTGCGACTACACACCGGCCCAGATCGACCGCCTCGCGCGACGCGCATTCGAGCTCGCACGCGACCGCCGAGGGCTCGTCACCTCCGTCGACAAGGCGAACGTGCTCGAGACCGGACGACTCTGGCGGGAGACGGTGACCGAGGTCGCCGTCGACTACCCCGACGTGCGCCTCGAGCACATGCTGGTCGACACTGCCGGCCTGCAGCTCGTGCTCGACGCATCGCGCTTCGACGTGATCGCCACCGAGAACACGTTCGGGGACATCCTCTCGGACGTCGCTGCAGGGACGTGCGGCGGTCTCGGACTCGCCGCCTCCGCTTCGCTCGGCGACGGCAATCCCGGGATCTTCGAGCCCGTGCACGGATCGGCGCCGGACATCGCAGGCAAGGGGATCGCGAACCCGGCCGCGTCGCTTCGCTCCACTGCGTTGCTCCTTCGCCACGCCGCCGCAGAGCTCGTGCTCGCGGCCCAGCTGGAGCGCGCCGTCGAGGCGGCCCTTGCGACGATCCCCACACCCGACCTCGGCGGAACGGCCACGACCGACGAGTTCACGGACGCCGTGCTGGCGGAGCTCGACGGCGCGGCGCTGTAGCTAGGCTCGGCGTCATGAACGAACACGGGACATCGACCACGATCGCGTACGCAGGCGGCGCCGCCGCGCACAGCGCTGCTGCCGCCGAGCGCCTGTTTCCCGACAGTGGCGAGCTGCGATCGCTGGACACATTCACCGACGTCGTGCAGGAAACGGTCGAGGGCCGTGCGACGTACGGCGTCCTACCGATCGAGAGCTCGCTCGTCGGACCCGTCGCGGAGACGCACGACCTGCTCTACCGTGCACCGCTCTCGATCACCGCGGAGACGTCGATCCCGATCCGGCATCACCTCGTCGCACGCGAGCAGCTCGCGCCGACGGACGTGCGAGTCGTGCGTTCGCATCCCGTCGCACTCGAGCAGTGCCGCGAGCTCCTGCGGCGACTGCGCGGAGCGAAGGCGATCGCTGCACCGACGACGGCGGATGCAGCGGCTCAGGTAGCCGAGTCGGAGGAGTCGGGCGAGGCCGCGATCGCGAGCGACCGGGCCGCGGCCCTCTACGGGCTGCACGTGATCGAGTCGGACGTCGGCGACCACCCAGAGGCATTCACGCGCTTCGTCTCCGTCGCCTCCCACACGCGTATCGACCGCGAGCACGAGACCTGGAGAACGGCGTTCTCGTTCGTCACCGACCATCGCGCCGGCGCGCTGCACGGCGCGATCGAGCCGTTCGCACGCCACGGCATCGACCTCGTCCAACTCGTGTCGCGTCCGATCCCGGAGTCGCCGTGGAGCTACCGCTTCGACGCTGTGCTCACGGGCCATCCGCTCGACCCGGAGATCCGCGTCGCGCTCGGCGAGCTGCGCGAGCGTTCGCTCACGCTCCGCGTCTTCGGCTCGTACCCGGCCGGCGCCTAGACCGCGAGCGCCGTCGTGTCGACCGGAGCGGAGTGCGAGGCCTCGTACTGCGCGATCTCGTCGACCCGCTGCAACGTCAGCGCGATGTCGTCGAGCCCGTGCAGAAGGCACTCACGGGAGAAGGGGTCGAGCTCGAACTCCATCACGCTCCCGTCCGGCGCGACCACCTGCTGCTCCTCGAGATCGACGGTCAAGGACGCGCCGTCCGCGCACGCTGCGATGAGGGCGCGCACCCGGTCCGACGCGAGCGCCACCGGCAGGAGGCCGATCTTGAGCGCGTTCGTCCGGAAGATGTCGCCGAACGAAGGCGCGATCACGACGTCGAAGCCGTAGTCCTGGAGCGCCCAGGCCGCATGCTCGCGTGACGAGCCGCAGCCGAAGTTCCGTCCCGCGAGCAGGATCTTCGCGCCCTCGTACTCATCGCGTCGCAGCTCGAAGCCGGGATCCTTGATCCAGTCGTAGAACAGGTACTCGCCGTAGCCCGTGCGCTCGATCCGCTTCAGGAACTGCTTGGGGATGATCTGGTCGGTGTCGACGTCGACGCGGTCGAGCACGGCGACGCGCGCCGTGAGCCGATGGAACTCCTTCACGCCGCTGGCTCCAGCGCCCGTGGGTCGACGAAGTGTCCCGCGAGCGCAGCCGCAGCGGCGAGCGCCGGGCTGACGAGGTGCGTGCGGCCGCCGCTTCCCTGCCTGCCCTCGAAGTTCCGGTTCGACGTCGACGCGCAGCGCTCGCCGGGCTGCAGGATGTCTGGATTCATGCCGAGGCACATCGAGCAGCCGGCGTTGCGCCACTCGAAGCCCGCGTCGATGAAGATCCGGTCGATCCCCTCCTCCTCGGCGCGGCGCTTCACGGTCGCCGATCCCGGAACGACCATCGCGCGCACGGACGGATGGACGCGCCTGCCCGCGACGACCGCCGCGGCCGTCCGCAGGTCCTCGATGCGCGCATTCGTGCACGAGCCGATGAAGACCCGGTCGATCGCGATGTCCTCGATCCGCGTTCCCGGCTCGAGCCCCATGTAGACGAGCGCGCGCTCGGCCGCGGCGCGCGCGTCGGGGTCGGCGAAGTCGGTCGGGTCGGGAACGCGGCCGTCGAGCGGGACGACCATCTCGGGGTTGGTCCCCCAGGTAACTTGCGGCGCAAGCGAGGACGCCTCGACGACGACCTCGCGGTCGAACCGCGCGTCGCCGTCCGTGGCCAACGCACGCCAGTCGTCGAGCGCGCGCTCCCAGGCGCCGCCGACAGGCGCGGCAGGCCGTCCTTCCATGTACGAGAAGGTCGTGTCGTCGGGAGCGATCATCCCGGCGCGCGCGCCCCACTCGATCGACATGTTGCAGATCGTCATCCGGTTCTCCATCGAGAGCTGCCGGATCGTCTCGCCCGCGTACTCGACGACGTGGCCGACACCGCCGGCGACGCCCACCTGCCCGATCGTCGCAAGGATCAGGTCCTTCGCGGTCACGTAGTCTGGCGGCTCGCCCGCGAACGAGACGCGCATCGTCCTCGGCCGCGGCTGCGGAAGGGTCTGCGTGGCGAGCACGTGCTCGACCTCCGAGGTGCCGATCCCGAACGCGAGCGCGCCGAACGCGCCGTGCGTGGAGGTGTGCGAGTCGCCGCACACGATCGTCATCCCGGGCTGCGTCAGCCCGAGCTCTGGCCCGATCACGTGGACGATCCCTTCGCGCCCGCTGCCCGTGGCGAGAAGCGGGACGCCGAACTCCTCGCAGTTGCGTCGTAGTGCATCGAGCTGCTCCCGGGCGAGCGGATCACGCACAGGCCCGTCCTCGGTCGGCACGTTGTGGTCCATGGTCGCGACCGACAGGTCGGGCCGCCGCACCCGGCGCCGCGCCAGCCGCAGCCCTTCGAAGGCCTGCGGCGAAGTCACCTCGTGGATCAGGTGGAGGTCGACGTACAGCAGCGCAGGCTCGCCGTCGCGCTCCGCGACGACGTGCCGCTCCCAGATGCGATCGAACAGCGTGCGGCCCGCTCCCGTCATCGCTCTAAGGCTAGACGGGCGCGCGTCGCCCGCGCGAACCAGCTACGCGTGCGCCGGCTCGGTCTCCGCGACGAGCTCGTCCGCCGTCGTCAGCCGCGCGCCATAGGCCATCTCGAGGTAGGCGAGCGCCTCGCCCTCGTCGACGCCCTCGAAGCCGCAGACGGCATCGCCTGGAATCGTGATTCCGTAGCCGCGGATCAGCGCTCCGTACGAGGAGTGCCGGACACAGATGTGCGTGTGCTGCCCGGTGATCACGACCTCGTCGACGCCACGCTCCTTCAGCTGCTCGTCGAGGCCCGTGAAGTCGAAGGCGCCGTACACGCGCTTCGGCGAGACGATCTCGCCCTCGCGGGGCGCCAGCTGCGGGATCACCTCGGCCTCCGGCGTCCCTGCCATCGCATGCTCACCCCAGACGCGAAGCTCGGGGTCGCCCGGCTCGTGCGCGTCGTTCGAGTAGACGACGACCCAGCCGTCCTCGCGCGCGCGCTCGAGCAGCTGCTGGATCGGCCCGATGATCGCCTGCGCTTTCGGATTCGCGAGTTTCCCGTCGACGAAGTCGTTCAGCATGTCGACAATGATCAGTGCGCGCATCACGGGACCTCCAGTTATCGACTCATAGTCTAAAACCTCGTGTGGCACCAGCATAGCGCCGTTCCGTGGCCCGATGACGGATGAAGCGTCGACGGCGTCCGCCGTGAGCGCCGTTATGGTCAGCGCCATCCTCACGACCGTGATCTCCTCGGGCGCGAGAGCGTCGTGACGCAGCCGCTCGCCGAGCGCTACCGCGACCGACTGCCGCTCACGGCGACGACGCCGATCGTCTCGCTCGGCGAGGGGTCGACGCCGCTTCTCGCCGCGCCGCGGCTCTCGCAACGGCTGGGCCTCGAGCTCTGGCTGAAGTGCGAGGGCCAGAACCCGACGGGCTCCTTCAAGGACCGCGGCATGACCGTCGCGCTCTCCAAGGCACTCGAGGACGGCGCCGAGGCCGTCGTCTGCGCGTCGACTGGAAACACGGCCGCGTCCGCGGCCGCGTACGCCGCCCGCGCCGGGATCGCCGCGCTCGTCCTCCAGCCCGCCGGCGCGGTCGCCGCAGGCAAGCTGGCCCAGGCACGGGCCGTCGGCGCGCGCCTGCTCGAGGTTCGTGGCTCGTTCGACGAAGCGCTCGCCGCCGCGGAGGAGTTGGCGAGGCGCGGCACGCACGTGCTCGTCAACTCGGGGATGAACGCCTATCGGATCGAGGGCCAGAAGACGGCGGCCTTCGAGATCTCCGACGAGCTGGGCCGTCCGCCGGACGTCGTCGCCCTCCCGTACGGTGGCGGCGGCAACACGCGCGCGTACTACAAGGGCTTCGTCGAGCTCGGCGCAGGAATCCCGCGGCTGCTCGCAGGGGAGTCCGCGCAGCGGACGACGACGGCCGCGACCGCGATCCGGATCGCCGATCCGGTGCACGCCGCCGAGGTCGAGGAGGCGGTACTCGGATCGGACGGCCGGGTGGTGACGCTCAGGGAGGAGGCGATCATCGACGCGTGGCGACTGCTCGCCCACGACGAGGGCGTCTTCTGCGAGCCGGCGTCGGCCGCCGGAGTCGCGGCTGTCCAGGCGACGGAGCTCGCCCCCGGCACGCGTGTGGTCTGCGTCGTCACGGGCCACGGCCTCAAGGACCCGGCCTCGGCGACGCGCTTGACACCTGAGCCGATCGCCGTCGACCCCGACCCGGACGCCATCGCCGAGGCCGGGCGATGAGGATCCACGTCCGGGCACCGGCGACCACCGCGAACCTCGGCCCCGCCTTCGACTGCGCGGCGGTCGCGCTCGAGCTCTGGAACGAGCTCGAGGTCACGAACGGCAACGGCGACGCCGACCCGTCGCACCTCGGCATCCGCGCGTTTGCGCGATTCGCTCCGGCCGACGGGCTCCGCTTCGAGTTCGTCGACCGCGTCCCACGGGAGCGCGGGCTCGGCTCGAGCGCTTCGGTGGTCGCGCTCGGGCTGGTCGCAGGCGCGGTCGCCGCGGGCGTCCAGCCCGACGCGGAGCGGCTGCTCGCAGCGGGTCTCGACCTCGAGGGTCACGGCGACAACCTCGCGGCCGCGCTCGCGGGTGGCGTTTGCCTGACGTGGGAGCAGCGGATCGCGCGGATCGCGGACGACACGCCCGCCACCCCGATCGCGGTCGTTCCGGCGGCGCGAGTGAACACCGCGAAGTCCCGCGCGTCGCTTCCCGTCGAAGTGACGCACGCCGACGCCGCGTTCAACGCGGGACGCGGCACGCTGCTCGGCGCCGCGCTCGCGTCCGGATCGACCGACCTGTTCGCTGCCGCCCTGCACGACCGCCTGCACGAGCCGTATCGCTCGCCCTTCCTCGACGAGGTCCGCAACGCGCTGCCGGACGGGGCGCTCGGCGCGACGCTCTCCGGGTCCGGTCCGACGGTGATCGTGTGGGCGGAGCGAACCGCGGCCGGCGGGTGCGCGACCGAGCTGGCGCAGACGTTTCCCGAGCAGGACGTCCGGCCGCTCGCGGTCGCGACGACCGGCGCGGTCGCCGCCGTGAGCTAGACGCAGTCCTTGAGGCCCTGCGCCTCTGGCAGGGACTCGAGCTTCTTCAGCGTGTTGTTCTCGATCTGGCGGATGCGCTCGCGCGTGACGCCGAAGGCACGCCCGACCTCTTCTAGCGTGCACGGCTGCGTGCCGCACAACCCGAACCGGAGCTCGATCACCTGGCGCTCGCGCTCGGGCAGCGCCGACAGCGCGTGCTCGATGTCCTCGCGGCGCAGCGACAGCGTCGCCGTGTCGAACGGCGACTCGGCTGACTCGTCCTCGACGAAGTCCCCGAGCTCCGACTCCTCTTCCTCTCCGATCGGCTTCTCGAGCGACACGGGCAGCTGCGACATACGCAGGATCTCGCGGACCTCCTCGGTCGTGATCTCGAGCTCCTCCGCGATCTCGTCGGGCCTCGGCTCGCGGCCGAGCCGCTGCACGAGCTGCCGCTCGATGTGGACGACCTTGTTGAGCTTCTCGACCATGTGGACCGGGATGCGAATCGTGCGCGCTTTGTCCGCGATCGCCCGCGTGACTGCCTGGCGAATCCACCAGGTCGCGTACGTCGAGAACTTGTAGCCCTTGCGGTAGTCGAACTTCTCCACGGCGCGGATCAGCCCGAGCGATCCTTCCTGGATCAGGTCCAGGAAGCTGAGGCCGCGCCCGAGATACGACTTCGCGATCGAGACGACCAGGCGGAGGTTCGCCTCGATCATCTGGGTCTTCGCGTACATGTCGCCGCGCTCGATCCGCTTCGCGAGGTAGACCTCCTGGTCGGCGGTGAGCAGCGGAACCTTCCCGATCTCGCGCAGGTAGAGGCGCAGCGAGTCGAGCGACGGCTCGACGCTGAGGTCGAGCTTCGGAGCCTTCTCCTCCTCGGGCTGGGGTTGCTCGTGCGGCGGGTGCTTGTGCGTCTCGCCCTCGACGAGCTCGACGCCGTGGTCGATCAGGTACGTGTAGAAGTCCTCGACCTGATCCTTGGAGAGCTCGACATCCTCGAGCCCCGCTGCGATCTCGTCGTAGTTGAGGAACCCTTTCTCGAGACCGTCCTGGACGAGCTTGTGCAGCTCTTCGACGTCGGGGAGAGAGATGTCGACAGTGAGCACCTGACGGCTACCTCCGAGCTTGATGGTTGACGGGGGACTCGATCGACCTTCAAGACGCGAAAGAGCCGGTACACGCCCGGCTCACGCTCTCGCCACGGCGGATATTACACCGACGGTCGAGTTTCGCCACGTTTTTTTCAGCCCTCGGCGACCATTTCGCCGACGGCCTCGCCGCGGGTGTTCTCGACCGTGGCGACGGCCAGGCCGCCGAGGTCGTGGCCGAGCCGACCGAGGAAGGCTGCGGCGGCAGGCCCGAGCGAGCGGCCGTTCCCGTCCTCGCACTTGAGGGCGACGCCGATCCCGTCCCCGGCCGCGCAGAGGAGCCCCTCGGCCCCACCCTTCGCGATCCAGCCGGGCAGCGCCTTCATCAGCTCGGTGTCGGTCGCGCCCGGGCCGCGGATCAGATCGGGGTCGCCACGGATGGCGGCGGCGACGCGCGCACCCCCCTCGACCTCCTCGAAGCGGGCGAACGCGCGCGCCATTCGCTCAAGTGGCATTGCGAACGTGACCACGCCGCACCCGTCGACGCCGGTCTCGAGCTCGTCCACCGTCAGCTCCGCCGCCTCGGCGTGGACGGCGTGCATCGCACGTTGGACGCGGTGGCCCTCGAGCCGGTAACCCTCGCTCCGCCAGCCGTGCGCGCGGCAGAGGGCGAGCATCGCCGCGTGCTTCCCCGAGCAGTTGTGGTTCAGCCTGCGCGGAGGGTTGCCCGCGGGCCCGCACTCGAGCTCGCCCTCCGTGGCCGGAGCCTTCGCCAGCAGGGCGCGCACGGCCTCGAGCTGGCGTGCGTCCGCGAGATGCGAGGCCGAGGCGATCGCCAGATCGCGATCGTCGAGATCGTCGCGTGCGCGGGCGAGCGGTACCGCCTGGATCGGCTTCGAGGACGAGCGCATGAAGCACACGCCGCTCACATCCCCCGCCTGTTCGACGACGGCCCCGTCCGCGACCGCAACGGCATGGACGCGATGGCGCGCCTCGACGATCCCTGCTCGCTTGACCGTTACGCTGATCGCGTCGATGGCCTGGAGCCTAAAGGCGTTCGTCGAGCTCGATGCCTGAGCTGCCCGAGATCGAGGCGTGGCGCCGCGCGCTCGACGCACCGGTGTCGGCCGCCCCGATCGCAAAGGCCGGCCCCGCGCACGTGGCGACGCTGAAGACGTTCGAGCCGCCGCTGTCCACGCTCGAAGGACGACGGCTCGCTGGCGCGGAGCGGCGCGCGAAGCGATTGCTCTTCCCGACCGACGATGGCGAGCTCGTCCTGCTCGTGCACCTGATGACGGCGGGCCGGCTCAAGTTCCTCGGCGCGGAGGCGCGAGGACCGCGCGCGCCCGCCTTCCAGCTCGTGTTCGAGAACGGCACGCGGCTCGTGCTCACGGAGGCGGGCTCGAAGAAGCGCGCGGGCGTCTGGCTCTTGACGCCCGACGCCGCGGAGCTCGAGCTCGGACACCTCGGACCGGACGCGCTCGGGATCGGCGCCGACCGCCTCGGAGAGATCCTCGCGTCGGAGTCGCGCAGGCTGCACTCGCTGCTCCGCGACCAACGCGCGATCGCGGGCATCGGTCGCGCATGGGCGAACGAGATCCTCCATCATGCGCAGCTCTCGCCGTACGCGCTCTCTCGCGAGCTGGACGTGTCAGAGACCGAGCGGCTCGCGGAGTCGATCGACGCGGAGCTGACGCGTGGCCTCGCCCTCCGTGAGCGCGGCGCGGGCAACGAACGGACGTATCGCGTCCACGACAAGCTCGGCGAGCCGTGTTACGTCTGCGGCGCATCGATCGCGCGCGTGGACTACGAGGAGCACACGGTCTACTACTGTCCCCGTTGCCAGACCGGCGGACGGGTGCTCAAGGACCGCCGGCTCTCACGACTGCTCCGCTAGACCGATGTCCGATCTGCTCCAGGCCCTCTATCGAGGCGACGACGCTCGCTTGTCCGAGCTCCTCGCCGACGATCCCGAGCTCGACGTCTTCGAGGCGGCCGCCCTGGGCAGGACCGATCGTGTGCGCGAGCTCCTCGACGGCGACCGGTCGCTCGCGAACGCCTACGCGGACGACGGCTTCCAACCGCTCGGCCTCGCCTGCTTCTTCGGACGCGTCGACAGTGCGACGCTGCTCGTCGACCGCGGCGCCGATCCGAACACGCTCGCGCGCAACGAGCATGTCCAGACCTCGGCGCTCCATGCCGCCGCCGCACGCGAGCACAAGGACGAGGACACGCGCTACCGGCTCTGCACGCTGCTGCTCGAGCACGGCGCCGACCCGAATCTCCCCCAGGGCGGCGGCTTCACGGCGATGGACGCCGCCCGAATGAACGGCGACGGGCGCGTGCGCGAGGTCCTGCTCGAGCACGGGGCGACCGGCTAGCCCCGCTCTTCCTCCCATGCGTCGAGCAGGCCGTCGACGTGCCGACGCTGCTCGGCAGTGAACGGCACATCCGCGAGCAGGCGCCGGACCTCCGCCGGATCGTTGTTCTCGACCGCCGCCTCGAGCCGTTCGCGCACGTCCAGCGGCTGCGCGAGCTGTCGGCGCAGCCACCGGCGCAGGCTGACTCCCGCCGCGGTCGTCACTGCGGGAGCCGAACCGTCACCGCCCCGCCGTCGAGCGTGATCGAGCCCCCAAGCGCGTCGACGAGGACGGTGGCGACCGCAGCGCCGAGATCGCGCAGGTCCTCGCCGAGCAGGACCGGGCCCGAGGAGGCGGTGACGGGACGGATGACGACGTGCGATCCGTCCGCGTCGCACGTCACCTCGTCGAGCCCGCCGTGTCGCAGCGCCGCCTGCACGAGCGCCGAGACGGCGCGCCGCGTCGCCTCGACGTCGACGTGGACGGTGCCGCCGGCTCCGCCCACGTGGACTCGATCCGGGCCGAGGTTCTCCGCTGCGCCGCGCGCGAGGTCCAGCGTGTCCACGGGCTGCAGGTTGGGTTCGTAGCGGCCGCTGCGGATGCGCGCGGCCAGGCCGAGCTCGTCGAGCAACTCGCCGAGTTGCAGCGCCGCCGCGGCGATCATGTCGACGTACTTCTGTGTCGGCTGGCCGAGGTCGTCCATGCGGACGAGCGTCTGCGCGAAGCCGTGCACCGTCGCGAGCGGTGTACGCAGGTCGTGAGCGGCCAGCGAGACGAGCCGCGCGAAAGTGGTGTCGTCGTCCCCCATGGGCGCGCGCGGACACTAACCTGTCGGGGTGAGCGAGTCACGTCACGTGCTCGAGGATCTCCAGGCGTCGACGCCGGAGATCGCGATCGGCCTCTCGCGGGCGGGCGTGCGCGGCATCTCGAAGGCGATCAGGCTACGTCGCGGCAGCGCCGAGAAGCTGATCGCGGCAGAGATCGACTGCGCCGTGGACCTCGATCCCGCACAGAAGGGCGTCCACATGTCGCGCTTCCCGGAGCTCTTCGAGGAGGCGATCGAGGAGGTCGTGATCGGAGAGGCGTTCCTCGTCGAGGAGCTCGCGGAGCACATCGCGCGCCACATCGTCGAGCGCCAGCGCGCGGGCCGCGCCGAGGTGCGCATCACCGCCCGCTATCCGCTCGAGCGACGCACGCCGGTGACCGGCCTCGCCACGCAGGAGATCGTCGCGCTGATCGGCATCGCCGCGGCGTCCGAGCACGGCACGCGGCGTCTCGTCGGCGTCGAGGCGACGGGTATCAACGCGTGCCCGTGTGCGCAGGGCCTCGTGCGTGGCCGCGCCGGCGAGCGGCTGGCCGAGGCCGGGTTCGACGACGACGACGTCGAGCGGATCCTCGAGCTCGTGCCGCTCGCGACTCACAACCAGCGCGGCTGCGGGACGCTGTACGTCGGCGGCCACGACCATGTGAACGCGGACGAGCTGGTGACGATCGTCGAGTCCTCGATGAGCTCGCCGATCTACGAGCTACTGAAGCGCCCCGACGAACTGTTCGTCGTCGAGCACGCGCACCTCCAGCCTCGCTTCGTCGAGGACTCGGTGCGCATCGCGCTCAAGTCGACGCTCGACCTCTACGACGGCCTCGACGACGACGGGTACGTGCTGGCGCGCCAGCTGAACTTCGAGACGATCCACAGCCACGAGGTCCTGGCCGAGCGGTTCGGGACCGTCGGCGAGCTGCGACGCGAGCTGGCGAGCGGCGAGCCGGAGCCGCGACACACGGAGCTGCACGAGTGGCTCGCCCGCGGCGCCGGCCAGAACACGCGCTGAGCACGGCCGTTACGCGCGCGCGGGGCGGCGCAGCCTGAAGCGGTTCTCGGTTCCTGCCCGCAGGCGCGCGATGTTGGCGCGGTGCAGGACGACGACGGCGACCGCGGCGGCAGCGGCGAAGACGATCACGGGCCACGGCTCTCCGAGCGCGACGGCGATCAGCGGCAGGGAGCACGCCGACACCATCGAGGCGACCGAGGCATAGCGGAAGAGCAGGAAGGCCACGATCCAGATCGCCGCGCCGATGCCGCCGACGATCGGCGCGACGCCCAGGAACGCACCGCCGCACGTCGCGACTGCCTTTCCGCCGCGCTGCCACCGGAGGAACAACGGCCGCCAGTGCCCGAGCATCGCCGCGCCTCCCGCGAGCACACCGGCTAGGTGCGAGATCGTCAGCGTCCCCACGAGTGCAGGCACGAAGCCTTTGGCCGTATCGACGAAGATGACCGGGAGGCCGAGCCGCCACCCGTACACGCGCCAGACGTTCGTGCCGCCGATGTTTCCGCTTCCGATCGACCGGATGTCGACGTGCTTGACGGCGCGGACGAGCCAATACCCGGTGGGGATCGACCCGGCGACGTAGCCGGCGAGTATGAGAAGTAGCGTGCCTACGTCGTGATCTCGTACTTCTGGACCCAGTCCTCGATCGTGCCCCAATCGAGGTTGTCGAAGAACGCATCGATGTAGGACGCGCGGTCCGTCTGGTAGTCGAGGAAGTACGCGTGCTCGTAGACGTCGAGCGCGATCAGGGGTGTCGCGTTCCAGACCGGGAACGTGTTCTGTGCGTCGCCGATGTAGTTGAAGATGCGGGCCTCGTCCCAGTCGTACGCGGTCCACGCCCAGCCGCGTCCGGCCATCCCTGTCGCCTTCAGGTCGGCGCGCCAGTTCGCCACGGAGCCGAAGTCGCGGACGATCAGGTCCGCGATTCGCCCATCGGGGTCCCCGCCGCCGCCTCCCAGGTGCTCGAAGTAGATCTCGTGGTTCTTGATCCCTCCGATCGCAAAGGTCAGGTCGACCTTGAGCGCGCGCAGCTCCGAGTACACCTGGTTGGCGCTCGCGAGGTCGATGCCGTCGAGCTTGCGCAGGATCTCGTTGCGCTTGTTCACGTAGCCCTCGTACAGCTTGTAGTGGGCCTCGACCGAGACGCGCGAGATGCCGTCGAGCTCGTACAGGGCGGGCTTGAGCTTTCGGGGGATGATCTCCTCGAACTGGAACGCGAGCGTCGCCATCGTCTCCTCTCTCGCCGTGATGAGCCGGGGCAGCATATCCTCGCGGAGAACGCGAGCAAGGAGGACAAATGGCCTTCGAGGTACCACCACTTCCCTACGCCTACGACGCGCTCGAGCCGCACATCGACGAGCAGACGATGCACCTGCACCACGACAAGCACCACCAGGCGTACGTGGACAACGCGAACAAGGCACTCGAGGGGACTGAGTGGGCCGACAGGCCGATCGAGCAGCTGCTCGACAACCTCGATCTCCTTCCCGAGGACAAGCAGGCGCCGGTCCGCAACAACGCCGGCGGCCACGCGAACCACTCGCTCTTCTGGGAGATCATGAGCCCGAACGGCGGAGGCGAGCCCTCGGGCTCGCTCGCGGCGGCGATCGAGTCGACCTTCGACAGCCTCGATGCGCTCAAGGCACAGGTCAACGACGCGGGCGTCAAGCGGTTCGGCTCCGGCTGGACGTGGCTGATCCACGACGGCACGGGCCTCGCCGTCGTCTCGACGCCGAACCAGGACTCGCCGCTGATGAACGGCGACACGCCGCTGCTCGGCATCGACGTGTGGGAGCACGCCTACTACCTCACGTACCAGAACCGACGGCCCGACTACCTCGCGGCGTGGTGGAACGTCGTCAACTGGGACGCCGTCCAGCAGCGCTACGACGAGGCCGGCCGCTAAAAGGCGACCGGGGGAGCTCTCGCTCCCCCGGTGCCGACCCCACCCGACGACCTTCTCGGACTACCGGCGAACGATCGGCTGCGTGCCGCTCCACCCCTCGACGTATGCCGGCCCGACCTGATCCGGCGTGATCAGCACGCGGATCGACCAGCGCCCACGCGGGACGATCGCGCGGATCGAGCGCACCGAGACGAGGCGGCCCGACCTCGAGCCGAGGACGAGCTTCCGGATGCTGATCCACTGATGCGCGAGCGTCAACCGCTGAAGGTAGACGTAGTGTCCGGCGAACGACGTCCCTGCGGTCACGTAGAAGTGGAACCACCCTCCGCGCGACGGACCCGGCAGCTTGATCACCGGTGCGACTTGAACCGTGACGCTGCTCTCGGCGCCTTTCCACTGCGCCTGGTAGAGCGTGTTGGCCTCCGGTGTCACGCTGAACGAGAACGCGCCGTTCGTCGTCGTCTGCAACGTCGCCACCACCTGCTTGGTCGTCTGTCCGCTCGGTAGCGCGACGATGGTCACGCTCTCACCGGCCTTCAGGTCGTTGACGGTCCCGCTCAGCGTCACGGCGGAGCCGTACTTCACGACCGGCGCGGACACCGCGAGCGTCACCACCGGCGGCAGGCCCTTGACCGTGATCGTCCCCTTCAGCTTGGGGTAGAGCGCATCGTGATAGTGGAATGTCCCGCCGCGCGGGAACGCATGGGTGTAGGTCTTGCCCGCTGCGAGCGTCGGCGACGCGAACTGACCGCCGTTCGCGACGACCTGGTGGTCGACGGTGTCGGCGTTGTGCCATGTTACGGAGTCGCCGGCGCCGATCGTGAGGTTCGCGGGCGTGAACGCGGTCTTCGTGATCTGCACCGTGACGGTCGCGGTCACCGCCGGAGCGACGAGGACCAGAGCGAGCGCCGCCACGACGCCCAAGAGCAGCCTGCGCATTCCTGGAAACCCCCCTCCACTGGGTTCACCGGTTTGGCTTTCCCGTTCCACTGAAATATGACCGCGGGGGACCGTTAAAGGTTCTTAAGGGTTGTGTTCGCTGCTATGACACGGGCGTACAGCAATCCGGAGGACCCGGTGGCGCGTAAGAAGCGTGGAGAGATGGGGCTCACACTCGCCTACCCAGCGGCAGTACCCGACGACGACTCCTCCGACGAGGGCAGCGCCGCCGCCGGCCCGTCTCCCGCACCGACGGACGGGGAGCTGATCCAACGCGTCGGCCACGGGGACGCGGGGGCCTTCGAGCTCCTCTACCGGCGCTACGCCAGGCCGGTCTTCGGGCTCGCCCTGCGCCGGCTCGGCGAGCGGATGCGCGCCGAGGACGCCGTCCAGGAGACCTTCGCCGCCGTCTGGCGCTCCGCCAAGACGTACAAGCCCGAGCGCGGGCCCGGCGCGCCCTGGCTCTATGCCGTCGCGCGCAACGCGATCGTCGACCGGGCACGCAACCGCACCGATGCGCCTGGCGAGATGCCAGAAATGGCGTCGACGGAGCTCGGCCCGGACGAACGCGCCGAGGCGTCGTTCGTCTCCTGGCGGGTCCACCGCGCGCTCGAGGATCTGCCGAGGACCGAGCGCGACGTGCTCGAGCTCGCGTACTACGGCGGGCTGTCGCAGAGCGAGGTGGCGAGCTTCCTGGACATCCCGCTCGGCACCGTGAAGACCCGCACACGCTCCGGCCTCGGTCGGCTGGCTGGGCTGCTGGAAGGAGAGCTGGGGTGAGCAGGCGCGACGTACCGAGCTTCGACGACCTCGTGGGCCGCGACGTCCCGCCGGCGGAGCGCGAGCGGCTGCGCAACGCGCACGAGCTGCTCCTGCAGGCCGGCCCTCCGCCCGAGCTCTCGCCCGAGCTCGAGCAGGTGCCCTGGCCGGAGGAGGCCCTCGCCCCGCTCGGGCTCTACCGCGAGCGCAGGCAGCGGCAGCAGAAGCCTTGGCTCCTGATCGCCACCGCCGCAGCGGCCGCGATCCTGATCGGGTTCGTCGTCGGGCACTCGACTTCGAACACGACGTCCGCGTCGTTCGCCGTCGTTCACACCGTCAACATGCACGGCACCGCCCGCGCACCGCGCGCCCTCGCGTCGATCGACCTCGGCAAAGCCGGCGCCGACGGGAACTGGCCGATGCTGATCACCGTGACGAACCTGGCGCCGGTCAAGGGCGGCGGCTACTACGCGCTGTGGCTCTCACGCCACGGCCGCCGGATCGCGCTCTGCGGCAGCTTCAACACGAAGACCGGGGCGAAGACCGAGGTCAAGATGTCCGCGGCGTACTCGCTCAAGGGGATCGACGGCTGGATCGTCATGCGCGAGCCGCCCGCTTCGTCACGGTCTGCACCGCAGCTCGTGATGACCTCCGAGACCTGAGCGACTACGGCGCGACGCGACCGGCCGAGACGAACGCCGCGTGCGTGATCGGCATGCGTTCCTCGAACAGGCGCTCGACCGCCTCCGCGTAGTAGCGGATCTCGCGCTGGGCGGTCTCCGCGGCGCGAAGCGAGAGGAAGTTCATCACCGCCCGAGCGTTCACCGTCCAGTAGAACTCGGTGTACGCGCCGACGGGCATCGCCGCACGTGCGAGCTCGCGCGCGACTCCTGCCTCGACGAGTCGCTCGTACGTCGCGAACGCCTGCTGGTAGAGCTCTGCGAGCTCCTCACGGGTGCGCTCTGCGAGCTCGGGCTCGACGGGCTCGAACGAATACGCGCCGGGCTTGCCGACCTGCGTGCGCACGTCCTCGGGCTCGGGGACGTAGAACTCGTCCGTCGCCTTCGCATAACGCATGCTGAACTCGTTGAAGGAGCCGACGCGGTGCCTGAACCACTCGCGCGCGACGAAGATCGGGGCTCGAACGTGGAATCGGAACGAGTTGTGCTCGAATGGCGTGCCGTGCCGCTCGCGCATGAGGAAGCGGATCAGCCCCGCGTCGGCGGAGTCCATCTCCTCCTTCCTGCGAGCGAAGCTCACCCTCGCTGCGTTGACGACAGAGAGATCCGTCGCCATCGAGTCGTCGAGCCGTACGAAGCCGTGGTCGAGGACACGCACGGTGCTGTCGGGTATCACTTCGTGCGTGACTGCCATACCGGCGAGTGTAACCGGGGTGCTCGTCGGAGTCTCCGGATGGTCCTATCCGTCCTGGAAGCCGGGCTTCTACCCCGCCGGCACGGACTCGAGGCGGTTCCTGGCGTATTACGCGGAGCGGTTCCGCACGGTCGAGCTGAACACGACGGGCTACCGGCTACCGGCCGAGGAGCAGTTCACGCGCTGGGCCGGGCAGACACCGCCCGGATTCCTGTTCGCGCCGAAGCTCCCCGGAAACCGCAGAGGGATGCTGGCGGACTTCGCGGCCCGAGTCTCCACCCTCGGCGAGCGCCTCGGGCCGATCCGCGTTCAGCTGATCAGCGCGCGCGACGACGGCATGATCGAGCTGCTCCTCGGCTCGCTCGGGCCGGGCCTCCTCCTCGCCTTCGACCTCCCGCACCCGACGTGGGACGGCATCGAGCCGACCCTCGCGCAGGCGGGCGCGGTCCGCGTCAACGACCTCGAGCACGAGGCGCCGTTCCGGTACCTGCGGTTCCGCGATCCGCCGTACTCCGACGACGAGCTACGAGTGTTGGCCGAGCGGATCGCCGGCCGCGACGAGCCGGTTTTCGCCTACTTCAGGCACGAGGACGAGCCGACGGCGCCCGCGTATGCAAAGCGGCTGCTCGAGCTCGTGGCCGACGGGTAGCGGAGCGCGGCTGCCGCGTCAGTGCGTACGGCAGAGCTTGTCGACGCCGACGATCGAATCGAGGATCGCGTTCTGCTGCTGCTCGTACGCGACGTCGCTCGGGTCGTTCCTGTTGTAGGGGTGCAGGCCGGGAACGACGACGCTGACGTCGGGGGTGACGCCCGGACCTTCGACCGTGAGGCGGTACTTGCTGCCGGTGCCGGGGCCGCGCAGTGTGCTCGGAAACCCGCGCGGATGCGGGTACCCCTTGGTCGGATTGAACCGGTAGAAGCCGTAGCAGAAGATCCCGGTCGGGTCGTGCGTCACGAACGAGTTCTCGCGATGCCAACCGCGTCCGTAGACCGAGTCGAACGTGTCGAGGAAGACGAGCCGACCGTAGCCGTCCGTCGGTGCGCCTCTCCGCGTCGTTCCGAACCCGTGCACGGGCTGGCCGTCGTACGTCACGCGGCCGAAGACCTGCTGGTAACGCTGGCTACCGACCCAGTCCGTCCAAGCCTCGAGCTTCGCGATCGGTCCGCGCCAGTGCGACAGGTGCAGCTCGCGCGCGCGCTGAACGGGCAGCCACGGAATCATCCCGAGGTCGGGCAACGGCGTCCGCCAGCTCTGCAGCGCCCAGTGCGAACCGTCGGGCGCGTCGCACGCCGCGACAAGGAACGGCAACGGTGGACCGGTGTACGGACGGCACTGGTTGCCGAACGTCTGCCAGTAGAGACGGCGGTACTTGCCCCAACCACCCGAGTAATCCTTCCTGAAGCGAACCTGCGGCCGCGAGCGAGTCGGCTGGCGTGCATCGATCGCTCCCCAGACGAGCGTGTGCCAGAGTCGGCCGCGCGCCGTGTACGTGACGAGCGCCTCACCGCTCGCGTTGACCGCGAGGCGGACGTGCGTGGCGTTGCGGTCGATCAGCTGTGACGCGTGCGCGCCTGTTGCGAGCGTGAGCGCTGCGGCCGAGGCGGCGGCGATGGCGACGGCGGATCGCATGACCCCTTCGGTGTATCGGCACTGAGCGGGCGCATCTTCACCTAGAACCGCGCGGTCGCGCCGAGATGGCGCTCGAAGGCGCCTGTCTCCACGATCTCGACGATCTGCCCTGCCACGTGGCGCAGCTCGTCCTCCGTGTTGAAGTAGTGCGGCCCGAGGCGGATGCCGGCGTCCGGCCGGAAGTCACAGAGGACCTGGCGCTCGGCGAGTTCGCGGTGGACCGCCTCGAACTCCGGCGTGCGGACCGTCACTGTGCCGCCGCGGCGCATGGGATCGCGCGGGCTGGCGATCTCGAAGCCCGCCTCGTCGAAGAGGTCGAGCAGGAGCTGCGTCTGACGCAACGAGTTCTCGCGGATCCGGTCGACGCCGATCTCGTCGATCAGCTCGTAGCCGGCCGTTCCCGCGTACAAGGCCGGCACGTTCGGCGTCCCGGTCAGGAAACGCGCCGCGCCCTGCGCATACTCGAGCTCGGGCTGGAACGCGAACGGGCGCGCGTGCGCCTGCCAGCCCATGAACGTCGGCTCGAGGCGCTCCGCGAGATCGGGACGCACGTACAGCCAGCCGTTGCCAGGGCCGCCGCACAACCACTTGACGCTCCCGCCGACCGCGAAGTCGACGTCGAGTGCGGTGACGTCGAGCGGGACGATGCCTGCCGACTGGTACGCGTCGAGGACGACGTGGGCGCCGACCTCGTGCGCGCGCCGCACGATCGAGGCCACGTCCTGGATCTCGCCGGTCCTGAACAGCACGTGCGTGACCGGCACGAGCAGCGTGCGCTCGTCGATCGCCTCGACGATCGCCGCGTCATCCGGCACGACGACGACGTCGAGGTCGGGCTGCGCCTGGTAGAGGTAGCGAACGGACGGGAAGTTGCCTTCCTCGTACACGACGCGGTTTCGCGACGGCTCGACTGGGCGGAAGCAGGAGAGGACGATCGCCTCCGCGATTGCGACGTTCTGGTGCATCACCGTCGTGCCGCACGGTGCGCCGATGATCCGGCCGACGATGTCGCCGACCGTCAGGGGCATCTCCCACCAGCCTTCGGCCCACGCCCTGATCCCGCGCTCGCGCCACACGCGCGCGTACTCGAGCACGCGCTCCTCGGCCTTCGCGGGCATCGCGCCGAGCGAATGGTTGATCAGGTACGTCGTGTCACGGAGGATCGGGAACTGCTCGCGGTACTCCGTGAGCTCCACGTGCGGGGCCGTCTAGGTCTGCTGAGCGGCGCTCCGCTCGGCCGGGCCGACGTAGCGCGCGGACGGCCGGAACAGCCTGCCCGTCCGCTTCTGCTCGAGGATGTGCGCCGACCAACCGGCGACGCGCGAGCACGCGAACATCGCGGGAGCGAGCGGCGGCGGGATCTCCGCGACGTCGAGCACGAGCGCGGAGTAGTACTCGACGTTCGTCTTGAGCGGACGCTCCGGATGCCTGCGCTCGAGCTCCGCGAGCGCCGCCTCCTCGAGCTGCTCGGCGATCTCGATCTGCGGCGAGCCGAGCTCGCGTGCCGTCCTTTTCAGGATCCTCGACCGCGGATCCTCGGCGCGGTAGACGCGGTGCCCGAAGCCCATGATGCGTTTGCCGGAGTCGAGCGACTCGCGCACCCATCTCTCCGGGTCCCCCATCGCGGTGACCTCTTCCAGCATCGGCTTCACGTACGCGGGCGCGCCGCCGTGGAGCGGCCCCGAGAGGGCGCCAACCGCCGACGAGAGCGCGGCGCCGCAGTCCGCTCCGGTCGACGCCACGATCCGCGCGGCGAACGTCGACGCGTTCAGCCCGTGCTCGGCCGTGCAGATCCAGTACGTGTCGATTGCCTTGACGTGGCGGGGATCGGCATCGCCGCGCCAGCGCAGCAGGAACCTCGCGGCCGCGGTCTCCCCACGGTCGACGAGGTCGTCGGGAACGACGTCGGTCCTCCCGTCCGCGATCCGTGCGGAGCGGGCGACGATCCCCATCATCTGTGAGGAGAGTCGCCCGAGGTCCGTGCGCGCCTGGTCGACGGAGATCTCGTTCAGCTTCCCGAGCTTCCACTCGCCCGCGAGCCGTGCAGTCTCGGCCTGGAGGTCGGCCGGTGCGTTCCCGGTGAGCCGCGCCGGCTCGTACGGCTCGGGCATGGGCATCACGGAGTGGAGATCGTCGTCGACGAGCAGCCCCCAGACGTTCTCGTATGGGTAGTGGCCGACCAGCTCCTCGATATCGACGCCGCGGTAACGGAGGACGCCGCCTTCGCGGTCGGGCTCGGCAATCTCGGTCTCGACGGCAACGACACCTTCGAGCCCCGGCTTGAAGTCATTGCTGCTCACGACGTTCCCTCCAACTCGATCTCGACGCCGAGCGACTGCTCTCGCGCCGCGGCGAGGACAAGGGCTGCGGCGGCGGCGTCCTGGATCGCGACGCCCACCGACTTATACAGGGTGATCTCGTCTCTGGAGCGGCGTCCTGGCCGCGCCCCGCTGACGAGCTCGCCGAGGTCTGCGTCGACGCGCTCCGGGTCGAGCCCGACGAGCTCGGGTGCGCCCGCGGGTGGCGGCGCGAGTGCGTCGACTCGCGACTCGACCACCAGCGTCGCATCGGCCACGGTCTCCTCGTCCACCTCTCGTCCGGACGGGTTCAGGCCGACCGAGTTGACGTGCGTGCCGGGGTCGAGCCACTCGCGACGGACGACTGGTTCGACGGCGTGCGTCGTCGCTGCGACCACGTCTGCACCGCGAATCGCATCCTCGTAGGAGGCGAACGCCGTCCCGCCGACCTCGGCGGCGAACGCCTCCGCCTTCGCCCGGTCGCGGCCGGCGACCCTGATCTCCTCGATCGGGCGGACACGGGGAATCGCAGCGGCGTGCGTCCTCGCCTGGACTCCGGTGCCGATCACCGCGAGGACGCGTGCGTCGTCGCGCGCGAGCAGGCGCGTTGCGAGCGCCGACCCGGCCGCGGTCCGCGCGGCCGTGACGTACGTCCCGTCCATCAGCGCGAGCGGCGTGCCGTTGTCTGCATCGAACACGCAGATCACAGCCTGGTGGGTCTCGCGGTCCGTGTTGTGCGGGAAGAGCGTGACGAGCTTGCAGGCAAGGCCGGCCGACGGCAGGTACGCCGGCATCGCCCCAAGCAGTCCCTCTTTCGGCTCGACCAGCGCGGCGATGCGCGACGGCATCGACGCCTTCCCCGCCGTCAAGTCGGCATGCGCATCCGCGAGCGCGTCGACCAGACGGTCGAGGTCGAGTACGGCCTCCACGTGGCGTTTGGTCAGGACGAGCACTACGACAGTCTCCTCAGCAGCCCAAGCGCTTGCTGGTTCCAGGGGACCCGGTGCGTGACGCCCGCTGCAGCCACCCGTCCGCGATTCGCGAGGTACCAGTCGTACGTCTCGGTCAACGCCTCGCGGTTCGACAGACGCGGCTGCCAGCCGAGCACGCGCTGCGCTCTCGTGACGTCGACGAACGAGTCGCGATGCGCGGTCTTGTAGTGCCACTCGGCAAGCGGAGAGACGTGCATCAACTCGAGCGCGCGCAACACGACCTCTGCGGGTCGGACCGGCACAGGCTGCAGCCGCGAGGACGAGTGCGCATGCGCGATGAGCCCACCGAGGTCCTCGCGAACGGTTCCGAACTCCGTCGCACCGACGTTGAACGTCGTTCCGGCCGCCTCGGACGTCGTCGCGGCGCGCACGATCGCGTCGACGAGATCCTCGACCGAGAGCAGCTGATAGCGGTTGTTCCCCTTGCCGAGGATGTAGATGCGCCGACCTTCGCGGATCCAGTCGAACAGGATCTCGAACACACCGAGACGCTCCGGACCGATGAAGGTCTTCGGCCGCACGATCGTGGTCTCGACTCCCGCGACGCGGCAGAGCGCCTCGCCGTCGATCTTCGACTCGCCGTACCAGCCCACGCCGACGAGCGGATCGTCCTCTTCGATCGGGTGCTTCTCGGGAACGCCGTACACCGCGGTCGACGAGATGAAGACGACGCGGCCGACACGTGCGTCCTGCGCGGCTCGGAGGACGTTCTCAGTGCCGCCGACGTTGACGGAGCGAATCGCCTCTCGCGACGCCTGGATCGGCAGCGCCGCAGCGGCGTGGACGACGACATCGGCGCCGTCGACGAGCTCGCGCACAGCTGAGAGGTCTCTCACGTCTCGCTCGAGCGCTTGGACGGAACGCTCGAGCCCGGGGTCGTCGAGCGGGACGATGTCCAGCGTCCGCACTGAATGGCCGTCGGCGAGCAGGCGACGCGCCAGATGCAGGCCGAGGAAGCCTGCGCCGCCGGAGATGGCCCACTGCATCCGTTTGACCCTAGCGGGAGGAGTCTCGCGGCTGCGGCGAAAGAGGGTCCTCCCGTGCGACGCCTCGTTTGCGTCCTGTTGATCGCGCTCGCCGTTCCCGCGGTGGCGTCAGCGCACGTGAATCCCCAGGCAGCTGGGCTCCAGGTCGCACTGCGTGCATACGGTCTGTACAGCGGGCCGATCGACGGCATCGCGGGACCCGCGACGGTCCACGGCGTCGAGCGCTTCCAGCGGCGCGTCGGCCTTCACGCCGACGGGAAGGCCGGGCCTGCGACTCGTCGCGCGATGGGACCACTGGGCCGGCCGTTGTTCGGCCGCCGCCCACTGCACCGTGGGCTGTTCGGCTGGGACGTCTCGGTGCTGCAGTTCCTGCTCGTGCGACAGGGCCTGCTCGTCCCGATCGACGGGTACTTCGACGCACGGACGGACCGTGCGCTGCGCCGGTTCCAGCGGAAGCGCAGGCTTGCGGTCGACGGGATCGCGGGGAAGCGGACGCTCGCCGCGTTCACGAAACGCACGACCACCGCCGCCGATCACGCTGTTCTCGTTCGACAGGTCACGACGACGTCGGCTTCACGCGTGCGCTCGCTGCTCAACTACTGGGCCAGGCGATACGGCGTGGACGCGCAGCTCGTCCGCGCGGTCGCATGGATGGAGTCCGGCTACCAGACCAATCTCACCTCGTCCGCAGGTGCGTGGGGAGTGATGCAGATCCTCCCGCCGACGTGGAGTTACGTCGAGACGGTGCTGCTCGGACAGAAGGTGCCGCGAACCGCATCGGGCAACATCCGGGTCGGTGTCCTCTACCTCCGGGAGCTCTTGCACGAGTTCGGCGGCAACGTGCGGCTCGCGCTCGCCGGGTGGTATCAGGGCCCTGCGTCGGTTCGCAAGCTCGGCGTCTTGCGCGAGTCGAAGCTCTTCGTCGCCAACGTGTTGGCCCTCCGCGACGGCGCGGTCTGAAGCACGCGCGAGGGCACCGGCTGCGGCGGCGGTCTCGAGTCGACGAGCACGGCAGCGGCGAGCAACACGGCCATTCCGGCGAGACTCTCACCGAGCACGCTTCGCGGGAGGACGCGGAACAACCCCTCGTCCCCGTGCGCGACCCGCGGCACCGCGAACACGCGGTGCGCGCCTCCCCACGCCAGCGCGAGCGCGACGAGCGAGAGCTTGACGATCAGGACGTGGCCGTAGCTCGTCGTCCAGAGGTCGTGGACGCGCGGCAGGCGAAGGACGCTGAGGTAGATGCCGGCCGCGAGCAACAGGGCGATCAGGACGGTCGCGAACGTCGAGAAGCGGAGGAACGTTCGACGCCGCAGCTCCGGTGCGAGCGGCAGGACGACGACAGCCAGCTGGACGAGGCCACCGATCCAGAGACACGCGGCCGAGAGATGCACCCAGTCCGCGAGCTCCGACTTCCACGAGTCGCCGACGTCGGCCGCCGAGTGGCCGGAAAGCGACAGCCCCGACAGGAACCCGAGCCCGAGCAGGAACGCCGGCCAGAGGAGGACCGTCCGGTCCGATAGCCAGGCGAGGTAGAGGAACGCGGTCACGAGCGCGAACCCGAGCGTCATCGCGATGAACGCGCTCCCGAAGCGCGTGCCGTTCGCGATCGGCGACAGGTCGCCGTACAGGAAGCGGCTGAACGGCAGCTGCAACGCGTCCTCCGAGCGGAGCAGGAAGGCGACGATCCCGACCTGCAGCGTCGCGATCGCACCGATTCCCGTGAGGACGTAGAAGCGCTTGTCCGCCTGCGGCGGCAATGTGTCGCGGACGACGATCAGACGGAAGCCGAGACCGCCGACGAGCAATGCGAGCGAGAGGAAGTACAGCCAGCGCACGACGTGCTCGGTCCGAGTAGGCCCGGACGCGCCGTACGCCTGCGTCGGCGGCGGCGCAGGCACGCGGAGCCCGAAGGTGTAGACGCCCGAGACGACGTGCCCGTCTGCGGAGATGACGTGCCACCGAATCGTGTACGCGCCCTTGACGAGCCTCTTCAGGGCCACGACGACGTCGTGCGTGTCGCGGTCGGAGCGCGCCGCGCCGGAGACGATCTTCCCGGTCGCGGTGTACACCTCGATCGAGTTGGGCAGCGGCTTCACCTGCTGATCGAAGACGAGTCGCACAGTGGTCGGCGCGACCGCGACTCGCTGCTCGAATCCCGGTGACTCGTGGATGAGGCTCGCGTGCGCGAACGCGGCCGACGGGAACGCGAGCGCGGCCCCGACCGCCAGAGCGAGCGCTGCCCTCCTTCGGATCATCGGTGCGGAACCCCGGCGAGCGGCGACAAGTGACCGAAGACGGGTGCGAGGTCGCGGTCGCAGTAGAGCATCACCGCGAGCACGAGGAACGTCACCGCGAACATGCCGCTGAGCGCAGGCGAGCGCGGACGGATGCAGCGGGCGAGCGGTATGACCGCAGCGCCGATCAGCGTCCAGCCCATCAGGTGGTGCAGGAAGGACGACCGTTGGAAGTACCAGCCGTTCTGCTCGTGGACCAGCAGCGCCGTCCCCGAGATCAGTAGTGCCGCGACCGTCGTCAGCCGCCACCACGGGTTCGAGATCTTCCCGCGGACGAGCGCGAGCTCGGTCGCGCCGGCGAGCATCAGCACTTCCGCCCACGAGCCGTGCGCGACCATGTGGATCATCGAGTTCGTGAAGAAGGTCATCACCGGCCACATCAAGATGCCCATCAAGAAGAGCACCCCGGGCCAGAGGTAGGCGCGCCAGCGCCGCTTGCACCAGACCTCCGTCCCGACGATCGTCTCGGCCAGAAGGCAGAGTCCGAGGATCACGAAGCCCGTTGCGAACATCCAGTGGACGTGCTCAGCGGGGGGCTGCATCGTCCAGGTCCTCGAGGAGTCCGGGTGCGATCAGGATGTGGAAGAGCAGGCCGACGAGCACGACGAGCAGCGGCGGCTCGACCGCCAGCCACCAGAACGACTGGCCGTGGGGATGGAGCAGGGTGATGCGGTACGGCTGGATCAGCGCCCAGGCGGTTCCGGCGAGCGCGGTCAGCGGGCCGAGCACCGAGATTGCGCGCGCACGCGCCGACCGGTGTCGCAGCCGTTCGAGGTCGAGATCGCTGGCGAGTTCTGCATGCACGACGTCCTCCCATCGTCGAGATTCGCGGGACCGAGACCCGCGGACGTCGTGCCCGCGGGCTAGGCCGGCGCGGGAGGAGGCCGGCTCTCGAAGGCCAGGCCGAAGAGGCTCCGGGGCGTGACCTCCTCACGAGCCCGGACGACCGGGACCGGCACGGGCGCACCCGCGGCACGCGATGCCCTGGCGGCCGTGTCACGCGCATACGTCTCGTATTCGCAGAGCCAGACCGCGACCGCCCGGTAGACGACCGCGACGACGACCGAGAGCACGGCGAACACCGGCAGCGCGGACGTGTGCAACCACGGCGCGAGCAGCGGCCAGCGCCCCGTCGCGAGTCGCTCCGCGTCCATCTGTACGAGGAAGATCGAGGAAGTGGCGAGGAACGATCCGAGCCAGAGACGCGGCGACAGCTCGATGCGCACCCGGGGCCGCGCCGGCGTGGCGCTGCCGCCGTGGCGGGCGAGCAGGCGGCGCGCCGTCCCAGCGACCGAGCGGGCCTTGGCGAACCGCCATGCGACGCGCGCGAGCATCAGTGCCACGCCGGCCTTCACGAAGATCATCAGGATCGGGTAGTAGTTCGCTCCCGAGTACGAGGGCGAGGCCACGTGCCGGCCGACGTCGAGACGATGCGTCAGCGACCGGCCGGCGAGCTCGGCGACGAGCGCGAGCATCCCGAGGGCGAGTCGCGCCAGCAAGACGTGGTGGCGCCGGGCACGGTCCATGGTCGAAGTGTGCGCGCTGCTCGGCGCGCCGGTCAACCGAGAAGCGTGAGCGTCCATTCGTCGGCGCAGCGGTCTGCGAAGCCGAGCAGCAGGATCCGCTGCCAGCGCCCGAGGCACAGGCTCCCGTCGCTGTACGGGATCTGCTCGGTCCGCGGCCCGAGCAGGGAGCAGACGACACGCACCCGGTCCGGGGCATCGAGCGGGACGAGCCGCTCGAGCAGGCACTCGAGGTCGAGGAAGAAGCCCGTCTCGCGTTCCTGCACGCGCACGAGCGACGGGTCGCCGCTCGGCGACACGTACGCGATCCCGCTGCCTCCTGCCTTCCCGACAACGCGCTGGACGTCGCTCGTGATGTCGAGGACCGTCAGGTTCGGCAGCGCCGCCGCGATCGAGACGGGGATCTCGACCGACGTCACGCCGATCCGCCTCCTTGCGCCGCCGTGGTCACCTGCGCGCGTCTCGCGCTCTGCATCGACGAGGGAAGCCGGAAGTGGACGTCCTCACGCGCGACGGTGATCTCCTCGAGCTCCGACCAGCCGAGCTCGGAGAGCCGAGCGACGGTCGCTTGCACGAGCGCCTCCGGCGTCGACGCGCCGGCGGTCAGGCCGATCGTCTCGTGCGGCGCGAGCGAGGACCGGTCGAGCGCGTCCTCGCCTTCGATCAGCTCCGCCTCGGCGCCGGCGTTGCGCGCGACCTCGACGAGCCGCTGCGCGTTCGAGCTCGTCTGCGAGCCGATCACGAGGATGAGGCTCGCCTCCTCGGCGAGCTGCTTGACTGCGTCCTGCCGATTCTGGGTCGCGTAGCAGATGTCATCGGCGGCTGGCCGCCGGAGGTTACCGAACCGCTCCGAGAGGGCCTCGACCGTCTCGCTCACGTCGTCGAGCGACAGCGTCGTCTGTGTGACCACTGCGACCGGCAGGCCGCCTGCGTCCAGGCGCCGCGCGTCCTCCGGCGACTCGATCACGACCGTGGACTCGGGCCGCTCGCCGCGCGTCCCGATCACCTCGACATGGTCGGCGTGGCCGACGAGCGCAACCAGGTGGCCGCTGTCCGCGTACCGGCGCGCCTCGGCGTGCACCTTCGAGACCAGCGGACAGACGGCGTCGACGACGCGCAGTCCCCGTTGCTCGCAGTTCTCGCGGACCGACGGCGCAACGCCGTGCGCGGAGAGCACGCAGATCTCGCCCGCCGGGACCTCGTCCTCGGAGTCGACGAAGACGGCGCCCAACCCCTCGAGCCGTCGCACGACGTGGTCGTTGTGCACGATCTGGTGCCTGACGTAGATCGGCGGCCCGTGCTCGGCGAGCAGGCGCTCGACGATCTCGATCGCACGGTCGACGCCCGCACAGAAGGAGCGCGGCGCGGCGAGCAGGACACAGCGACTCACGGCGTCCGCTCCTGACGGCGTCGTCTCACGAAACCGCCTCGAGGCTCTTGAGCGCCCGCCGCGCGTCGCGGGCCGCGCGCGCGGTCGCGCGCGGCTCCCGGACGAGCGCGCGGAAGAAGCCGCGGTAGTCGGTCTCGCCGCTCGGCTTCGCCGCCTGCGCAAGGCCGCCCAGCTGCCGCTCGGGCGTGTCGCTGATCGCCCTGACGCAGCCGGCCAGCCGGCCGCTGCGCGCGAGCGGGCCAGACTCCATGTCGACGACGTCCGCGCCGGTCTCCGCGCACAGCCGCGCACGCTCGGCCGGAAGGTCGACGATCCGCGAGGCGCCGAGCACCGTGCCGGTGCGCGCCGAGGAGACGCCAAGCGGCCCGCCCTCCCACAGGACGTGCCCATCCTCGTCGACGACACGCGTCGCGTCGATCACCGTGCCGACCGGGAGATCGCTGCGCAACGCGCCGGCGATCCCGAACGAGACGAGCCGGCCCTCCGGCACGCCGTTCGCCGTGCCGAGGCCGACTCTCACCGTCGGCCCGAGACGGCGGGCGATCCGTTCCTCGACCGTCATCGCACAGGCGAAGGTCAACCCGTCAGTGTCCACGCCATGCTCCTGGCGCTCTCCTTGATCGAGCCGGCAGCCTCGTACGCGGCCGACGGCTCGAACCCCGAATGGATGGCGCAGTGCTCGCAGCGTGCGTCGTTCCCCGGGCCGTACTCATCCCACTCGATGCCGTCGAGGAGCGCGTCGTAGGTCGGGAAGATCCCGTCTGTCAGCAGGTAGCACGGCCCCTTCCACCCATACGGGTTGCGCGTGATCGATCCCCACGGCGCGCACGGGAGCTTGCGCTCGCCAGTCAGGAACTCCTGGTAGATCGGGCTCGCGAGCCACCGGTAGCCGCGCTGACGGGCGACCTTGCGGATGATGCGGAACTTCTCCTCGTGCTCCGCGCGCGTCATCGTCAGCGACGGGTCGATCTGCGAGTACTGATAGCCAGGAGCGATCAGCATGCCGTCGATGCCGACCTCGTTCGTCAGGTAGCCCATCATCTCGAGCAGGTCGTCGACGGATGTCTCCTTGAAGATGGTCGTGTTCGTCGTGACGCGGAACCCGGCCTCGCGCGCCTTCTTGATCGCGTCGACCGCGACGTCCCACAGGCCCGGGTAGTCGCAGATGTAGTCGTGGATCTCGCGCATCCCGTCGAGGTGCACGACGAACGTGAGCCGGTGGCTCGGCGTGAAGACGTCGAGGTACTGCTCGAGGCGCAGGGCGTTCGTGCAGAGATCGATGTTCTTCTCCAGCTCGAGCATCCCGGCGACGACGTCCTCGATGCCCTTGTAGACGAGCGGCTCGCCGCCGCAGATCGAGACCACGGGCGCGGGGCACTGGACGCCCGCGTCGAGACACTCCTCGACCGTGAGGCGCGCCTTGTTCGACTCGTACTCGCGGATCTTCCCGCAGCCGATGCAGGCGATGTTGCAGGCGAGCGTCGGCTCGAGCATCAGCACGAGCGGATATCGCTCGCCCTTCCGTTGCTGCTGAGCGACGTAGCGGCCGATCTGGACCGTTGAGCGGAGCGGGAACTTCATTCGCGATTGAGCCTTTCTCTCAGTCTCCCCAATGCAAGAAGGGGAAACGTGAGCCGGTAGAGGTGATAGCGAATCATGAAGTCGAGCGGGAAGCCCGTGCCTGTGAAGTGCTGCTCGTCCCAGTCGCCGTCGCGAAGCTGGGTGCGGCAAAGATACTCAGCCGCCCGCCGCGTCGACAAGCGACGTCCCTCGCCCGCAGCCACGTAGGCGAGCAGCGCCCAGGCCGTCTGCGACGCCGTCGCGGCGCCGCGGCCGCGCCTCGCCGGATCCGCGTAGGAGCCGACGTCCTCGCCGAACGCGCCTCCAGGCTGCTGGACGGAGTCGAGCCACGCGACCGCGGAGCGGTAGGCGGGGTGGTCGTATGGAAGGCCGCACGCCTCGAGCGCCGGGAGGGCCGCACCGGTGCCGTAGACGTGGTTCACGCCCCAGCGGCCGAACCAGGAGCCGTCCGCCTCCTGCTCGGCGAGGAGCCATGCGAGGCCCTCGCGGACCGGCGCGGCGTAGCCGTCCTCGGGTGCGAGCGCCTCGAGCGCATGCGCCGTCACGTCAGCGCTCGGCTCGTCGGTCACCTTGCCGAAGTCGCAGAACGGGATCCGGTAGAGCCACATCGCCTCGTTGTCGACGTCGAAGGCGCCCCAGCCGCCCGAGCGCGACTGCATTCCCGCCGTCCAGTCGAGACCGCGTCGGATTGCGGCGTCGCCGATGTCGAGCTCGCGCAGCGCGAGCGCGACGACCACCGTGTCGTCCACGTCGGGATAGAGGTCGTTCTCGAACTCGAACGCCCAGCCGCCGGGTTCGAGCTCCGGCAGCCGGATCGCCCAGTCGCCGCTGGGGTTCGTCACCTCCTCGGCCAGCAGCCAGCTGCCCGCAGCCTGCAGCTGCGGATGGTCGGCCGGCACGCCGGCCGCGCGCAGGCCCAGGACCGCGAGCGCCGTGTCCCAGACCGGTGACTGGCACGCCTCCGGGCGGAGGCGGTCGCCGTCCTCGATCATGAACGCGTCCCAGCCCTGGACCGCGCGACGGAAGGTCTCGTCCTCGAACCCGTGGCCGAGGGCCGCGAGCATGAGGATCGCCCACACCCAGGGCGGCTGGATCCCGCCCCAGGAGCCGTCGGCCTCCTGCCGTGCGCGCACCCAACGCTCGCCGGCGGCGATCGCCTCGCGTCGGAGGCGCCCGGGCCGCGCCGCGGGCTGCGACTCCCCCGGGCGAGCACCGATGTCGCGCAGGTCGAGATCCGCGGGCCTGACGGGTCGCAACGCGCTCGTCACCGCAAGCGGCACGAACGTGCACCGCGCCCAGCACGAGAAGCTGTAGACCGAGATCGGGAACGACGGTCGAGAGAGCACGAGTTCGGGCGGGATCGGCACGATCCGCTGCCACGGCCATTGCCCGAGCAGCGCGAGGAAGCACTTGGTGAAGATGCGCGCCCGCGGGACACCGCCGTTTCTCCGGATGAAGTCGCGCGCGGGCGGCCCCGCGTCGACTCCGGCGAGCTTCAGGGCGACGTACGCCTCGATCGTCGTGTCGAGATCGCCCGGGCCCTCGAACCAGATGCCCCACGTGCCGTCGTCGCGCTGTCGCGTGAGCAACTCGCTGGCGATCCTCCGGTCGAGCTCGGGCGTGCGCAGTCCGAGCACGTGATGCCAGAAGAGATGCTGGGCGGTCATGGTCACGTTCGACTCGAGCTCTCCCTTCCACCAGCCGTCCGGATGCTGGAGCTCGAGCAGCCGCTCCGCCGCCATGTCGACGGCACGGTCGAGAGAGGTCAGCTCGGCCACCGCGCTCACGCGGCCACCTGTGAGGTTCGTGCCGCGAGCGCGCGCGCCGCGGCGCGGCCGGACCGCACGGCGCTCTCCATCGTCGCCGGCCAGCCGGTGTCCGTCCACGCGCCCGCGCGAACGACGTTCGGCCGCGACGTCTCTGCGCCCGGTCGCACGCGCGCGGTGCCGGGCCGGAGCGCGATCGTCGCGTGCGGTTCCCGCGAGACGCGTGACCAGACGAGCTCGGCCGGGCCGAGCCGCTCGGTCAGCTGCCCCGCGATCAGATCGACGAGCGCGCGGCCGCGAAGCTCCATCAACTCCGGCACGCCACTCGACACTACCGTCAGGTACTGGCCTTCCGCGGGCGGATGTCGCGTCAGCGCGCCGCGGTCGAAGACCCAGTGCGCATCGGATCCGAGCAGTGCCGCCAACGGGGGCTCGAGCAACTTCCGGTCGAACTGGAGGTGCACGCTCACGATCGGCGAGTCCTCGAGCCGGGGCGGCGGCTCGTCGAGCAGGCGCGCGCACTCGTTCGGCGGCACGGCCAGGACGACAGCGTCCGCGTCGAGGTCGTCGAGCGACTCGACCCGCGAGCCCGTGTGGACGGACGCGCCGGCCGCCTCGAGCGCACGTCCCGCCGCGTCGCCGTGCATCCAGCCGAGCGGTCTCGCCGGCAGCAGCACCTCGCTCGCCTTGCGTCCCGAGAGAAGTCCTGTCTGAACCGTGAACAGCGCGGCTCCAGCACTCACCGCTCGCGTCGGCAGGTTGAGCGCGGGGCGGATGAACACGTCCCAGAACCGATCGATCGCCCGCTCGGTCTGTCCCATCCGCAGCAGCACCTTGCCGAACGTCTCGTCGTCGTGGGCCGCGGGCTCGAGCCCGCGCAACGACAGGAGCACCCGCGCGCCAGGCCGCTCGCGGCGCGGGAGGTGGCCGTACCTCCCGAGCAGGATCGAGAGCGCGGAGATCCGTGACCAGTGCCGGTTCTCGTCCACGACGGGGAGGTCGAGCCGCAGCCGGTCGACGGAGCCGGCTTCGCCGACGCGCTCGAGGAAGCGGATGTACTCGGTGAAGCAGCCGAGCGCGATGTGCTGGCCGTTGTCCGGCGGCGGACTCGGGTCTCCCTCGCGCTCCGGAAGCGTCTGCACCGCGCCGCCGAGCGTCGGCCGCGCCTCGACCAGCGTGACCTCGTGGCCCGCGTCGACGAGCTCGAGCGCGGCGGTGCAGCCGGCGAGCCCGCCGCCGACCACGACCGCTCTCATCGTCGCAACCCCTTGCCGACGATGCGCAGCTTCGTCAGCGGCGACAGCCGCGGCGGACCGGCGAAGACGTCGAATCCCGCGGAGTCGATCCGGTCCAACGTCGCCTCGTAGAGATCCGCGAACGTCGCGACGCAGAGGGCGCTGCGTCCGTCGAGCGAGTCGAGGAGTCGCCGCCCGTCCTCGAGGTAGGCGCGCGCGCGGGCCGCCTGGAACGCCATCAGCGCGCGCCACGCGTCGTTTGCGCGGTGCTCGGCGATGTCGTACTCGGCGACGCCGAACGAGGCGAGCTCGTCTTGCGGGATGTAGACGCGGCCGAGCTCCCAGTCCTCGCGGACGTCGCGCATGATGTTGATCAGCTGCAGTGCGACGCCGAGCGCCTCGGCTCGCATCAAGTCGTCCGAGCCGTAGACCGCGATGCACGCGTGGCCGACCGCTCCCGCGACTTTCTCGCAGTAGCCGCGGAGCTCGTCGAAGGTCGCGTAGCGGGTCTGGTCGAGGTCCTGCACGCCGCCGTCGACGAGCGCCTGCAACGCGGACTCGGCGATCGGGAAACGCGTGCGCGCGTCACCGAGCGCGATCAGCATCGGATCGTTGCCGGGCGGAGCGTCGAGCGCCGCGCGCAGCTCCTCGAGCTGAGCGCGCTTCTCGACCGAGGGGAGATCACCGTCGGCGATGTCGTCGACGCGCCGGGCGAACGCGTAGATCGCCGCAATCGCACGTCTCTTCTCCCGCGGGAGCACCATGATCCCGTACGCAAAGTTGCGCGCGCGCCTGCGCGTCAGCCGTTGGACCTCGCCGTACGCGGCGTCGACGCTCATCGTGGTGTCGACACTCATCGCACCGCTGCGAGGGCAAGCCGCATCCGCGACGGACGAGGGCGCTGCGTGAAGATGTCCCACTGCGCGGACTCGAGCGCTTCGAGTGCGGCGAGGCCTCCGCGCGCGAACAGGCCGACGGCCCGGCCGACGCGTCCGCCGATCCGCGCTTGCAACACCCCCCCGGACGAGAGGAGCAGGCGCGCACGCGACGCTTCGAACTCGAGCAGGGCCCGGAGCTCGGCGCCCGGCCGGTCGAGCGCGACGACGTCGAAGAGGCGACGGTCCTCAGCGGGCAGGTAGATGCGGCCGAGCTCGAGGTCGCGCGGGACGTCCTGGAGGAAGTTGACGAGCTGCAGGCCCGTACAGACCTCGTCGCTGGCCGCGACGAGCCGCTCGTCGTCGGCCATGCGCAGGACGCCGAGCACGAGCCTCCCGACCGGGTCGGCCGAATGCATGCAGTAGAAGCGCAGGTCCTCCCACGTCTCGTACTCGGAGATCCGCTGGTCCATCCGGTTCGCCTCGATCAGCCGGAGGAATGGCTCGCACGGGAGGTCGAACTCGCGAATCGTGGGCTGCAGCACCACCATCACCGGCCATTCCGGTCGGCCGGTGTAGCAGCGGTCGACCTCTCGCTCGAGCTCGTCGAGCGCCGCCAGCCGGTCTCCGTCGACCTCGTCCCCGAGGATGTCGACGAGCCGCGCGAAGCCGTAAATCGCGCGCAGGTGCGGGCGCAGGCTCCGCGGGAAGAGGAACGAGGCGACCGGGAAGTTCTCGGTCCGCGCGCGACGGGCAACGGAAGCCGCGTCCATGCCGAAACCTTCACCTCTTTGCCCGCCGTCAGTCAAACGGCGCCCCGGCTCGACGCCTCGCCTTGGGGCGGTCAGCCGGCCTGCGTCACCGGCTCGGGGACGTCTCGCATCTCGTCCTGCTTCACGAGCGTGATCGTGGCGATCACGCCCGCGATCGCGATCCCGGCGAGCGCCCAGAAGGCCCACGTGTACCCGGCGGTGAGCGCCACGAGACTGTGAGGCCCGAGTCCGAGCGAGCGCGTGTGACTCGCGGCGATCGTCGAGGCGACGGCGACGCCGATCGCGCCGCCGATCTGCTGCGAAGTGTTGATCAAGCCCGAGGCGAGCCCGGACTCCTTCACCTGGACCCCCGCGAGCGCGGCGATCGAGACGGGAATGAACGAGAACGCGAGGCCGACGCCCATCATCAGGTACCCCGGCAGCAGATCCGAGACGTAGTCGCCGCTTACCGGGACCTGCGCGTACCAGATCATCGCGCCTGCGGTCAGCGCCATCCCGGTCGCCAGGATCCACTTCGGGCCGTAGCGCGTCACCAGCGCCTGCGTGGGCGCGGCCACGATCACGACGGTTCCCGCCGTTGCAATGAAGGTCGCACCGGTCTTGAGCGCAGACCAGCCGAGCACGCCCTGTACGTACAGCGTGAGGACGAAGAAGTTGCTGAACACGACGGCACCGAGCAGGAAGCCGACGACGTTCGCGCCCGCGACGGTGCGCGTGCGGAAGATCCGGAACGGCAAGATCGGATCCTTGGCCGTCCGCTCGACCGCGAGGAACGCGAGCAGCAGCGCCGCAGAGGCGATCAGGAGCACGATGATCTTCGTCGAGCCCCAGCCTTCGATCGGCGCTCGCGAGATCGCGTAGACGAGCAGGACGAGGCCGCTCGTCACCAGCGTCGCGCCGAGCGCGTCGTACCGGCGTTGCTGAACCTCGACACGGCTCTCCGGCACGAGGCGTGGCGTCAACGCGAGCGCCGCGGCACCGACCGGGACGTTGACGAAGAAGATCCACTCCCAGCCGAGGTACTTGGTCAGCAGGCCGCCGGCGAGGACGCCGACGGCCGCGCCGCTTCCGCCCATAGCGCCCCAGATGCCGAGCGCCTTGTTCCGCTCGGCCCCTTCGGGGAAGAGCGACATGATGATCGACAGCGTCGCGGGCGAGATGATCGCCGCGCCGAGCCCCTGCACCGCGCGCGACGTGATCAGCATCGCCTCGGAACTCGCGAGCCCGCAGACGAGTGACGCCGCGGTGAACAGGACGAGGCCGACCATGAAGACTCGCCGGCGACCGAGGTAGTCCGCGGCACGGCCGCCGAGCAGCAGGAACCCGCCGAACGTCAACGCGTACGCGGTGATCACCCACTGCAGGCTCGTCTCCGAGAAGTGGAGCTTGACCCCGATCGTCGGCAGCGCGACGTTGACGATCGAGATGTCGAGGACCGTCATGAAGAACGCCGCGCAGACGAGCGCCAGCGCCTTCCAGCGCCGTGGATCCAGCGCTTCGACTGCGGGTGCGGCGACGGCGGCCAAGGCTCCTCCTCGAGTTCGGTGGGGTCAGCAGGAGAGGGCTGCTGCGAGCCTAGCCACGAGCAGGTCGTCGTCGTCGCGGTCGCGGACCGTGATCCGCATCGCGCCGGCAAGGCGACGCACCGCAATCCCGCTTCGCAACAACGATTCCGCAAGGTCCTCGGCGCCTGCGAGAGGGACGTAGAGGAAGTTGCCGTGCGACGGCCAGGGGTCGAGGCCGAGCCTCCGCAACTCCTCCGCGAGCCGCCCGCGCTCCTCGATCGTCGGCCCGACGTCGGGCCGCCCAGCTGCCAGCCCGGCAAGCGCGAGCGCGACCGAGAGCGTGGAGACCGGTGCAGGGCCTTGCCTCCGGTTGAGCTCCGCGGCCGTGTCGCGCGAGGCGAGCGCATAGCCGACCCGCGCTCCGGCGAGCCCGAACGCCTTCGAGAACGTGCGCACGACGATCACCTCTTCCTCGATCAGGTCGAGCGCCGTCACGCCCGAGTACTCGAAGTACGCCTCGTCCACGAGCAATGGCCGCGTGGCCGGAAGCTCGCCGAGCTCGCCCGTCGGATTGTTCGGACGACAGCAGATCGTCAGCACGGGCTCGTTTGCGCCGACCTCTGCACCCGCGGCCCAGACGGCGTTCTGGAACAGGGGATAGGTCGGCTCGTTCGCGATCGTCACGCGGTCGCCACGGCCCGCGAACGAACGGACGACCAACATGATCACGTCGTCGGCGCCGGCCCCCAGCACGACGTTCTCCGCCGCCACGCCTGCGTACTCGGCGATCGCCTCGGCGATTCGCGGATAGCCGCCGTGCGGGTACGTGTGGAGCTCGGCCAGCGCGTCCTCGAGCTGCGCAGACGATGCGTACGGCACGCGCTTCGGCAGCGTGTTGCCGTCGAAGCGGAGGACCTCGGACGGCGAGATGCCGGCGTACGTCGCGATCCAGGCGGTCGACGGGGCGTCGTACGACGCGTACTGGCCGGACAGCCGGCGCATCGAATGGCCGTTCCCTGCGTGCCTGCTCAGCGCGCGAGCGCCTGGAGCGCGGCGAGCAGCTCCTGATGCCGGCGCTCTTCGTCACTCGGAGGAGCGTCGTCCTCCCCCTTCGCGCGCCGAGCCTGCACGAGCTCGTACGGCTTGACGATGAAGAAGAAGACCGCGGCGGCGATCGCGGCGAACGTGATCACGGCATTGATGAACGAGCCGTAGAAGAAGTGCGAGCTGTTGATCGTGAACGTCTCGCTGCTGAAGTCGGACTTCCCGAAGATCATCCCGATGATTGGCATGATCAGGTCGGCCACGAAGGCGGTCACGAGCGCCGCGAACGCGACGCCCATGACGAACGCGATCGCAAGCGTGATCAGGTTGCCCTGCAAGAGGAAGTCCTTGAAGTCGCGGAGGATCTTCGACACGGCGTCTCCTTTCCGTCAGGTGGCCCGCGCAAGAGCGCGGACGGGAGATCCTGTCACTCGCCCGGATCGAAGGAAACTCACTTGAGGACCACAGCGCCGGATGAAACAGTCCAGCGGTGATCGGAGGGTCCGGGCCGAACTCGTTCGCCCGCACGCGTTACGCCTGGATCGGCGGCATCGTGTTCGTCGTGTTCTTGGTCGCGGAGGCAGTCGCCTCACTCGCGATCAAGGCCAATCAAGATGACTCGGCGTCGAAGATCGCCGGCCAGCTTGCGGATCATCGAAGCACGCTGATCCTGGCTGCTTGTCTCTCGATCGTCTACGCGGTCGGCTTCGTCGTCTACCTGGCCCGGCTCCACGAGTTCCTTCGCAGCGACACGGGCCAGCCGCGGTTTCTCATCTCGTGGGTGCTCATCGGCGGAGTGTTGTTCGTCAGTCTCCACGCCGTCAGCGACATCGCCATCTACGGGATGCTCGGTGCGAAAATCGCCGCGTACTCGGCGCAGCACGACGAGGGTCTCGCGTACATGCTCTACCTGTTGACATTCGCTCTGGACAGCGTGGGCGATATCTTCGCGAGTCTCTTCATGCTCGCCGCGGGATTGCAGGTCCTCGCGAGTCGAGCTTTCCCGCGCTGGCTCGGCTGGCTTGCGGTTGCGGCCAGCCCGTTCCTCTTCTTCCAAGGCTTCGGCCTTGGCGGAGTGATCGCGTCGTTCGGTCTCGTTCTCGACCTGATCGGGTTCCTGCTCTTGCTGATCTTCGTCTTCGCGAGCAGCATCCTCGGCGTGTCGCGCCACGGCGTCCTCGCGAACGCGTCGCAATGAATCGGCATCGAGACTCAAGCCGAAGCGCGGACTCGAACCGCGGACCCCTTCATTACGAGACAAAGGGCCCCCGCCCTGCCCTGCACCCCGAGCGGCGCCGAACGTCTACCACGCTTAGTGCGACGGGGGCAGCTTTCGAGCGGCAACCCCCGTCGTCGTGCCCCCGCTCAACGCTTCCGCGTGCAGGTGGCTCCGCAGCCACCGCCACTGCTCGCACAGCACTTGCCGCACTTGCCGCAGTGCTGGCGCGATGCGCGACTGTATAGCGGCCTCAGCTCAATCACCTCCCGCCCGTGTTGCCTTCGAGCAGAGAGAGTGAGAACGGGCTTCTCTTTCTCATTGTCTCACGGAGCGGCGCAAACATCGAGCACCTTCGGCGGCGCGAGCCGTTGCAGACAGTGCGGAAGGCGGTCTACCGGTCGCTCGAACGATCCCCGTCGACGGGACGAAAGCCGGAGTCTCGGCCCCTCCTTTCGGGGAGTAGTCGTGTGCGGTACAACGGGTCGATCATTCAGTTGCTGCGTCGGACCACAGACACGACGCGATCACCCATAGATCGCGTGTCCGCGCAGGCGAGGCTCGCGTCGGACTGGCGGCAGCCTCCGGCCCTCTTGGTGGAGGTTCGGCGCGAGCCTCCCTCCGACTGCACCTCGGCGTGCCTGAAATCGGCCGTCGGCCACGAAAAAAGCCCCCGTTTCCGGGGGCTTTCCTCGTAGCCGACGCGCGGACTCGAACCGCGGACCCCTTCATTACGAGTGAAGTGCTCTACCAGCTGAGCTACGTCGGCGGGAGCCCCAACTGTAGCCGCAGCAAAGCCCATCCGCCCACGGCGCATCGTCCAGAATCGCGCCCATCGTGCCGCGTGATCTCGCCCAGCCGGAGGTGCGCGCCGCCGGCGGCCTCGTCTTCCGTGACGACCTGATTCTGCTCGTTCACCGTCCTCGTTACGACGACTGGAGCTTCCCGAAGGGCAAGGCGTCGGCCGGGGAGTCGGACGAGGACTGTGCCTTGCGCGAGGTGCACGAGGAGACGGGCTTCGACTGCCTGCTGGGCCGCGAGATCGACACGACCTTCTACCGCGACTTACGCGGACGGACGAAGCGGGTGCGCTACTGGGAGATGGAGGTCGTCGGCGGCGACTTCACCCCGGGCGTCGAGGTGGACGAGATCCGCTGGTGCAGGAAGGACGAAGCCGCGACGCTGCTCAGCTACAACCGGGACCGAGGCGTGCTCGCAGCCCTGTCCGCGTAGCTAGGTGTCTCGCAGACGCGCGCCTCCGTACACGGCGAGCGCGTAGATGATCAGGATGTCCACCACGAACATCGCGAGCGCCCACAACGGGTACGACTGCATGTACATCAGCTGCCCGATCGCGTTGACGCCGGCGACGACGATCCCGAACCAGCGCGCGAGCTCGCTTCCGGACAGCAACGCCATCGCTGCGAGCCCCTGCGCGATCCCGAGGAGCATCACGATCCAGCCCCAGGTCCTCAGGTCGCTGAAGACGTAATGCGCGTTTCCCACGTAGACGTGCGACCTCGAGATGGCGAGGATCCCGTCGATGAAGTTCCAGATTCCCGCCAGCCCGAGCATGATCGCGGCGAAGAGGACCCAGCCGACGCCTTTCACCTCGCCCGCGTATGTCTGTTGCGTGCTCACAGCCGTGTGCCTCCTGCCAGCGATCCGGTTACCGGGAAGCGTAGCCCTTCCAAACAGGCGAGACACGAAGCGTCGGCGCTGCGTCAGTAACGTCTGGTCGAAGCGCACCTGCTCTTCTCGGTGTCCTTCTCGAGCTCCCCGAACAGCGTGGCCCAGCCGTGCCTGGAAAAGAGCTGAGCCCGCCGGAAGGCGGGCTCAGCAATCAGTCCGTCGCGTTCGCGGCGACCGCTAGCGGCGCGACACCCGCCGCGCGGTCCTGCGGCTGGTGCGCCTGGCGACTCTGCGTGCTCCGAACATCTCGACGTACCTCCTTGTTACTTGCCGGCCTTGACGGCTGCGCTTGTCTCGAGCTCGTGCAGCTCCTGAGCCTCCTCCGCGGAGACCAGACCGATCGCGATCAGATCGAGCGGGCTGATGAACCCGTCGGAGATCCGGAAGCCGCCCGCACGCGCTATCGCATCGCGCAGCGGCACCGCCCAGTGGTGCTCGAGCAGGATGAGAGCGGCCGCCGAGTCGTTCGGGATGTCCTCGAGCACATCCCACGCCTCCTCGTCCGAGAACGCGTGGATCCCGTCCGCCGCTGCCTCCGCGCCTGCGATCGCGCCGGCCTCCATCCCCTCCTCGCCCTCGATCCCGAGACCGATCAGGGCACCGACCTTCGTGCCGAGTTCGATCGCCTCGTCCTCGGTGAGATTGCTCAAATGCTCGATCTCGATTTCGCCGTCGGCGTCCTTGTACACAGCAAGCGAATCGATGACCCGCACCGTGTCGCTGTCGCGGAGCTTCTCGAGCTCCTCGATGATCTCGCCGTGGAACTCCGGGTGCTCGAAGCCCAGAACGATGAGCTGAACTGGTCCAATTGCCACGGTCATTCCTTTCCTCGTGCTTTCGATCGCCATCGGCGATCGCCGTCGATCGTTCTCCATGACCGTGACGCGAGTCTAACGCTGCACGCTTCGCTGCCGCTCGATCCAACGTCCCGGGCGCCAGAGGCTGACGAGGCCGGCGATGAGCGTGACGAGGTAGATCTGGCCGATCAGCATCTCGAACCCCGACAGGAGCTTCCCGGGTTGGGCCGCTGGCACGAGCGTGCCGTAGCCCGTCGTGGTCAGCGTCGTGATGCTGAACCAGAGGAAGTCCCCGGCGGTGGAGCCGCTTTCGCTCGCGAAGAACGGGCCCGACTGCAGGCTGTCGAGGCCGACGTAGAGGAAGGTGAACAGCAGGCCAACGATGATGTAGACGCTGATCGCGCCGAGGATCGTGCGGAACCCCACCTCGAGCTGCGTGAGCACGTCGCGCAGGACTGAGCCCGCCGCGACGAGCAGGAGGAGCATCTGGAGCAGCGCGGAGATGCCCCGCGCGGCGTCGTTCCCGGAAGCCGCACTGACGATCGCGAGGACCGTGGCCACGATCGCGACGACCGCCGCGATGCGCAGGACGAGCAGCCGCGCACGCGAGCTGGCGAGCGCGACGAGCGCGCTCGCGCACGTCAGCGCGGTCGTGGCAACCGACCACCAGCCGCGGTACTCCGTCAGCGACGCCAGTACGTAGGTCGAGAGGAGGAGGAGCAGCACGAGGCCGAACGCGTTGCCGATCCGTCCGGCGAACCTGGTCCAGTGCTCGCCCGGCTGCCGCCGGAAACCCAGCCCGCGCCGCCGCTCGCCGGCGGTCGCGCTCTCGGACGTCTGCTCGTCCATCAGCTCGTGAGGCCGGCGATCCCGTTCCGGAGCAGGGAAAGCGCGAGCACGGTCACGATCACGAGCGCGATCGTCTTCGCGTGCAGCTGCAGCCAGTCGCGGACGGACCCGAGCACGCGGAGCGCCCACTCGCGTCTGATCAGCAGCATGAGCAACGCGGTCAGCAGCGGCAGCAGGGACACCAGCGCGAAGATCGTCCACTCGACCATGTACTGGGCCGCGGAAGGATCGGTCTCGGAGATGTCCTTGAGCGCGAGCGGGATGAAGCCGCCCGGATTGGCGAGCGTCGCGCCGGCGCCGATGATCGCCAGGATGGGAGCCGTCGCGAGCTTGTTCATCTGGTCCATCATCGACTGCGTTCGCGCGGGGTTCGGCGGCCGCCGCGCGTACCTCACCACGAGCGCGAGGATGACGACCGCCGCGATCACGTCGATGACCGCGACCCATGTCTTCGGGCTTCCCGTGTTCGATGCCGCGACGTCGCCGATCACGAAGGCGGCGACGATGCCGATCAGGAGCGTCGCCCCGAGCGCGCCGATGTAGAACCACGTCCCGGTGCGCAGCGGCCGGTCGCCGATCACCAACGCGAAGATCGAGAACGTGAGCGTGGTCGGCGACAGCATCGCCGCCACCATGATCAGCGCGAGCTCACCGTCGATCCAGCCCATCGGTTCCCTTCCGTCGACACCGTGCGACGCCGGTCCTCGGCCCGCCGGAGAACGATTCTGCGCCGACAGTGCGGATCCTCGGGCGAATGCGAGGACTCGCGCCGGAGC
The DNA here is from genome assembly GCA_035623685.1 of Gaiellaceae bacterium. Classification (GTDB taxonomy): domain Bacteria; phylum Actinomycetota; class Thermoleophilia; order Gaiellales; family Gaiellaceae; genus 3-1-20CM-4-69-9. The sequence continues at coordinate 74,417 of DASPSY010000094.1, forward strand.
GGCACCGCGCCTACCCTGTCGGGAGGATGTGCGAGCGGGGGGCGCCTGAGAAGCTGGGGACGTCGTGGAGCGGACGGCGCCGGCGATGAGCGTGACGGACACGCGTGAGGTCGAGTGGCAGTTCGACGCCGTCGATCTCGGCTCCGTGTCGCGCCACTTGGACCGGCACCATGCCGATCACGCCGGCGTCGAGGTCGCCGACGCGGGCACGGTCACGAACGTCGACCTCTACTTCGACACCGAGGATCACCGCCTCCACCGCGCCGGCTATGCGCTGCGGCTTCGCCGCGTCGGCCGGCAGCGTCGCGCCGAGGCCACGCTGAAGAGCATCCATTCGACCGAGAACCGACCGGGCCTGCGCAACCGCGTCGAGCTCGCCCAGGCGGTGGCTGGCGCGGACCCGGAGATTCTCCTGCGCGACGAGGGCGTCGTCTCGGACCGCGTCAAGGCGGTCGCGGGACACAAGCCGCTCCTGCCGCTGTTCGTGGTCCGAACGCGGCGCAGGTCGTTCTCGATCGCCGTCGACGGCAACACGCCCGGCGTGCTCGCGCTCGACGAGTCGACGATCGAGCCCGCCGGGGGAACGAAGTCGCGCGGCAAGCTGAGCCGGGTCGAGGTCGAGGTCCAGCCCGAGGCCCTGTCGTTGGTCGAGCCGTTCGTCGAGGAGCTGCGCACGAGCTGCGGCCTCCAGCCCGCGACCTTGAGCAAGTACGAGGCAGGTCTCCTGGTCGCGGACCTGAAGCCGCCGCAGCCCGAGCGCTTCATCCCGATCGCGGGCGACCCGGACGATCTGACCGCCGGCGCCGTCGCGCTGGACGTCGTCCGGCAGCAGTTCTCCGTCTTCGTCGCAAAGGAGCCGGGCACGCGGCTCGGCGACGACAGCGAGGAGTTGCACGACATGCGCGTCGCGAGCCGCAGGCTCCGCGCGGCGCTCTCGCTCTTCTCCGAGGTGTTGCCGACGACGATCATGCAGCTCGCAGAGGAACTGCGCTGGATCGGGTCGACGCTCGGCAAGGTCCGCGACCTGGACGTCCAGCTCGAGCAGCTCGGGCAGTGGAGGGAGAGCGGGCTCGACGTCGACCCGGCAGCGCTGGAGCCGCTCCAGTCCCTGCTCGACGAGCAATGGCTCGAGGCGCGGGCCGAGCTGCTCGCAGCGCTCGACTCACGCCGCTACGAGCGGTTCGTCGACCGCTTCGGACGAGCGCTGCGGTCGCGGCCGCGCCGCGGGCCTGGCCCTTGGTCGGAGCCGGTGCTCGACGTCGCGCACGACCTGCTCGAGCCGCGGTTCCGCAAGGTGCGGAAGGCCGCGAAGAGGATCGGCCCGCACGCGCGCTCGGACGACTACCACCGCTTGCGCATCCGCGCCAAGCGCCTCCGCTACGCGCTCGAGTTCTTGACGGATGCATATTCGGGCGAGACGCGCCCGTTGATCAAGCGGATCGTCGCGCTACAGGACATCCTCGGGGCACATCAGGACGCGGAGGTCGCGATCGGCAGGCTCAGGGGGCTCGCCACCGATGAGGACCGCTCGCTCGAGCGCATCACCGTGTTCGCGATGGGCGAGATCGCGCAGCGCTACCGCCACGACCAGGTGGACCTGCGCGCGGAGGCACCGCGTGCCTATCGGCGGGTCAAGAAGAGCATGCGCTCGTTCTGGGAGATCGTGGACGAGCATCGCCCGACGCACGACGCGCCGGAACCGCCGGACTCAGCCGCCGAGCCTGACGACACGCCCGCCGACGGCACGCCGGCCGCTGCTCCGACGGCTAGCGACCTGCGCGAGTCGACGGGAGAGCCTTCACCTCGTCGCTCGACAGCCTCACCGTGACCGTGTCGGTCTCGACCTTCGAGACCGAGTCGACCGGGATCGCGACGTCCTTCTTCCACCAGAGGTGCCCGCGCTCGATCGTGACGCTCGTGATCCGGTTGTCGTCGATCACGATCCCCTGGAGATGACCGAGATAGTCCCCGTCGGCCGACTCGATCGCGCTCGAGCGGCGTAGCTCGACCTCCCCCTTCGGCACGCGGTCGTACGTGATCCCGACGTTCGACTCGAGGTCGCCGCCGAAGCTGCCGAGCTCGTCGACGCCCGGGCTCGGCATCGAGTAGACGTCTTCCGCGCCGACGTCCCACTCCGGATCGGGTTTCGGCATCTCGCCCACTCCGAGGAACGCGGACTCGCGAACGGACTCGAACCGGTCGAGCTGCTGCTGCGTGCAGTCGAGCGAGATCGCCTCGGCGTCGTAACGGTCGGCGAGCTCGACGGGGATGAGGCGAACGTTCCCCTCGTCGTCGTGCCGGTCGACGATGAGGTGGGTGACCCGCTTCTTTGCCGGATCGATGACGATGTCGGTCAGCTCGCCGGCGTTTCCGTCCGAGCATCGAACCGAGGTTCCGAGCCTGAGCTTCATGGGCGCGCCGAAGCTTACGTCAGCTTCAGCCCACGCGGGCTGGCCGTGCTACGCGCTTCGGAGGTCGTGCCGATCGGCGACGTCGAGCGGCCGAGGTGCGGGCCATCGCTGCTCGAGCGACGGGCTTGCTGGCCCGTCGAGCCCGTGCGCGAGGGTGCGGCGCGCGCGGAAGATCAGCGTCTCCACGGCGCTCTGCGACACGCCGATCTCCCCGGCGATCTCGCGATAGGACAGCCCCTGCCATTCACGGAGCAGGATCGCTCGGCGCTGGCCGGTCGGCATCTGCTCGAGCGCGTCCTGCAGGCGGATCAACTCGTCGGGATCGCGTTCGCGGGCAGGCACGACCTCCTGCAGCACTTCGAGGTTGTTCGGCATCTCGACCCGCCCGCGCCGCCAGGTCGAGCGTCGGCGGGAGAGGCAGACGTTGTGCGCGATCTTGAACAACCAGGCCGACTCGAGCTGCGGGACGATCCCTCGCTGCAGTCCGCGCAGGGCGTTGAGGAAGGTGGTCTGGACCGCGTCCTCGGCCTCTTCACGCGATCCGAGCTGGTGCAGGCAGTAGCCGAAGATCTGGCTGGAATACCGCTCGTAGAGGCTCCCGGTCTCGTCGGCGCCAAGCGTGCTCGGCGGCTCGACGTAGGTCGCACGGCCCGTTGATGGTGCTGCAGCCAAGCTCGACTCCTTCCGGCTTGCGCGGACTGCCGCACCGAGCGCGCCCTTCTCTCCGCAGTTTCGGCCTCCCGAGTCCCTCGATCAAGTCCCCCGAAAGTGGGGTTTTGCGGCCTTGAACGAGGAGAGGGACGTCTTCCGAGCGGGATCAGACGCCCGCAAGCGCCCCGGCGAGCTCGCGGCGCAGCTGCACGAACAGCGCCTCGAACGCAAGCGTGGGCGAGAGATTGAACTCCTCGAACGCGCGCCACGTCTCGAGCACGAGCTCGCAGGCCCGCTCGGCGCCAGCGAGCCGCTCGGTCGTCCCGTCCTCGGAGAGCTCGGCCAGGCGGTCGTAGTGGACGACGGCGCGCTCGGCACCGACCGCGACCGCCACGAGGTCCCGGTACCACGAGGCGAGCTCCTCGAGCGAGGCGAGCAGCTCGTCTCGCTCGGCGCCGCGCTGGGCGCGCCGGACGCGCTGCTCCGCCTCGCGCGCTGTCAGGTCGAGCAGCTCGAGCCCTCGCTCTGCCTCCTCTTTCGCAGCTGCGCCGCGCTCCTGCGCGCCGTCGATGACGACTGCGGCCGCGGCCGACGGCTCGAACCCGGGATCTGCGTAGACGCTCCGTGCCACCTCGAGCAGGGCCTCGCGGCGGCGGGCGGCGTCCGGGTCGAGGAGGCGGTTCGCCCGGTCGAGCCGTCCGGCGGCGACGCGTGCGAGCGCGGTCGCCTCCTCCGGCGCCAGCCCCGGTGCCCGGGCCGCTATCTCCTCGCGGATCGCGCGTTCCGAGAGCCGCCGGAACGGAACGAGCTGGCAGCGTGAGCGGATCGTCTCCGGCAATGGCCCGAGGTCGTCGGCGACGAGGACGATCACCGCGTAGGGCGGCGGCTCCTCGAGGTCCTTCAGCAGCGCATCCGCGGCGTCCTCGTTCATGGTCTCCGCCGACAGCACGACGTACACGCGGCGTGCCGCCTCGAATGGCCGCATGTGCAGGTCCCGACGCAGCTCGCGCACATCGTCGATCCGGATCTGGTCGCCGACCGGCTCCACGACGTAGAGGTCCGGATGCGCGCGCCGCTCCGTGCGGCCGCGGTCGCCGATCAGCTCCGCCGCGAACGCGAACGCGGCCGTGCGCTTCCCCACTCCCGCAGGACCGTGGAAGAGGTAGGCGTGCGCGGGACCGTCGGCGAGCGCCGCCCGGAGCAGGTGCTTGGCCTCGGCCTGCTCAGGAAAGTTCTCGAAGGCGTCCACGAACCTCCTTCGCGATCTCGGCCGCCGACTGGTCGCCGTCGATGGTCTTGATCCGGTTGGGGAACATCGCCGCGAGCGAACGGTACGCCGTGTCGACGGAGCGCTGCAGCTCGATGCCCTCCCGCTCGATCCGGTCTCCCGACTTTGTGCGCGCGGACGCCCGCTCCGGATCGATGACGATCAGGAAGGTGACGTCGGGAAGGAGCCCGCGTGTCGCCCGCAGGTTCAGCTCGAGCACGAGCTCGACGCCGAGCTGGCGCGCGATTCCCTGGTAGGCGAGCGACGAGTCGACGTAGCGATCCGAGACGACGTCCTGCCCCGACTCGAGCGCGGGCGCGATCACGCGCTCGACGAGCTCTGCACGCGCCGCGGCGAAGAGCGCGGCCTCCGTCCAGGCCGACATCGACGGCGCCCCCAGGAGGATCGTGCGCACCTGTTCGCCGACCGGCGTCCCGCCCGGCTCGCGGGTCGAGACGACGTCGCGCCCTTCGAGGCGAAGCGCTTCGGCGAGCAGCTCGGCCTGCGTGGTCTTCCCCGACCCATCGATGCCCTCGAAGGTGACGAACACGTCGGCCCTACGATACGACCCGTGCGAACCGGGGTCTCCGGAGGCGCGGGCTTCATCGGCTCGCACGTCCGGCGTCTCCCGTGCGGCCCGAGAGCTCGGCGCTGGCGACCCGCGCACGACCTCGCGGACGAACTCGCCGAGACCTCGAGGTAGATCGCGCCGCATGGCAGGAGCGGCGCGGGAGGCGCCGAATCCGCTCCGGGCAATGGATGAGCCACGTTGGCGCACCGCCGCGATCGTCGTCGCCGTGATCGCGGCGCTCGAGTTCGTTGCGCTCGCCAGTGCGGGTGTGTTCCTCGTTGCGAGCCCGGGTGCGAACGCGGCCGCCAAGTCTCCGGCCGCCGCCGCGTCGACGCCGCGCCGGCACGGGACCGCGCGGGTTCCGGCGGCGAAGTCCAAGCTGACGCGAGCCCAGACCGAGGTGATGGTGCTGAACGGCGACGGCGAGACGGGCGCAGCGGCCGCCGCGGCCGCGCGGCTGCGCGAGCACGGCTACCTCGTCGGGAACGTGGGGAACGCGATCCGGGACACGTATCAACGCTCCATCGTCATGTACCGCCGGGGCTACGCCGCCGAAGGCACGCGGCTCGCGCAGGACCTCCACGTCCCGATCGTGTCGCCGCTCGACGGGATGCGGCCCGCCCAGCTGGTCGGCTCCCAGCTCGTCCTGATCGTCGGCGCCTGAGGCTCAGAGGAAATGGCAGACGACGCCCTTCGGCTTCTCCCCGAAGGCCTCGAAACGTGCCTCGTCGAGAAGGCCGCAGCGCACGCCGACGGGACCGAACCGGTCGAGCGTGTACGAGTGGTTCGCCGCGACGTAGGCCGCCCGCCAGTTCTTCCGCTCCGCCTCGTAGGTCGCGAGCTCGAACCAGGGATCGGGGTTGGTCGGCTCGCGTTTCGTCGCCTTGATCAGGTAGCTCATGCTGTTGTCGGTCGCGGCGAGCACGTAGAGGGGATCGAGCGCGAGCGGATTGAGCGAGTGCGCGGAGCTCGCGTCGGCGTGGGCGGCGGCGAAGTCCATGCGATCGAGCGCGGAGAGCGCCGCGTCGAGCCGGCGGGCGGAGTACCACGGCGAGAACAGCGAGTAGAGCGCGGCGAGACAGCAGACGGCGACGCCGGCAGCGGGCAGCCACGCCCGAGCTGGTGCGAGCGCGCGTTCGGGAGGCTTGGAGACGAGGACGCCGGCGAGCGCGAACAACGGCCCCTGCGTCGCGACGAAGTCCCAGTCGATGTCCACCGCGGAGTGGACGACCGCGACGAGCGCGGCCAGCGCGAGCGCGAGCGTCGCAGGATCGCGCGGGCCGCGAACGACCGCGAACACGACCGCGGCGATCATCGCCGCGTAGAGCAGGAACCCGACGATCCCCGTCTCGCTGAGGAACTGCAACGGCGTGTTGTGCGGCTCGATCGTCGAGAGGAGCGAGTTGTGCGCGGCGACCGTCGACGTCAACTCGAACGTGCCGGCGCCCGTGCCCCCGCCGGGATGGTGCGTGAACGCGTTCCATGCCTGCTGCCACCACGTCCAGCGGTTGCCCGAGCTCGCGCTGCCGAGACGGACCGGTCCGTTGACGCTCTGCGTCGCGGAGAACTCGTGCCAGCGGTCCTGCACGAACGCGACCGGCCCGCCGGCGTGCACGACGAGCGCGGCGAGACCGAGCACGCACACGAGGACCACCGTGATCCCTGCGCGCGCGGCGAACCGGCGCCGCCGTGGGACGTCCGGATCCCGCGCGACCAGAGCGCGCATGACGAGCACGACCGCGACGGCGCACGCGACGAGAACGATCCCGAAGACGACTCCGTCGCGCACGCGCGCCGAGTGCGACTCGCCGTCGTGGGCGATCCCTGGCAGCGCCAAGCCGACCACGACGGAGACGCCCGCTGCGGGCAGCGCGGCGACGAGCGCGGGGAGCGAGTCGAGCCGGTCGCGCTCCAGGACGAGCCACACGACCGCCGCCAGTACCGCGAGAACGATCCCGAACCGCGAGAACGTCAGCACGACCGAAACGAACGCGAGGTACAAGAGGAGCGCACCGGCGATTCGTCCGCGCGGCTTCGCCTCGCGCCGTCCGCCGAGCCAGAGCGCGAGTGGCACGGAAGCGGCCGCAAGCAACGCGAGCTCGTTCCAATACTCGACCGGCCAGCGCAGGCGTGCCAGCCTTCCGTAGTCGCCGTACAGCGCGGGCACGACCTTCGCAGCGAGCGCCACGGCGAGCAACGCGAACAGGATCTCGGCGAGGCCGCGCGCAACGCGCGTGCGCGGGACGCCGCCGAGCAGCACGCCGGCACACGCGAACGCGAGGTACACGAGGCCGCGGTTCGCGTAGTCCCACGAGCTCGCCGGCGAGATCGACCAGTGGATCGAGAGCGCCTGCCACACGACGAGCCCGCCCAGCGAGGCGAGAAATGCGATGCCGGGTCGCGAGAGGGTGGGAGGCGCGAGGATCCAGCCGAGCGCCGTGACCACGAGCACGGCCACGCCGATCCAGAACAGGCGCCCCTCGCTCAGGCCCTCACCGAAGAAGATCGCCGCCACGACGATTCCGGCGACCGCGGCGGACAGCGTCACCCCGCCTGGGCCCGGTCGGCGCATCTCGCGGCGAAGCTAACACAGGGCCTGGAGGACAGCGGCCTGAGCGGAGGCGAGACGCTTACAGAGCGCTTACATCCGGATTACGACGGCCACATCCCCGTCCGACACAGTGGGCATGGTTAGACTCAGCGGCTTGGCCGCAGCCGGTTTCACCATGCCCCGATTCCTCAAGTCCGTCGCCCTCGTCCTCGCCGCACTCGCCGCCGTGCTCGCGTTCGGCGTCGCGCGCGCGGGCGCGACTGCGCCGTGCTGGGAGCTCCTGCTCAACGACGAGTACGACGGGCACATCGACCATACATATCCACTTCACTGCTACACCGAGGCACTGGCCCACCTCCACCCCGACATCCAGATCTACGGGTCGTACTACGACGACATCCACCGGGCGATGGAGGCGGCGATCCTCGCGTACCACAACCAGAACGGCCCTGGCGATCCGCCGCCCGACACGCCGGTGCCGGCGCAGCGGAGCCTCCAGACCCACAGCGACAAGGGCTTCATCCAGAGCGTCGCGAGCGACCTCGGCCCCGGAAACGCAACGTCGATTCCACTGCCGTTGCTCATCCTCGCCGGCTTAGGACTGTTGCTGATCGCAGCCGCGGGAGCGAGCTACGGCGCACGCCGACTGCAGGCTCGGCGAGCCGGCGGCAACCCTCGGCCAGCGCACTCGCCGGCGACGCCGCCGGACGCACCCAAGTAGCCCTGATCCCGCTTCGGAAGCGGCTTCGCAGGCACTCCGAACGGTAAAATTCGTTCCGTCCGAAACGGTTCGTAAGGTCCACATCCCGGTCGGCGGCGCCTCCTAGCAGACGCAACACCACGCCCGATCGAGATCGATACCGTCAGGGACAACTGCTCGGGAGGGAAGGCATGGCGACCGCCAACGAACTGGAGACGCAAGCACCCGCCGGCGAGGTCAAGAACGCTGTCGTCGACGACACCGCGAGCCTTGCGGTCCGTCGCTACTTCACCATTCCCGGGCGCGATCCGTTCGACGAGATCGAGTGGGAGACGCGTGACGCCTTCATCGCCGGCAAGGACAAGCCGACGTTCGAGCAGAAGGGCGTCGAGTTCCCGAAGTTCTGGTCGCAGACCGCGACGAACATCGTCGCGCAGAAGTACTTCCGCGGCCGCATGTCCTCGCCCGAGCGCGAGTTCAGCGTCCGCCAGATGGTCGGCCGCGTCGTCGACACGGTCGGCAGCTGGGGCCGCATGGGCGGCTACTTCGCCTCCGACGAGGAGGCCGACACCTTCGAGGCCGAGCTGAAGGCGATCCTCGTCAACCAGCTCGCCTCCTTCAACTCCCCGGTCTGGTTCAACGTCGGCTTCGAGGAGAAGCCGCAGTGTTCGGCCTGCTTCATCCTCTCGATCGAGGACTCGATGGAGTCGATCCTCGACTGGATCCGCCGCGAGGGGATCATCTTCCGCGGCGGCTCGGGCTCCGGGCTGAACCTGTCGAAGCTCCGCTCCTCCAAGGAGCAGCTCTCCAAGGGCGGCTACGCCTCCGGCCCGGTGAGCTTCATGCGCGGCGCGGATGCGTCGGCCGGGACGATCAAGTCCGGCGGCAAGACGCGGCGCGCGGCCAAGATGGTCGTCCTCGACGTCGATCATCCGGACGTCGACGAGTTCATCTGGTGCAAGGCCAAGGAGGAGCGCAAGGCGCGCGTCCTCGAGCGGGCCGGCTACGACATGACGCTCGACTCGGGTGACTGGGCGTCGATCCAGTACCAGAACGCGAACAACTCCGTGCGCGTGACGGATGCGTTCATGGAGGCCGTCGAGGCCGACGTCGACTGGAACCTGACGGCACGCACCGACGGCACGGTGATCGAGACGGTCAAGGCGCGGAAGCTGCTGCGCGACATGGCCGACGCGGCGTGGCAGTGCGCAGATCCCGGCGTCCAGTACGACACGACGATCAACGCCTGGCACACGTGTCCGAACACGGGTCGCATCAACGCCTCGAACCCGTGCTCGGAGTACATGCACATCGACGACTCCGCGTGCAACCTCGCCTCGCTGAACCTGATGAAGTTCCGCCGCGACGACGGCGAGCTCGACGTCGAGGCGCT